>JBALTG010000008.1:0-62863 GCA_036964625.1 Motiliproteus sp.
GTAGTAGATCGCTACACGGCCACCGCCACCACCGGAGGAATTGCTCCAACCGTCAGCGCCTCGCGCTGAGATCGTACCGACACCCGCTAACGTTCCGGCATCGATCCAGACCGCACCGCCACTGCCGCCACCATAATAGGAACCGCGACTACCGATAGCGGTGATCGAACCGTCCAGTTGCAAGCGGCCACTCACGACCAGTTTGATCGCGCCACCGCCGCGAGTACCATTGTTCACACCGCTATAATAACGACCGCCGGTGCCAAACTCGAACGGCTGCTTGTAGTCACCGTAGACGTCATTAGCAGGGCCATTTCCATAATTACCACCTTGGCCACCCAAACCTCCGTAGCTGCCGCCCGTCGCGTTACCCGCTGCCGGGTCGTTCGGCATACCTTTACCACTAACATCAATCGAAGACGTACTATCAATAATCAGATCGTCTACGACGATGGAAGTTTTAGGACTATAACTGTTGATAGCAACCGGCGTGCTCAGCTTGGCGCCATTGACCAGCTCCAACCGTTTAAATGGATGTGGGCCTTCAACCGTAATCGTGGCGCCATCAATAAGAATTTTTTGGTTGTCGAACTCTGTAGAAGTCGCCGAGATGGTGATATCGGAAGTTATCTCAACATATTCTATGACGTCGAAAGTGCCATGGTCATAGATATCATCAGCTTCTTGTTCAAAGCCGTCGGCATCTTGGTCCATTCCCTTGCCGCTGACAGACAGAATGTTGGGCCCGACCCGCAGGCTGTAGCTACCTTCCGCAAGCGGAGCGGCTAGGTCGACTCGAAAACGCTGACTATCAAGCGGTGTAATGGCACTAATGCTGATGGGAGATGACTGGGCATCCAGTAGCTGAATATCTTCAGTGCCAAAGCTTTGGCTATCAATAGCAACGCTGAAAGCAACTGTAAAGTGATCGGTCAGGCCCCTGCCGATCTCAACATGTTCAATACGGGTTGCGGGCTCGGGAAGCAGCTTTAATCGGACAAAAGCGCGACCACCATTATATTTAGATCTCACCAATGACTCTGTTAGACGTATCTGTTTAATAGAGTCCACATCGATATCTGTAAGTTCCCAGCTATTAACCTGGCCATAGTTATAAATGCTAGGATCCACTTCGACATGATTGAAACTGACTACTTTAGCGGTCGAATCAAACTCCAACACCCCATTAACCATAGGGTGAGACCTCACATGTCCAGGGTTAACGCCTCCACTGTGATCTTGAGAGGTACCATATAGCAGATTGGTTCCATAGCTACTGTACGAGAATGTCCTTGTCCAAAAAACGATACCCCCATTCCCATCCAGATAATCGATCGTTGTTTGTGCGTAATCTGTACTCCAGTAGCGCTCATCTGCTTCAAAGTACAGGCTCCGACTCGGATCAAACCAATCCACGATACCTGTATGAGTAATATCGACACCTCCCGTTGTCGCTTTGGTCACTGCTAAATGTGCCGTTTCACCATAATTTTCAATCCAGCTCGCCAAAGTGATTTTATTTATATCATTCGCACCTGGATTTGCTATTCCTGATGTCGCAAACAAATTAATCAAATAACCCTGATTAGGTGATGGTTTACCCAGATATACCGAGCCTTTGCCTCCGCCCAGCGCCGTACCCGCGCCGCCCTCGACGATGACCGAATTCATATCAAAACCATTCAGCGAATTGTAATAGATCGTCACCCGGCCACCACCACCACCGCCGGTTTCCAAATGACTGTTACCGTTACTGCCGTTGGCGGCGATGCTTCCGCTGCCGGATAGTTCGCCGATATTCAGCAAGATCGAGCCGCCGCTGGCACCACCAGCCAGGACATCTGCGGACTCATCGCCGCCATTGGCAACGATCTGACCATCCAGTCGCAGGCTGCCCGCCTGGATATTGATTGCCCCACCGCCAAACTCGTAGGCGTTACCGGTTCCATAATCCACCGGAGCCAGAAAATCACCATAGACGGCGTTGGTACTCTGCCCGCTATAGACTCCTCCGCTGCCGCCATAACTTCCGCCCGCCGAGGCGGACATACCAACTGCCTCGACATTACCCTTACCCGTCACATCAATCTTAGAATCGGCGCTAACCAACAATTCACCCGCCACCTCCAGCACTAACTTATCCGCTACTGCATGCTCGTGCGTAATCGTCGCCCCATTAATCAGCTGCAAGCTGTTAAACCGGTGCGTTCCGGCGATGGTGGCTACGACTCCGTCGATCACCAGGTCGGTGCCTTCATAGCTGATATCATCAGCGGCGAGCGTGAGGGGGGTTGTGATAACAACCGGGGCCGCGGAGGCAAGTGAAGAGAACAGAATTCCTGCCAGTAGTAACAACTGTATAACGACGCGTTTTCCCTGCATGTTTTTGCCAATCCCTGTTTTCAATTCATTCGGATCCGTAGTCTGGGATCGTGCGCCATAAAGCGTTCGGCGCTGCCCATCGGATGCTCTTCGTGTTCGCTGATATGTCTGAAGGCGATGTAATTCGAGTAGTTCTGGTCGAAGACATTGCGCTGAGGGTCGGCTAAGAGCCAACGCTTACCATCGTAAAATTCGGCCCAGTTGTGGTAGCTGCCCGCACGTAGCAGATTGCTTGTCTGCTCCAACCAAAAACCGGCTAGGCTGCGGCTGGGAATATCTTGTGAGCGGGCCAACGCGACAAAGCTGTACATGTATTCGGTGCAGTCACCCTGGCGGTGTTTGAGGGCGTATGCGGCACCGCGATCTTTGGCTACGTAGCCGATATCTTCGATGTTCAGGGTCAACCAACGGTGAATCGATTGAGCGGTATCCTGGCTGTCGTTAAACTGCTGCGTCGCTTGGATGACAGCTGGCGACTGCAGTTCGACATAACGCTCGGGGGCGGTAAATAGCTGACGCTGCTGCGGCTCAAGCCGAACCGGGTTGGGCTGGTCGGTCAATGCCATCTCGGCGGTGATAATCACGGTTTTACTGGCGAAGGGGGCCAACGCCGCCAGCTTGAACTCGAGTTTTTGATTGCCGAGTTTATCTTGTTCGGCGGTGTAGGCCTGGTTAGCCTGCAGTGACACGAGCTTCTGGTTTGGCGTTAGTGGCAGCGGCGAAAAGGCAATAAATTTTGGATTTTCGATCAGTTGGTTGGTGGTATTAGTGACGGTAAAGCCGTAGCGAATCTGTTTTGTGATCGGGTAACTCGCTGGTTTTGGGGCGATGCCAGCGGGCTGGACCGCCAGCCACAGCACCGTGACGATGCAGGCCACGACTGCCATTGCCAGCCCAAACGGCCACGAGCAGATCATGCGATGCATCGGACTCTGCACCGGGCTAGACACTGCACATCAACTTGCGGTTGGCCTGGCGGTTACGGTTGCTGACAATCGCGCGATGCTGCTGCACGAAGGCCTTTAAACGGGTGATTCCACCCTCTAAATAAAACAGGTTAAGGGGCGGAGACCGATTAACTAAACGCCGCGTGGATGCACTCTCCGCACCGATCACAACAATGGGGGCAGAGCGATTTGAGACAGCTTCGACAAACTCAGCCAGTTGTTCGGGTTGCTTCTGAACATCAGCAACCAAAACCAGATCAGCAACCAGTTCCAGTCGTTCTAACTGCTGCCGAACCTGTTCGTTCTCGACCACGATATGGACATATCCATGATGCCATTCAGGCCAGAACGCCGAGGCTGCAACCGCTCTGGCTGACACAGAAACCGGCGATTGAGGTTGAAACAGTGACAGATAGTTAGCATCACCACCTAGCAGAAACTTGACCGATGTGAAGCCGGCCTTGTTTAACCGATCACACCATAGCGAAGGGCGCATGCTTCCGAAGCTGCGATCAATCAGCAATAGATTACTAGATCGCAGCTGTGGCAGATTGATCAGTTCACGGGGAGAAATTCTTAGGCCGTCTGCCAACGGCGACTGGTCCCGGTGCAATGGCCGGACATCAACCACCTGATAATCAGCAGCCCATTGCGGCAGCTGCTCGGCTGTAATAAAGCAAGAGCCGCCCGGCGATGGGTCGGAGGTCTCGTAGGAGGAGGCAGCGAAGTTGAAATCTGGGCCACAAGATAGTGGCTCAACCGATTCTGCGGCAACCACGTTGCCCACTAACGCAGCCAACAGCAGAGCAGCTAGCATTATAGGAGCGAAGAGAAATGGTTTATTCGTGGGGGTTTGAGCGTTAGCCAACGCCGTGTTCCAGTCCATGGATCGAAGATCGTCCCTATAATGCAAAATCCCTAGGAACCTGCAGCCTAACCATCGATGCTAGATCAATCAAGTTGTATTCGTCCATAACTGACTTTATGGTCGTAATTAACAACTTTTAACGACTGCTGTCCGGTTAAGAATGATTTAGCTGCAGAGCTATCTGACTCGAGCCATCCCTCGAATTTGAAGGCTAGCTAATCTTTTCACCGTGCGCCTGGCGATCGGCATGGTAAGAAGAGCGCACCAGCGGCCCACTGGCGACATGCTTAAAGCCCAGTTCTTTGCCAAGGACAGCCAGCGCATCGAACTCATCCGGGTGTACAAAACGCTCTACCGCGAGATGATCACGGCTGGGCTGCAGGTACTGGCCGATGGTGATCATATCAACATCGTGGGCGCGTAGGTCGCGCATCACCTGCTCGATCTCTGCGATCGTCTCACCCAACCCCACCATCAATCCGGATTTGGTAGTAACCTCCGGACAACGCCGCTTGAACGCCTGGAGCAGGTCCAGCGACCACTGATAGTCAGAGCCGGGCCGGACTTGTTTATACAGCCGCGGTACGGTTTCCAGGTTATGGTTAAACACATCCGGTGGCGACTGCTGCAGCGCATCCAGTGCCGCATCCATCCGTCCTCTAAAGTCCGGCACCAGCGTTTCCACCTCAATACTGGGAATACGCTGGCGGGTCTGCGTGATGCACTCGGCAAAGTGAGCGGCACCGCCATCACGCAGGTCATCGCGGTCAACCGAGGTGATCACCACGTATTTCAGGCGCATATCGGCGATCGCTTCGGCCATCTCCCGCGGCTCATCCACATTCAACGGATTGGGTCGTCCATGCGCGACATCGCAGAACGGGCAACGTCGGGTACAGATATCCCCCATGATCATAAAGGTGGCGGTTCCATTGCTGAAACATTCGCCCAGATTGGGGCATGCCGCCTCTTCGCACACCGAGGACAGTTTATGCGCGCGCAGGCGTTGCTTGATCCGGCTAATTTCCGGCGATGCGGGCAACTTAACCTTGAGCCAGCTCGGTTTCTTCAGCAGGTCAGCTTTCTCGGTGGGGACCACCTTGATCGGAATCCGCGCTAGCTTTTCGGCACCGCGCAACTTAACGCCCTGTTCTGCGCGGGCTTGTTTGCTTTTTAGTGGGTCTGACTGTTGATCCTGGGCCATCTATGTTGCCTTTGAGCTGTCTTAATAAATAGGGTGTAGCCGCTTGAGCAAATCCCTCGCACCTCTGGCTTACTCTGAGGTTCCTGAATACGGTTGCTGGGTCGAAGTGATCGAATTATAACCTAACCGGGCACTGAAGATCTGCTGCAAGCGCTCCCCAACCTCCGCTATCTGACACGCTGATCTCTGCTTCGCAGTCACCGATGCGATCATCTGAGTCATCGCTAAGCCGGTATAGCCACAAGGGTTAATCCGTAAAAACGGGGCCAGATCCATATCCACATTCAACGCCAAGCCATGAAAACTGCAGCCACGGCGCACGCGTAATCCCAGTGACGCAATTTTGGCTTCGAACTCCAGCCCCTGCTTGACGTAGACCCCCGGGGCATCGGCCTTGGGATAGCTATCAATACCGTAGCCTGCCAGCAACTCGACCAGCGCCTCTTCCATCAGTGTCACCAGATCACGCACCCCCAGTCCTAAACGACGCAGGTCCAGCAACAGGTAGACTACCAGCTGACCAGGACCGTGATAGGTGACTTGGCCACCGCGATCGACCTTGACCACCGGGATGTCACCCGGCGCCAACAGGTGCTCCTCTTTGCCCGCCTGACCCTGAGTAAACACCGGATCATGTTCGACCAACCAGATTTCGTCGTCGGTCATCGCCGTGCGATCATCGGTAAACTGCTGCATCGCATGCAACACCGGCAGATAAGGTTGACGGCTGAGCTGGCGAACCCGCAGCCTGCGGCTGGCAGACGGGTGCATCAGATCACCATCTTCACTTTACCGGTTGCCATCAGCTCTTGGTGCAAGTTCTCTAGCTGCTCGGGTCCGGTCGCTGTGATGGCCAGGCGCACCGACACAAACTTGCCATTACGGCTAGGCTGGGTGGTTATCGTGGTCATGTCGAGATCCGGGGCATGTTTGCGCACTATCTCAACCACCAGCGCCTCATAATCATCCGCGCCCACGCCGATCACTTTAAGTGAGTAGTCGGGGCAGGGAAATTCAATCTTAGGCGGTTCCTGATTCGTCATCATTTTTTCTCGTCTTTAACTAACATCTGTTGTTCAAACTGCTGGAACAGCTGCGCCACTCGCAACCATAACGGACCCGGTACACCGTTCGCAACAGACAGGCCATTGACCTGGGTCACCGGTAACACGCCCCGGGTAGAGCTACTGATCCAGACCTCATCGGCCTGCGGCAGTCGCTGTTCCGCAATAGGCTGTTCGGTACAGTCGATGCCTGCCGCCTGCAGCAGCTCTAACAGCAGACTGCGGGTCGTTCCCGCCAGGGTATGAGTGTCCATCAATGGCGTATAAACATGCCCCCGCTCAACCAGGAACAGATTACAGGACGCGCCTTCGGTCAGGTAACCCTGGCGCACCAATAGCGCCTCCTGCGCGCCCTGCTGCTGCGCGTCACGAAGCGCCAGCACATTAGCCAGCAGACCGGTCGCTTTAATATCGCAACGGCCCCAGCGCTGATCGGTAACCGTCACGGCAGTTACGCCTGCGACCTGATCCAACGCCCCCTCAAGCGCCATCCGGATTGGATAGCTGTAAGCAAACACGGTCGGCTGCAGATTTTCGCCATAACGCAACGCCCGCTGCGGCATCACCCCGCGACTGACCTGTAGATAAATCGCCTGATGCGGCCCTGGATTCAACACCAGCAACTGCTCAAACAGTGCCTTCCAGTCCAGATCCAGAGTAATACCCACGGCATCCAAACTGTATTGTAACCGTTGCAGATGCTGCTCAAGGCGAAACCCGACGCCGTTAAAAAAAGGAATCACTTCATAGACAGCATCGCCAAATAAAAAGCCCCGGTCCATCACGGGGACCTGGGCTTGATTCATCGGCACAAACTGACCGTTGAGATAAACAATCGGTTGCATCACAGACTAAACCAACAAGGGCGCCTGCAGGCGCCCGTAAATTATCAGATCTATTCCTGTAGGCGTTCTGAATCAGCCCAACAGCGACAGGAAAAACAGCATAATACTGTGCAAGATCCGGGTAAACAAACCCGCCGGCTCGACCGACTCCAGTGCAATAACAGGGATCTGCTTTAGCACCTCATCACCCAGCGCGATATTCAATGTACCGTAACTGGTGCCTGCAACAACCGGCGCCTGAATCACTTTATCCAGATCCAGGGTAATGGATAACGCCTTGCTTTGACCCCGAGGGATGGTCACCGCAACCGGCTCGCCAACACCCAACTTGAGCGTATCCTGAGTTCCCGACCACAGCTTGGCACTGTTAAGCACCTCGTCGGCCGGATACAGCTCGACCGACTCATAGTAGCGGAATCCATAGGCTAACAGTTTCTGGCTCTCTTGCGCCCGCGCTTCTTCACTGCGGGTTCCCATCACCACCGAGATCAAACGCATGCCGTTTTCCTTGGCCGATGCCACCAGGCAATAACCCGCTTCCTCGGTGTGTCCGGTCTTGAGTCCGTCAACGTTGCTATCGCGCCACAGCAGTTTGTTCCGGTTAGGCTGGCGGATCTTGTTATAGGTGAAATACTTCTCCGCATAGAGCGGATAATGCTTGGGATAATCCTGGATAATACTCCGCGCCAGCAGCGCCAGGTCATTGGCGGTCGTATAGTGATTTTCTTTGGGCAAGCCGGTTGCATTCTGAAACTGCGAACTTGCCATCCCCAGTTGCCCGGCATGTTGGTTCATCAAATCAGCAAATGCGCCCTCACTCCCTGCGATATGCTCTGCCATCGCGACACTGGCATCGTTACCTGACTGAATCACGATCCCTCTTAACAGATCTTCAACCTTGACCCGGGTGCCCTCGCGAATAAACATCCGGGATCCCTGGGTGCGCCAGGCTTTCTCGCTGATCAGCACCATGTCATCCATCGAGATATTGCCCTGGGCAATCTCGTAATCGGCGATATAACTGGTCATTAACTTGGTCAGACTGGCGGGAGGCAAGCGCTGATCGGAATTTTCGGAGATGATGATTTTACCCGTCCCTGCATCCATCAACACGTAGGCGGTGGCCGCCAGCGATGGCGGTGCCGGAATCAATGTCGGCGCGGCTATAGCAGTCGAGCTCAGCACAAAGAAGCAAACGACTGCGCTAAGATTTCGAAAAACCTGGGAAAAATGGGTCGGAGAAGCTCTCATTTTGACTCTTCTTTAGATTAAAAAAAATTCAGTAAAAACACTGCGGTTAATGTAGCGAATGGCTCAGGGCAAGTCCAACACCTGGGCATCGCCAAAGCCCTCAGTCGCAAGCTGCGCTAACAGCCCATTGAGGAACGTTTGCGAATCATCAAGGGGGCCCATTCGTACCCGATACAGAACCGGCACGGTACTGCTCTTGCTGATGTCTATACGTTGCTCACGTAGCAGCAGCGCCACCCGGGTTTTAACACGTTGCGCCGCGTTGAAGGAGGAAAAGGCACCCAATTGAATAAATCGCGCAGGCTTGCTGATCACTGCCTTCTGAACGGCTGGGGATGAAATCAACCGGGCTGTAGCTGGACCCTGAGCGACGCCGGATAGCGCTTCTAGCTCGACCCTGGCAGTCCCCTGCTTAAGCATATCGAGCCGGTAGGCGGCAGCATACGACAGGTCGATCAGACGCGCGCCGTGAAACGGACCTCGATCATTAACCCGGACGACCACCTGCTTACCGTTATCGAGATTGGTCACCCGGACGAAGCTGGGAAGCGGCAGTGATTTATGCGCGGCTGACATCGCATACATATCATAGACCTCCCCATTGGCGGTCTGGTGGCCGTGAAACTTTTTCCCATACCAGGATGCCGTCCCGCGTTGAAGATAGCCGTCGCTGGAATCGAGTACCGAATACTCTTTCCCCCACACCACATAAGGCGACTTGTTTCCAACCCAGCTCTTGGCTTCGTCGGTCGGTACGGCATCGGCGACGCGGGAAAGATCAACTTCGGCAATCGGACCATGATCCTGATCGATGCTGTAACGCGACGGCTTGGAGGTCGAACAAGCCGATAACAACAGAACCAGGGCGGGGATTAGTAGCTTATTCAGGGTCACTCCTAGGCGCCTTTATTCTCATTCGCTGTGGTCTCAGCCGCGGCGGGCTTAGCCTCACGCTGCTCTAAAATAGCTTGACTCAATTGATGCACCGCCATCGCATAGAGACTGCTGTGGTTATAACGGGTGATCACATAGAAATTGTGCATCCCCAGCCAGTATTCTTCGCCTGCGGCCGTGGTGAGGCGCATAGCGGTTGCAGTCGCTTCATTGGCCAGGGTCGGATCTACAGCGATCCCCTGGTTACGCCAATATGCCACTGTCTCGACCGGTTTCAGGGCGGTACTCCACGCCAGCTCATCGGCCGTCTTCATGGGCGACTGATTCAGCGCCACCGCAAGCGTGACCGGCTCTCCACTACGCCACTTATGTTGTTTGAAATAGTTAGCCACACTGCCAATCGCATCCACCGGATTGGTCAAAATATCGGTGGTGCCATCGCGATCAAAATCGACCGCGTAATGACGGTAGCTGCTGGGAATGAACTGGCCATAGCCCATCGCCCCGGCATAAGAGCCCTTGATCACTTTAGGGTCAAGTTTCTGCTCTTGGGTCAGCTGCATAAACTCGCCCAGCTGGGTGGTAAAAAAAGGACTCCGCGGCGGGTAATCGAACGCCAGGGTCGCCAATGCATCGATAACCCGATAACGCCCCGCATGGCGGCCGTAACGGGTCTCGACACCGATAATAGCAACGATAACCTCAGGTGCCACGCCATAAATAGCGCTCGCGCGGTTGAGGGTATCCTCGTAAGTGTTCCAAAACTCAACGCCCTGATCAATCCGGCTCTGCCCCAGAAAAATCTTGCGATAGCCGCCCCAGTCGAGGCGTTTCTCCGCCGGTTTGGAGATCGCATCGAGAATCGATTGCTGGTGCTTGGCATCAAACACTAATCCGGACACAAAATCCCGATCCATCCCCTGCGCTACCATCTGCTCGATAAAAGCGGATGCTTTAGGGTGGTCGGTATAATCGCCCTTATCTACAGCCGCAGCCAGCGCGGGGAGTAGCAACAATCCGCCCGCGACGGCACGCATCCATGGGACTAATAACATCTAAATTCCTCTCTGATGATAATAGGGTTCAGAGTTAGTCCTCTGATCGCAGCCGAGGTTCAATTTCGTCGCCTCAAGCACCCTCGTAAATTGTTACCGGGTAACCATCGTACGATGGCTGTGAATGGACATAATAAGACCAAACCCGGCCAGCAATGTCACAATCGAGGTCCCGCCATAACTCACCAGCGGCAAGGGCACCCCCACGACGGGTAAAATACCGCTAACCATCCCTATATTAACAAACACATAGACGAAAAACGTGAGCGTAATACTGCCAGCTAACAGGCGTCCGAACGTATCCTGCACCTGGCTGGCGATATACAGCCCCCGGGCGATAATACACAGGTAGATCGCCAGCAACAGCAACACGCCGACAAGCCCCAGCTCCTCGGCCAGCACCGCGATAATAAAGTCGGTATGGCTCTCGGGCAGGAAATCGAGCTGCGACTGGGTGCCGTTAAGCCAGCCCTTGCCATTAATCCCACCCGAGCCAATAGCGGTCTTGGATTGAATAATATTCCAGCCGGAACCGAGCGGATCACTCTCCGGGTTAAGAAAGGTCAGCACCCGTTGTTTCTGATAATCGCGCATCAGCATCCACACCAGAGGCACGCAAGCGCCGGCCAGTGCCATCGCAGCCATAATATAGCGCCAGAACAGACCCGATAACAACAACACAAAAATGCCGCTCGATGCAATCAATAGCGCTGTTCCCAAGTCCGGTTGCTTGGCGATCAGCAGCGTCGGTATCAGCATAATGACCAGCACTTTGAACGCATGCGACAGACTTGGCGGCAACGGCTTCTCGGCAAAGTACCAGGCCAGGGTCATCGGCACAATCAGCTTCATCAACTCGGACGGCTGAAACCGGGGCAGCCCAGGCAACTGCAGCCAGCGCTGTGCCCCCTTAGCGCCAACCCCCACCAGTATCACGGCGATCAGGGTTAGCACCCCAGCAACAAACAACCAGGGTGCCCAGCGCCGAAACAGCCGCGGCGGGGTACAGGCGATTACCAGCATCAACCCAAAGGCGACACCGTAACGCACCAACTGCCGCTGAACCGCTGGCATACTCTGGCCGGATGCGCTGTAAAAAATAAATAAGCCATACCCCGCCAGAGCCAGCAACAGCAGCAGCAAGGTCGCATCCAGGTGGGTATACGACCACCAGCTGCGGCCGCGACTGAAAAAGACTTGCGCTTCGGGCATGGTCCGCTGGAAATCCTGGACATTCACGGCTGACCCTCCCCTTGAACCGAGACCACGGAGGCGCTTTCTCGGAGTAGATAACTGTCCAGCACCTGACGCGCTACCGGCGCGGCAGCACTGCTGCCTCCCCCACCGTTTTCAACCACCACCGCGATGACAATCCGCGGGTTATCAATCGGCGCAAACCCCACAAACAACCCATGGTCACGGTGTTTCTCTGCCAGCTTTGCAGCATCATAACGCTCATCCTGCTTGATCCCCAGTACCTGTGCGGTACCGGTTTTACCCGCGATCCGATAAGAACTTCCAGCACCACTTCGGCGCGCCGTACCGTGCGCACCGTGCATCACCTCCTCCATCGAGCGGATGATGAAATCCCAATAACTATCACGTTTGAGCGCCACCGGATCCATGCGCTTTCTTTCAGGCACCTCAAGGGTAAATTCAAGCCCCTGGGCATCCTGTCCCGCCATCGATTTAAGCATCCGCGGATTGATCCATGTGCCACGATTGGCAATCACCATCGTCGCTGTCGCTAACTGCAGCGGGGTCGATACAAAAAAACCCTGCCCTATACTCAGATTCAGCGAATCACCCGCAAACCAGGAGCTACCGCGATCCGCCTTTTTCCACGCCCGCGAGGGTAAAAAGGCCCCATGCGCTTCGGGCAGATCGAGGCTGGTTTCCTTGCCGAATCCGAATCGCCCCAAATAATCCGACATCGGGTCGATCCCCATTCGGTCACCCACATCATAAAAAAACACATCACAGGATTCGGCAATCGCCTTTCGTAAACCGACCCGACCGTGCCCCTGGCGCTTCCAATCGCGATAAAAACGCCCGCCCTTAGTGAGCTGATACCAACCTGGATCCCAGACCTTGTGCCCCAAGCCGATCGTACCGCTATCGATAGCGGCCAGACCGAGAATAGGCTTGATCGTCGACGCGGGTGGGTAACGGCCTCGTAGCGCCCGATTAAACAGCGGCAGATCTTCATCCTGCTGCAACGCTTTATAGTCTCGACTACTGATTCCCGACACAAAGGCATTCGGGTCGTAACCGGGGGTACTGACTAGAGCCAGAATCCCACCGGTCTTCGGGTCAAGCGCCACCACCGCACCACGCGACTCACCCAGCGCCTGTTCCGCGGCGCGCTGTAACTGCAGGTCTAGATAGAGGGACAGATCCCGACCCGGGGTCGGATCCTGCCGCGACAAAACCTGTAGCACCTGCCCCCGCGCATTGGCTTCGACCTGCTGCACCCCCACCGTACCGTGCAGCTGAGCCTCGTAGAACTTTTCTACACCCAGCTTACCGATATAGTTGGTACCGTTATAATTCTGCTCATCAAGCCTCTTCAACTCTTGTTGATTAATGCGCCCCACATACCCGAGCGCATGGACCAGCGAGGTACCCTGCGGATAATGACGGATCAACTCAGCATCGATCTGCACCCCGGGCAGGCGATGAAAGTTAACGGCAACCCGGGCGATCTCCTCTTCATTCAGTCGAAACCGCAGCGGCACGGCCTCGTAAGGCCTGCGACGCTGTTTCTGACGGCGTTCAAAACCTTCAATATCTCGTTCGCTGATGGTAACCAGCGTCGCCAGCTCTGCAATAGTGGCGTCCAGATCGGCGATCCGCTCTTTCACCAGACTGAGCGTTGGACTGGGCCGGTTTTCGGCTAACAGCACTCCGTTAGTGTCATAGATCAGCCCTCTATTGGGAGGCACCGCTTGCAGCTGAATGCGATTACGATCTGACAGCGAGCGGTAGCGTTCATGCTCGCTGACCTGCAGGTATACCAGCCGACTCACCAACGCGGCCATCAGCAGCAGCACCAGCACAAACGCCAGTAGCGCCCGAAACTGAAAGGAACGGCGTTCGCGTTGATGATCTTTGAGGGCAACCGGTTTACGCATACAGCAACGACACTTTATTAAGCACTAACACTCTATTAAGCACTAACACGGTATTAAGGGCTAACAAGACCAGAAGCTGCCGAGCGAGCTGGCGCTTCACTTATGATAGGGGTGCCCCTGTAAGATCGTCCAAGCGCGGTAGAGCTGCTCAGACAACAACACCCGCACCAGTGGATGTGGCAGGGTCAGGTTCGACAGTGACCAGCGCCGGTCAGCCAACGCCAGGCAGCGAGGATCCAGACCATCCGGGCCACCAACCAACAGTGACAGATTATGACCGTCCATCTGCCAGCCAGCGAGCTGCTGCGACAGCTGCTCGGTGCTGAGCGCCTTGCCCAGCACGTCTAACGCAATGACCCGATCACCTTTAGGGATCGCTGCCAGCATCGCATCGCCTTCACTGCTGATCGCACGGCGTAGATCGGCCCCCTTACCCCGATGACCCAGCGGCAACTCGCGCAGTTCCAGCACAATCTCGGCAGGCAAACGTTTGGCATATTCGTGATAGCCAGTCTCGACCCAGCCTGGCATCTTGGTACCGACACAGATCAATCGGATCTTCATCCGGGCTAGCCCCGATTGGGTTCGCCGGTTTTCTTGCCCGCGTCCTCAGTCGGCACGGCATCGGGACCCCACAGCCCTTCCAGATCGTACAGATCACGGATATGCGGTTGCATCACGTGTACCACCACATCCACCAGATCGATCAACGCCCATTCACCCGTTTCCAAACCTTCGATCCCTAACGGCACAACTTCTACCTTTTTGGCCTCGACGGCAACACTCTCCGCTGCAGATTTAACGTGACGGTTAGATGAACCGCTGGCGATGACCATATAGTCGGTAACGCTGCTCTTGCCACGAACATCCAGTACGACGATATCCCGGGCCTTAATATTGTCCAGGGTCGCTTGTACCAGTTCGATCAATTGTTCTGTTTGCATGGTTTTCAGTTGCTCAGTTTTAGTTTGAGTTTGCATAATCACTCGCTGGTGACAAATAAAGACCCTGCTGGCGTATATGACTCCAGACAACGTCGGGTAATAAAAAACGCGGAGACTGACCGGCACCGATCTGTTGCCGGATCGCAGTGGCTGAGATCTCCAGAGAAGCCAGCTGTTGCAGCAATACCGAACCCGCTGGCTGTTGTTTTAGCTGTTGAACCTGCTCGATCCGGTGTTGCTCGAGCCAATGTTTCATCCGGTGCTGTTCCGGCAGATGCCAGCCCGGCCGCACCACCACCAAAATGTGACACAGCTGCAGCAGCTCCTGCCAGCGGTGCCAACTATCCAGATGCAGGAACGCATCGGTACCCATCACCAGGGTCAGGCTGGCGCTGTCGCCGAGCTCAGCACGCAGAGACTGCAAGGTCGCGAAACTGTACGAGGGCCGATCGGCGCGCACCTCCCGATCATCCACCCATAGCCCCGACTCGTCACCCACCGCCAGCTCAACCATCTCCAGCCGCTGCAACGCACTACAGCCAGGTGACTCACGATGTACCGGCTGCGCACAGGGCAGCAATCGGACCTGATCAAATCCGAGCCGATCGCGCAACTCCAGCGCCAACCGCAGGTGACCATGATGGATAGGATCGAAAGTGCCGCCCAGCATCGCCACCGCAGGGGGGCGGATGCTGCTCGGTGTAACCTTGTTATTGACGGATATGGCCATCACCCAGAACGATATACTTCTGCGAGGTCAGGCCTTCCAACCCGACCGGTCCCCGGGCATGAATCTTATCGGTAGAGATACCGATCTCAGCCCCTAAGCCATACTCAAAACCATCGGCAAAGCGGGTCGATGCATTGATCATCACCGAACTGGAATCCACTTCCGTGAGAAAGCGCCGGCCCAGGCTGTAGCTCTCGGTCACGATGGCGTCGGTATGGTGCGAACCGTACTTGTTGATATGCGCGATGGCAGCATCCATTGAGGCGACCACCTTCACCGCCAGCACCGGTGCCAGATATTCGGTACTCCAATCGGCTTCGGTAGCCGCGTTGATACCCTGAACAATCGCGCAGGTCTGAGCGCAACCACGCAACTCAACCCCTTTCTCTGCATAGGCCAGGGCCAGTACCGGCAACAGACTATCGGCCACCTGCTGGTTAACCAGTAGCGTTTCCATAGTATTGCAGGTGCCATAGCGATGGGTCTTGGCATTGATCGCAATATCCAGCGCCTTCTTCGGGTCGGCTTCGGCGTCAATGTAAACGTGACAGATCCCATCCAGGTGTTTAATCACCGCGACCCGGGCGTCACGACTGACCCGTTCGATCAACCCCTTGCCGCCGCGAGGCACAATGACGTCGACAAACTCGGACATCGTGATCAACTCACCGACCGCCTCGCGATCGGTGGTCTCAACCACCTGTACGGCCGCCTCTGGCAAACCTGCGGCAACCAAACCATCGCGAATACAGGCCGCGATCGCCCGGTTCGAGTGAATCGCCTCGGAACCACCGCGTAAAATGGTAGCGTTACCCGATTTCAAACACAGACTGGCCGCCTCGGCAGTGACATTGGGGCGCGACTCATAAATAATCCCGATCACACCGAGTGGAACCCGCATCTTGCCCACCTGGATTCCCGATGGCATAAAGCTCATATCGGTGATACCGCCGATCGGATCGGGTAGCGCCGCGACCTGGCGCAAGCCTTCGATCATGCTGTCGATCCGCTCCGGGGTCAGCGCCAATCGATCCAGCATGGCCGCATCCAGACCGCCAGTGCGACCATTATCGAGGTCGATGCGATTAGCGTCCAACAAGGCATTTCGGGCGCTATCGATCGCCTTCGCCATTGCCAATAAGGCGGCGTTCTTGGTCCCGGTATTCGCCCGAGCTAGCTGAGCGCCAGCGCTGCGGGCCTGGACCCCGAGCTGAGCCATATAGTGCTTAACATCCATCATACTTCTCTAATTCTTGATTCTTGCGACAGGCCCTGAGGGCACATTGTCAGCATTATAACCCGACTGGCAAACTCCATGCTTGGCAAATTCCCGTTTCTACCCCGCTTTGTCTCTCAAAAGCTATTCTGTGGCTACACCGCCCCCTGACGAATTGGTATGATGGCCGATTAGGCAGCAAAGGAATTCGATTACCGCCATGGACATCTGTACCGTACCCGCACCCACATCCACACCCGCCAAGCTGCTGCAACGCGTCACCCTTACAACCAAGTTGTGGCTATCCGTGACATCAACGTTGCTACTCGCATTAATACTCCTGAGCGGCGCTTTCCAAGCGGATCAGCGCCACCTCACCGAGCAACAGCTTAAAACTCTGGGAAACGCGATCAGCCAGCAAACGGCTGCCAGCTCAGCAGCATTAATCCTGGCTGGCGATGAATTGAGCCTATCGATCAACCTGCAACAGCTCACCACGCTAACCCAGATCAGCGGCGCTGAAGTTTTCGACCCCAAGGGCAACAGCCTGGCCCAGTCCGGCCTGCCCTCAGCGCTGTTTCTGGAACAGCCGATCCTCAGCGAACAGACTGAATTAGGCTCGATTCGCATTCATCTCAACCCGGGAACGGACGCCTACACACTGACTCTACCGCTAACCCTGGCCATGGCCGCTGTCACGATTTTGCTACTGCTGGCGATGACCTTACTGCTCAGCCTCCACCTGAGCCGCCCCCTCAACGCGCTGCTCGCGGCGACGCAGCAGATATGCACCGACACCCCGATCGCGCCTCTCGACCCGCAGCGCCATGACCAATTCGGCCTGATCGCGCAGTTGTTGAATCAGCGCTTTGCAGAACCGCTCGCCATGCCTGCCGCCGAAACCTCTGACGCCCCCGCCCCCTCAGAGCACACCGCCAACCCGGCAGCCGACTCCGACAGCACCGCGCTGACACTCGCCGGGCAAAAACCGGGACCCAGCGCGAGCCCTGACAATCCAGCAGCGACAACACTGGATCCCAGCCAGAATCACGACCAAGCCGCGACGACTCCCGAGCCAGAACAGCAACCAGAGCAACAACTAGATCAACAACTAGATCAACAACCAGATCAACAACCAGATCAACAACTACAGACAGCGGACAACGACCACGCGACACAGGGCTATCTGTTTTATATCAACCATCATGTGGGTGGCAGCGACACCCTGACCCGAAGCGAACGCGAACAATTACTGGTCCGTTATCGCAAAGCACTGGAGCAGGTAGCCAGACTCTACAAGGGCGGTTTCGACGAAGATGCACTCGGCAACTGGTACGTTAAATTCTCACCGTTACCGCACGACCAGTGCCATGGCATCAACGCACTCTGCGCCGCCCAGCTGTTCAACGCACTCTACCGCGGCATCAATGCCCAGGCGATCCGTAGCTTCTCCCCGGCACTGAATATGAAGCTGGTACTGCTGTGCGGGCCGACCAGCGACTTCGACGCACTGGCTGAGGATGCGCTCCTGTTAAGCGACCAGATCCAAGACAACGACCTGATTACCCACGAAGCACTGTACCAGGTCCCGGCACTCCATGAGCGCCTGCTCGGCAGCGCCAAATACCGAAAATTCGACGACAACACCTATCTACTCTCCGCCCTGAATGATGACTATCAGACCCTGATCGACCGTCAGGCCCTGCACTTCCTGAAGCAGAGCGGATAAACATCTCACCTTTTGCGGCTAGGTTGCGATTGTTTTTTATAGCAGCGGACCCGCGAATACTGCGCGAACATAGATCCACAGCCCCTTTAGGGATACCGCCACCCTAGACTAAAGTAGAAAACAATTTGTGCGATGCACAATATGGATCTATACTGGCCCTCTCAGCTTAAACACAGAGGAATGCCAACCATGAACAATCGAGTTTATACTGGAATCGCTGCCGATGACCGACGTATCGCCCGTGATCTGCAGGCACTGGGCGCCTTTGATCAGGGTATGGATGAGCAACCCTCGGGTTTTGCCAAAAAACTGCAAACGCTATCCGAATTCATCACCTGGATGCGCTGGAAGGGTGAAGTTGGGGTTTACGGCTGCCGCACCGGAGTCAGACCCACCCCGCTGCAAAAAATATCGGCTTAACCGCTAAACTATCGCTGTGGCTTTATATAGCCCTCTATATAGCCCCTATATAAATCACCACAGCGACACCCCTCCCCTCTGTCTAGACCCATCTCAGCAACAACTGCAAAACTCAAACTAAGACCTTAATGCCCGCTTTACCTGCTGCCATTGCTGCAACTTCTGTGCATAGCTGAGACCGGCATGAGCGGGACTGGTCGAGGGTAAACGCTGCAACAACCGGGGCTGCGCGATCGCTTCCAAGGTCGGTATGACATATTTTCGATAGCTTTGCTCTGACTTAGCGCCATTAAAAAAGACCGCCTCCAGAGTCGAATAACGCAAAAACAACGCCGCAAAGTCGTTCGCCTGAATACTCGTCTCAACGATCGCCGAGTCCAGACTGCCAGGACGTTCGCAGCAGGCCAGCGCATCCCACAAAGCAACACCCTGGTCCTGTAACGCCAGCAAGCGCTCAGGATAAGCCAGCGCAGTCGAAAAACCGAACAGCTCGGCCATGATCGACCAAAAGCTGTTCCTGGGATGGGCATAGTACTGCTGCTGATCAAGAGAGCGCTGGCCCGGCATCGACCCCAAGATCAACACCCGAGCCCCGGTACGTATCACCGGCTCAAAGCTCTGGGCTTGGCTCACGCGCCTGATCCGCTATCGACAGGGCTCCGATAGCCGCTCAACGAGCGCCCTGCTCTGCATCTGCATCTGTATCCGACTCACTCTGTACGGAATCACTCGGTAGTGAATCGCTCGCCAGACGTTCGACCCGCTGGAAACCCCGGGGTAATTTATTGCCCCGACGCCCGCGCTCACCGCGATAATGCTCAAGATCGGACGGTCTCAGGGTCAGATGCCGTTTACCCGCATGAATCGTCAGACTGGCGGCTGCATCCAGCACCTGAACTGCGACCACGAACTCCTCGCGTGTGGCGACTTTTGCACTGGGGATATTAATAATTTTATTGCCTTTGCCACGCGCCAGCTTGGGCAGATCCGCTACCTGGAAGACCAACAACCGGCCTTCGTTACTGACCGCAGCCAGCAGCTGCCCAGGGTCCTGGCTGACAGCTTGCGGCGGCATCACCTGACTGCCTTTAGACAGGCTCAGCACCGCCTTGCCTGCCTTGTTTTTACCCAGCAGATCCTCAAATCTGCACACAAAACCGTAACCACTGTCGGCTGCCAGTAAGAAATATTGCTCGGGTGCCGCTATCAATAATGCATCAATACTGACATCACTGGGTATCGACAAGCGTCCGCTCAAGGGTTCGCCCTGCCCCCGGGCTGAAGGCAGGGTATGTACCGGCAACGAATAGCCGCGGCCTTTGGAATCGACAAACACCGCCGATTGGTTCATCCGCCCCGGCGCGGATAGTTTGTAGCCATCTCCGGCTTTGTAGCTGAGCGCACCGGCATCGACATCGAAGCCTTTAGCCGCCCTGACCCAGCCTTGATTCGACAACACCACCGTCATCGGATCTGAACCCAACAGATCAACCTCGCTGAACGCCTTGGCTTCGGCCCGGAGTCTGATCGGTGAACGGCGATCATCACCAAACTGCTCGACCGCCGCGTTCAGCTCCTGCTTGATCAGTTTGCGCAGCGCGGCTTTTGAGCCCAGCAGTTTCTCCAGTTTCAGTCGCTCTTTATTCAGCTCGTCCTGCTCGCCGCGAATGCGCATCTCTTCGAGTTTGGCCAGATGGCGCAATTTCAATTCGAGGATCGCTTCGGCCTGGATATCGCTGATAGCAAAGCGCTCCATCAGCACCCGTTTGGGCTTCTCTTCAGACCTGATGATCTCGATAACCTCGTCGATATTAAGAAAGGCCACCAGTAAACCGTCGAGAATATGCAACCGATCCAGCACCTTTTGCAGCCGATACTGGAGCCGCCGGGTCACGGTATCGGTACGGTACTGGAGCCACTCTGTCAGGATCTGGCGCAGGTTCTTGACCTGGGGCCGACCATCGACACCAATCATGTTGAAATTAACCCGATAGCTACGCTCCAGATCGGTGCTGGCAAACAGGTGCGCCATCATCTGCTCGACATCAACCCGGTTGGAGCGAGGGATAATCACCAGCCGGGTCGGGTTTTCATGATCGGACTCATCGCGCAGATCAGACACCATCGGCAGTTTCTTGGCCTGCATCTGCGCCGCAATCTGCTCCAGCACCTTGGCCCCGGAGACCTGATGCGGCAGCGCGGTGATGATCACATCACCCTCTTCCATGCAGTACACCGCACGCATCCGTACCGAACCCCGACCGCTGTGATACAACTTACGCAGCTCCTCCGGCGGGGTGATAATCTCCGCCTCGGTGGGAAAATCCGGCCCCGGAATGTGCTCGCAAAGCTCATCGACATCGGCCTGCGGATTATCCAACAGGTGCAGACAGGCGCCCACGACTTCGCGCAGGTTGTGGGCGGGAATATCGGTGGCCATGCCCACCGCGATACCGGTTCCGCCATTGAGCAACACATTAGGCACCTGGGCAGGCAGGGTCAGAGGCTCGCTCAAAGTACCATCAAAGTTGGGCCCCCACTCCACCGTGCCCTGCCCCAACTCGTTCAGCAGCAGTGAGCTGTAGGCGGTCAGGCGCGATTCGGTATAACGCATCGCGGCAAAAGATTTAGGATCATCCGCCGAACCCCAGTTACCCTGTCCATCAACCAGCGGATAGCGGTAGGAGAACGGTTGCGCCATCAACACCATCGCCTCGTAACAGGCGCTGTCGCCGTGAGGATGAAACTTACCCAGCACATCGCCGACGGTGCGGGCGGACTTCTTAAACTTAGCCCCGGCCTTGAGCGCCAACTCCGACATAGCATAGACAATCCGCCGTTGTACCGGCTTAAGACCGTCACCGATATGGGGTAACGCCCGGTCAAGAATGACGTACATCGAGTAGTCCAGGTAGGCCTTCTCGGTATACTCCTTCATCGATTGGCGTTCGACGCCCTCATCAATCTGAACACTTTCTGACATAAGTTACGTCTGTCTCTGTGACTATTTTGTGAGTTATAAAACCGGGTGACTAGATTAAGTACTTAAACAATAGGGTACTTAAACAATGGGGTACTTAAATAATTGGCCGCTTAAGCAATTGAGCACTTAACAATTGAGTGCTTAAAGAGGTCCAGGCAGGAGCAGCTCGAAGCAACCACCACCCAGGCTGCTGCCATTGCTAAGCAGCACCCGCCCACGCTGACCTTGCCACTGATGCAATGCAGCCACCTGAACCGAGAAATACAATCCCAGACCGGTACTGCCGCTGACAAAATCGACCCCCATCGGCTGCTCACTCAGCTCGCCAAGCATCTTCTCAGGGTAGCCCGGGCCATCATCCTCGATCCGGATCCGCAGCATCCCCTGATCTTGGATACATTCGATCCGCACCCGGGATTTGGCGTAGCGGATCACATTGGTGAAGATATTACACAGCACCCCCGCCAGCAGATTACGATCGAAACTCCAGCACAGATCCGCCGTGACCTGCTGCTCTATGCTGATTCCCCAGGGCTGCAGAATCGGCTGATTCATCAACACCAGATCCTCTACAAACTCATCCAGATAGTACTCATCCAACTGAATGGGGTACTGATCCTGTTCACACTTATACAGGGTCAACAGCTGAATCAGGTAGTTATTTAAGCGCGTCGCTTCAAACTGCAACTGCCCCGTATCAAGCGGCTGATCACCCGTCTGAATCGGTAGCTGATTGATCTGATGCATCAGCAAGCCGATTGAATTTTTCATATCGTGAACTGCCGACGCAAGCAGGGTCGAGAAATCGAGCTGAACCTTAGCCACCATAGTCTTATCCTTGTTGCTTGAGCTGCAATTTCTGGAACCGTGCTTTCAGATCCTGGTAAACCTTAAAACGCTTACTCTCTGCGGGTAAGGATTCGACCCGACTCAACGCCATACCCACCTCGCGCATCAGCTCGGCATCGATACCTGACTGAACCATATGGTGCATCGCTACTTGCGCTAGGTTGAGGTTGATCGCAAAGCTACGCGGATTCTCCTCTATCGCGAGCTCCAGCACCACCAGCGCCTTGGCAATGTCGCCGTTACTGTACAACGCTGCCGCCTCGCTGTTGCGCTGCGATTCACCACTCTGCATCTGCCCCACCAGCTCGGCCGCAAAATCTGCCTGACCTGATTGTTCCAGCTGCTCGATCAACTGCTCCTTAAACGCGTCGGCAATATCCCCCTGCTTATCCTTTTTACACAGATCAAATGCCAGCATTAATGCATGCGCGGCTTCAGACTCATTACCCTGTGCCTGATACAGCTGTTTTTCGGCCAGCCGCGACGCCAATGCGATCTTGCCATCACCGCGGTACATGCTCCGCAGCTCATCCATGGCTGCCAGCGCTTTTCGCTCCATCCGTTTAGCCTTGATGGCATCAACGCCCTCCACCCGCTGGCTGATAACGTCCGCCAACTGCAGATAGTTATCCGGACTCCGATTTACCGAGAACTTACCGACTTTAACGCTACGCTGCAGCGCCCGCTCTGCCTGCTCCAGATCACCATTCTTCAGCGCCAACTGGCCTAGCATTGATTGCCGCGAGACACTGATCGGCGAAATCTTGACCGCTGCCGCCAGCGACTCCTGTGCGCCCTGCAGATCTTCCGTTTTCTCCTGGCAACGTGCCAGCCAATCCCAAGCATGCACATAGCCGCTATTAACGCTGAGTAGTTGTCGGAACGCTTTTTCCGCCTTGTCATACTGTTGCTGATAGTAAAAAGTTTTCCCCAGGCCTAACTGCGCCCAAGGGATAAATTTAAGCATCAGAATCTGTTGGCAAATATCCCGGCAACCGGTGTAATCACCTTGCTCGATCAACAGCTCGCTTTTGAGTTTAAGCAGGTAGCTGTTATAACGCGGATTCATTGGCATCAAGCTATCGCACTGTTTAACCGCCTCAATCAAGTTACCTTTATCGATCGCCCGGTAGATCGGTAACAACGCCTCACGGCGCGTCAGTAGGCGTTCCAGCCGGGCGTGTAAAACCTCCTTGGTAAAAGGCTTAGTCAGGTATTCATCGGGCTGGTACTCCAGGGCCCCCATCACCATCTCGGCGGCATTTTCCGCGGTGATCATGATGTAGACACAGTCACTTTTAAGTAACTTATTCTGTTTCGCCTCTTCCAACAGGTCGTTACCGTTGCGGCCTTCGCCGAGGTTGTAATCCGAGAGCACGATATCGAACGCATTACCGGTCATCAGCGGCAGCGCTTTTTCACCCGATATCGCGATCTCAATCTCCTGTATGCCATACTGCACCAACATGCCTCGCAAGGCCGAACTGAAAATGGCGAAATCCTCGATAATCAGAACACGCAGCTTACTGTAGTTGACCAATGCCATCGCTGGCCTCCCTGCATATGCTTATTAAATGATGATAAATGTGGGGTTATACTTCGGCCAGATTGCCCTTACTCTGCAACCAGCTCTTACGGTCACCTGAGCGTTTTTTAGCCAGGAGCATATCCATCATCTCGAAGGTACCCTCATCATCATCAATACCCAGCTGCACCAGGCGCCGGGTATCGCGCGCCATCGTGGTTTCACGCAACTGCAACGGATTCATCTCACCCAACCCCTTAAATCGCTGCACATTGACCTTACCGCGTCTGTTTTCAGCCTGAATCCGGTCCAGAATCCCGGTTTTCTCCGCCTCATCGAGGGCGTAAAACACCTCTTTGCCGATATCGATCCGATACAGCGGCGGCATCGCCACATACACATGCCCCGCCGTCACCAGCGGTTTGAAATGGCGAACAAACAACGCACACAGCAGCGTGGCGATATGCAAACCATCGGAGTCAGCATCAGCCAGGATGCAGATTTTGCCGTAGCGTAAGCTATCAAACTTCTCGATGCCCGGATCAACCCCGATCGCCACCGAGATGTCGTGGACCTCCTGCGAGGCCAGAATATCGCCGGATTCAACCTCCCAGGTGTTGAGGATTTTCCCCCGCAGCGGCATCACCGCCTGGTACTCACGGTCGCGGGCCTGTTTGGCCGACCCACCGGCCGAGTCGCCTTCCACCAGAAACAACTCGGATTTGAGCGCATCGGTACCGGAACAGTCGGCCAGTTTACCCGGTAGCGCGGGTCCGGCGGTGACCCGTTTACGCGTCACCTTCTTGCTCAGGCGCATCCGTTTCTGGGCATTACTGATCGCTAATTCAACCAACAACTGGCCTTGGTCGGTGTGTTTATTGAGCCAGAGACCGAAGGCATCCTTGACGGTACCGCTGACGAAAGCGGCCACCTGGCGCGAGGACAAGCGCTCTTTGGTCTGGCCGGAGAACTGCGGGTCCTGCATCTTTACCGACAGGACATAACAACAGCGCTCCCAGATATCCTCGGCGGTCAGCTTAAGCCCGCGTGGCAACAGGTTGCGGAATTCACAAAATTCGCGAATCGCTTCGAGCAGTCCGGTACGAAAGCCGTTGACATGGGTCCCTCCCTGAGAGGTCGGGATCAGGTTAACGTAGCTCTCGGCGGTGGTATCCCCCCCCTCGGGTAGCCACTGCACCGCCCACTCGCAGGCCTCCAGTTCGCCGGTCAGGGTGCCAAAAAAAGGTTGCTGCGGCAGGGTCTCAAACAATTGCGTGGCACCGGTCAGGTAATCGACCAGGCCATCTTCATAGCACCAGCTCTCTTTACTCTTCTCCTTGCTGCTCAGGTCAGTAAAACTCACCTTCAGGCCTGGACAGAGCACCGCCTTGGCGCGCAGGATATGGCGCAGATGGCTGACCGAATATTTAGCCGTATCGAAATATTTGGGATCGGCAAGAAAGCGCACCTCGGTACCGGTGTTGCGCTTACCGACCGTATCGATCACCTCCAGCTCGGAGACCTTGTCACCATCGGCAAAACCGATTCGGTACAGCTTGCCATCCCGTTTGATCAGCACCTCGAGCAGTTTCGACAGGGCATTCACCACAGAAACCCCGACCCCGTGCAGACCACCCGAAAACTGGTAGCTGTTGTTGGAAAATTTGGCCCCCGCATGCAGCCGGGTAAGGATCAGCTCGACACCACTGATACCGTGCTCCGGGTGGATATCCACCGGCATACCGCGGCCGTTATCACTGATCGACAGCGAGTTATCCGCATTCAGGACGACATCAATCTGATTGGCGTGACCAGCCAGCGCCTCATCAACTGAATTATCCAGCACCTCCTGCGCCAAGTGATTGGGACGGTCTGTTTCGGTGTACATGCCCGGGCGTTTTCGGACCGGGTCGAGGCCACTCAGGACCTCGATAGCGTCGGCGTTATAGGTCGTATTCATCGTCAACTGCAGAGATCTCTAACATAGGATTCGGCTAACCGCTGCAACTCGCTATCCCCAGCGAACTGAAATATACGCGGCCAGTAAGATTCAAAATTGGCAAAACCATGCTCCCCTCCCGGGGTCACAACTTGGGGCGCCTGGTGGTATTTCTCAACCGCTTGACGGTAATCCAGTACCTCATCACCGGTTTGGGTCAACAGCAGGTAGCGGCTAGGGTCCTGTAACTGCGGACAGTCTAACGCTTTTAGCTGTTGCAGATGCTCCCGGGTCAACAGATAACGCTCATGGGTATAGATGTTCTCGTTCTCGCCCAGCCAGACATCCAGCAGATCAAAAGGGCGGACAGAGGGATTAATCAATACCGAACGGATCGACTGCCGGGCACCAAACTGCTCCGTCAGCCAGGTCGCATAAAAACCACCCAGTGAACTCCCCAGCAGCACCAACGGGCGTGCGGCCTGTTGCCGCACCAACCGCTCAAGCAGCGCAATCGCATCCGCAGGCTGGTACGGCAGGCAGGGCACCTGCAGCCGTTCCGCCTGATCCAGACCACTCAACCACTGTTGCAGCTGCCGCACTTTATAAGATTGCGGTGAGCTGTTAAAGCCATGGATATAGAGGTACAGGGGCGTAGTCATAAAAGCCTTAGCGCTATCGCACGGGAACGGGGGAGCAGATTGTTACACAGATAAGGGAAAATACCCTATCGATAAGCGCTTAATCAAGACGGACCCGCTCCACAGCGGACCGCGGCCAACACTTATTGAGGTTTGTTTGATCCAGCGCAGCAGCAGGCTCAAGAATTAACCAGCGGTAGCCCGGCAAGGCCGCATCACCCTCGGTTTCGATCCGTAATTCTGCTTGGCCGCGCACATACTGCACGGCCGTCGAGGGACAGCTGAGTAGCCTGACGTGCTCCCGGCTCATTTCCCACACCTGATGCACATGCCCGAACAGCAGGGTAATCGGTACCCGGTAGCGGTCGAGCAGCTGCCACAAGCGCTCGGCATTACCCAGCATAATCTGATCCTGCCACCGACTCTGCACCGGCACCGGATGATGGTGCAACACCAGCACCAACGCCTCCCCCGCCTCCTGCGCGCTCTGCAGCTGACCCTGCAGCCGCTGCAGCTCGCTGTCTGGCAACGAACCCGAACCCAGGCCATCGGCTGCCGATGTACTATCCAGCAGCAGGATACGCCACCCGTTGCAACACAAACTCACCGGCTGATCGGGGCGGATGCGCCGCATCGCCGCGTGCGAATCATGATTCCCTGCGATCCAATACCAAGGTTTATCGAAGCGACTGAGATAACCGGCCAGACGCCGGTAGGCATCGCTGTGGCCTTGATGGATCAGATCACCGCTCAATAATAATCCATCCAGATCCGGATGATGCTGCTCTATATGGGCCAGCACGCGCAGCAACTGCTGCTCCACATCGCGTTCGCAATATTGCTGCTGGCGCAGTGCTGGCAGGTGCAGATCGCTCAGCTGGATCAATTTGCACGGACGTCCAGGGTCGACGCCAAGGGATACCGGGAGACTGCTCACGCCTGCGCCAGCAACTCGTTGGTGTGGCCATGCGCCAGACACTGATTCAACCACTCGCCCAGATAGCGATTCAACTGCGCCTTTTCATCCGGATGATGCATCTGCTCATTAGGATAACGGTAACTGCCGCGCAACTGCCGGCGCTGTTTACGACAAACAACCTCTGCCATCCGCGCATCGTGGTAGAGCCGCACGATCAGCGCCGGCATCTGTACCCAGCTGTGATCCTGATAGCGCTGCTCAATGCGTAGCGTGCTGGTGTAGGCGAAGCGCTCTTCAACCCGCATCTCAATTTGAGCCCGGTGCTGCTGCCAGCTAATTTGAAACTGACGCAGATCAACGACGTCAAAATCCGGCAGCAAGCGCATTAATTTATGGTAGTTAGATTCTGCGCAGGCCATCTGCGCGCTGAGATCGGGAACATAACGTTTCTTGACCGCCATCATCATCCCTCCTCCGTCGCGGCCGTAACCCGCAGCGATTGCCATTGCTGGCGCAATTTAAGGTGATTAAGCTCCAGCCACTGCAGCGCCATGATCGTCCCGGCATTATTAATCTGCCCCTCGACCAGCGCTTGGTACGCTTGCTGCCGCGGCATCACCATGGCACGAATATCCTCACCTTCATGCGCCAGACCATGCAGCCCACCCAAGCCCTCGGCGTTGATCAGGCCACAGAATAGATGAATCACCTCCTGACTCCCGCCGGGGCTGACGTGATACTTACAGATCGATTCCAGCGCCAGTATCTGCGCGCCTGCTTCCTCCTCCGCTTCACGGTAGGCGACGTCGGTTACCGACTCGCCCGGCTCGACAATTCCCGCTACCAGCTCCAGCAGCCAGGGGCTGCGCTCATCAAGCAGTGCCCCGACCCGAAATTGCTCGATCAGCAACAGGCTATCGGTGACCGGATCATAAGGCAGCACGGCGACCGCATCATCGCGGATAAACAGCTCGCGCTGCAACGGCTCAGTCCAGCCACCTTCGAAACGACGATGGCGTAAGCGCAGCCGATCCAGTTTGAAAAAGCCATCAAAAGCCCGCTCACGCTGGAGCAGCTCTATATCCGATCGGCTAAATATTGGCTTGAGCAGAGACATCAGCACACCCTTTACAACTTCGCTCAACTATAGCCGGATTGCTGCCTCAGAACCAACCGCTCGCTTTGTTTGTATCCCAGCGATTGAATAAATAGCCGCGATGTTTATAGTTAGCGCATTTATTGATTATTAACACTGAGGACTTCATGAGCCGTTCATATTTAATTCTGGGTGCAGGCATCTCCGGCCTGACCACTGCATGGTTCCTAAAACAACAGGGCCACCAGGTGACACTGCTCGAAACCAGGAATCAGGCGGGCGGTAATATGCGCACCCTCAAGCGTGATGGCTACCTGATCGAACGCGGCCCCAACTCAACCCTCAACAATCGTCCGGCGTTAAAAATACTCTTCGACAGCCTTGGACTTGAGCCGACTCAAGCCAACTCGGCCAGCCACAAACGTTTTATCCTTCGTGATAACCAGATACACCCGCTGCCGATGAGTCCCGCCGCGTTTATACGCACCCCGCTATTCAAAGCCGCTGGCAAGTGGCGACTGCTACTCGAACCTTTTATCGGCCGTGCCCCTGAAGAGGAGTCGGTGGCCCAGTTTGTCGAACGCAGATTGGGTAAAGAGTTTCTGGATTATGCCATCAACCCTTTTATTTCAGGGGTCTATGCCGGGGATCCGGATAAGCTGTCAGCCCGCGCTGCCACCTCAAAAGTATACGCCTTGGAGCGCGACTATCGCTCGATGATCATCGGCACCATCGTCAAGACCCTGTTTCATAAACACCGCGGTGGCGCAGGCCCCTCCGGCGGGATGATCTCGTTCGATGACGGTATGCAATATCTGACTGACACCCTGGCCGAAAAACTCGCCGCCGAGTTACACACCGGAGTTCAGGTGACCCAACTTCAGCCACTTGACGACGGTCGCTGGCAGGCGGGAAATGACAGCCAGCAATGGCAAGCCGACGAGGTGATTATGACTCTGCCCGCTAACGCCTGCGCCGAGCTGCTGAGTCCGCATATCGCCGACCTGAAAGCGCTGCTAGAGCCGATCGAATACCCCACAGTCGCCTCTGTATCGTTAGGGTTCAAGCACTCCCAGGTGCGCCATCCGCTGGACGGCTTCGGTTTTCTTATCCCACGCTGCACCGGCGTCGAAACCCTCGGGGTGCTATTCCCCTCCAGTATTTTCCCCCACCGGGCTCCCGATGCTCACCACCTGTTGACCTGTTTTATCGGTGGCGGCCTCAACCCGGAAGCTGCTACAGTCGACGATGCTGAGCTACTCAGCCGGGTGCTGCGTGATATCACCCCGGTACTGGGTATCGAGGGCGCACCGGATCTGGTCGAGATCAGCCGCTGGCCGCAAGCGATTCCGCAATACCAACTCGGACATCTGCAGCGCCTGGACGCGATCGACAATGCCTTGGCGCCGCTGCAGGGGATCCATCTTCGCGCCAACTGGCGTGATGGCATCTCAGTCGCCGACTGCATTCAGAACGGCTATGAGCTGGCCCAATCACTGGATAATTAGCTAACACCATGGGACGATGACAGCGATCAATCACAGAGAGTGAAGCGAATGGCACTAAATCCGCCATCAACGCGCAGTTTCACCCTCTCTCTATGGAAAGATAGGGCAGAGTAAACCAAACTTAACGCTACGTTAAGAGCCAGCCGAGACCGCCCAATGTCACTGCTCGAACAGTTTAACAGGATGCTCGACTACACCCGCATCCATAAACAGTTTCAGAATTATTTCCGTGTCCTTCCGGCGTTGACGCCCGAACTGCGGCAACAGGCCTTCCGTCTCCGCCATGAGGTCTATTGCCGCGAACTCAAATGGGAACCCATCAACGCCACGGGCATGGAAACAGACCACTTTGACGCCCAGTCACACCACTGCCTGTTGCAAAACGTCAATAACGACGAGTACGTCGGCTGTGTCCGGATGATACTGCCCAACCCGAACACCCCCGCTGAACTACTGCCTTTCCAGCTCACCTGCGCGGAGGTGCTGAACCCGGGCGAGCCCAACGCCGACCAGCAGCACCGAAGCGCCATTGCCGAAGTTTCGCGACTCGCTATACACCCTAAGTACAGACGCCGCCCTAGCGACCAGGGACTCCCGGTGAACATTACCGATGCTGATTACGGCACCCATAAGCAACCCCGGTTCCCCTACATCCCCATCGGACTGTATATGGGCCTGCTGGAGATGGCCCGCCTCAACAACATCGAAACCCTGTATATCCTGACCGAGCCCTCCCTGGCTAAGCATTTCTGCAAGCTGGGGGGTAAGTTGCACCCGGTGGGCGGCGCCATCGAGCACCGGGGCAAACGTATCCCCTATAAAATGGACGTTAACCTCGTGATCAAGCAGATCAACATCTTGCTCAAGCCGCTGTTTAATGTGATCAGCGCCGAGATGAAGCAAGGCTACAGGGACAAAGAGCAATAACCACACTCAGGGAACAGGTACCACTATGACGGATCTCCAGGCTCCACTGCGCAATGATGTCCGCCGACTGGGCAAGTTACTCGGTCAAGCGATCAGTACCGATCAGGGACAGCCCTTTCTCGACAAGCTAGAAGCGATTATCCGCCTGTCCAAGGCCGCGCGCCGGGGCGAGGTCGATACCGCCGAGCTGGTCAACGCCCTACAGCAGCTGGAGCCATCAGAACTGGTGCCGATGGCACGGGCATTTGGACATTTTTTAAACCTGGCCAACCTGGCCGAGGAGTACCACCGGGTTCGTCGTCGTAATTCACTGGTGGTTTCCAAACCTGACCCTCAGGCGCTGAACCAGGTATTCGATGAGATCATCGAAGCGGGTATCGATCCGCAACACCTGGCCAGCAAGGCCGCAGCGCTGCAGATTGACCTTGTTCTGACCGCACACCCCACCGAGGTCAACCGCCGTACTTTTATTCAAAAATATGAAACCATGGCGGAACTGCTTGAACAACTGGACCATGAGCACCCGCTGAGCTCTCGCACCACCGACCTCAGCGAACGCCTGCAGCAACTGATCAGCGAAGCCTGGCACACCAACGAGATTCGCAGCGAACGCCCCTCCCCGGTCGATGAGGCAAAATGGGGCTTCGCGGTGATCGAAAACTCGCTCTGGGAAGCCATTCCTACCTTCCTGCGTCACTTTGATCGCGAATTGAAACGCGTTAGTGGCCAGCAACTCCCGTACACGGCGGCGCCAATTCGATTCTGTTCATGGATGGGGGGCGATCGTGATGGCAACCCCAACGTCACTGCCAAGGTTACCGAAGAGGTACTGCTGCTGGCGCGCTGGATGGCGGCCGACCTGCTCCTGGGCGATATCTCCAACCTGCTCCATGAGTTGTCGATGAGTCGCGCCAGCGCCGAACTGCTGGCGCAGACCGGCCCCAGCAGCGAACCCTATCGGGAGCTGTTACGCCAGGTGCGGCAAAAATTAAATGTCACCCGTGACTGGGCCAAAACCTGCATCGATCAGGGCTGGCACGCCCCCGAGGGCGGCTATATGGAGGACGCCGAGCTGCTGCAACCGCTGTTGCTCTGCGATCGCTCATTGCGTCAATGCAACATGGAACTGATCGCCGAGGGTTGCCTCAAAAACACCTTGCGCCGTATCGCCTGTTTCGGTCTCAGTCTGGTTCGACTGGATATCCGCCAGAATGCCGAGCGCCATACCCAGGTACTCGACGAACTCACCGATTATTATGGCCTGGGTTGCTACAGCGACTGGACGGAAGCACAGAAGCAAACCTATCTGCTGCAAGAGCTCAGCAGCAAACGACCGCTCTTACCCAGGCACTGGCAGCCTAGCGCTGAGGCTCAGGAAGTTCTCGATACCTGTGCCGTTATTAGCCGTCACGACCGCCAATCACTGGGCAGCTATGTGATTTCGATGGCATCGCAGGCGTCTGATGTACTGGCCGTCGCGCTGCTCCTGAAAGAGAGCGGCAGTGGTTATAACATCCGCATCGCCCCGCTGTTCGAGACCCTGGCGGATCTCGACAACGCACCCGCCTGCATCGATACCCTGCTGCAGCTCGACTGGTACCGGGACTATTGTGCGGGCCATCAGGAGGTGATGATCGGCTACTCCGATTCCTCCAAGGATGCGGGCGCCCTGGCAGCAACCTGGGCTCAGTATCGCGCTCAGGAAGCACTGGCAAGCCTGTGCCAGCGGCACGGTGTGGACCTGACGCTGTTCCACGGCCGTGGCGGCACCGTCGGTCGTGGCGGCGGTCCCAGCCATACCGCTATTCTGTCGCAACCACCGGGCTCGGTCGATGCCAGCCTGAGGGTCACCGAGCAGGGGGAGATGATCCGCTATAAATTTGGCATGCCCGAGGTCGCCGTGCGCAACCTGGAGCTTTATGCCGGTGCTGTGCTTGAAGCCAGCCTGGTGCCCCCGGTCACTGCCAAGCCGGAATGGTGTGCACTGATGGACAGCCTGGCCGCAGAGTCGCATCGCCAATATGTCAAAGTGATCCGTCAAACGCCCGAGTTCGTACCCTACTTCCGCCAGTTAACCCCCGAGCAGGAGCTGGCCAAACTGCCGCTGGGGAGTCGCCCCGCGAAACGTAAACAGGATGGCGGGGTTGAAAGCTTGCGCGCCATTCCCTGGATCTTTGCCTGGACCCAGACCCGGCTGATGCTACCCGCTTGGCTCGGCAGCGGTTTGGCGCTGGCGCAAGCGATCGAGCAAAAGCAACAGCCGCTGTTGCGCGAACTGCTGCATGAGTGGCCGTTCTTCCGCGCCTATATCGAGATGTTGGAGATGGTCCTGGCCAAAGCAGAACCGGCCATCGCCCGTCACTACGAACAGCACCTGGTCGACCCCAAACTGCGCCCTCTGGGCAGCGCCCTACGCCAACAGCTGCGCCAGGCACAACAGCTGATCCCGGCATTAAAAAACAGCAGCCATCTGCTCAGCGATAACGAGATGCTGCGGCAGTCGATTCAGGTCCGTAACCCCTACATCGATCCGCTGCACTACCTGCAGGCGGAGCTGCTACGACGGGATCGTAACTGCCCCGATCAGACCATCGAGCGGGCACTGATGGTCACCATGACCGGAATCTCTGCCGGGATGCGAAATACCGGCTGATCACTTTATGATCATCAGTAAACAACCGCTGTGCGGCGTCAATTCTGGCGCCGCCATTATTCGCCCCAAGTAAACAATAAATTCTTATCTAGACCAAAAACATAAAAATTCTTTTTTAAAAACAAAAGAAAATCAAAAAACACCCTCCCTCTTACGAATCAATCTGTACTGAAAATCATATTCTTGTCATTAAATTCACATCCTTGAAATAAACCTACTCATCGCATTGGTACTGTTCTTGACGAAAGTCAAATACAAGGCGATTCTATGGGGGTAGAGTCGAATCCAACAACGCGTCAATACAACTAACGTGTATGACAACGTAGCAATATCAACAACAGATAACGAAATTGATATTTAGTAAATTTAGACTAGTTTTTAAATACTCGGCGCAGAGATCGATACTCAATTAGTCAGGACAGACCGCTAATGTCAAAGATCGCCTTCAACCCCTCCCGCCGCCAATGGCTAAGGGGTGATACCGGAGCCAAGCGCCTCCCGATACGCCCACCCTGGAGCGTTGCTGAATCCGCCTTTATCCAAGACTGCAGCCGTTGTGGCGACTGCATCCAGCAGTGTCCCGAAGCGATCCTGATCAAAGGCTCGGGCGGTTTTCCCGAAGTCGACTTCCAGCTGGGTGAGTGCACTTTTTGTGGCGACTGCGTTGCCAGCTGTGCAGCAGCCGTTTTTAACCCTGTAGATACCGATCCCTGGTCGCATAAAGTAGCCATCAATGAGCGCTGCATCACCCGGCAACAGGTGGTCTGCCGCAGCTGTGTCGAACAGTGCGAGCCCGAAGCGATCTCGTTAACCATGCAACCGGGCGGGGTTGGAACCCCGGTACTCAACAGCGACCTGTGCAACGGCTGCGGTGCCTGCATCGCGGTCTGTCCGACGCAGGCGATCTCCGTACAGCGCGCAGCTTACCCCGATTTGAATCACCCTTTACCATCCCATTCAACCGCCACCAGACCTCAAGAGACTGATAACTGATGCAATCCCAGTCCCAACTGCAAGACACCCAGGAGCAGTTCGATATCACCGGTATGGTGGTACGCACGGTTCCTGCCAAGACCGCGGCAATCGTCGCCAGTCTGGATCAACTCAAAGGTGTGGAAGTTCACGCCATGGGTGACGGGGGCAACCTCGTGGTCACCGTCGAAGAGCTTGGCGGTGAAAAATTCGCCCTTAAAACTATTGAAACAATCAACAATATGCCCGGCGTACTATCGACTTCACTGGTTTATCACCACGATGAAAGCGACGGCACACTAGCAGGAGAAACGCTATGAAGTTAACCAGACGAGCGTTCGTGAAAAGCAATGCCATTGCTGCCACGGCCGTCGCGGCGGGGGTGTCCATTCCGGCCTCCGCAACCAACCTGCTGGCTAAATCCAGCGATTCTGAAATCCGTTGGGACAAAGCCCCCTGCCGTTTTTGCGGTACCGGCTGCAGTGTTTTGGTCGGCACCCAAAAGGGTCGCGTGGTCGCCACCCAGGGCGATCCCGATGCACCGGTTAACAAAGGTCTGAACTGCATCAAGGGCTACTTCCTGTCCAAGATTATGTACGGTGAAGACCGCCTGACCACGCCGCTGCTGCGGATGACCGATGGCAAGTACGATAAAGAGGGCGAGTTCACCCCGATCTCCTGGGATGCGGCCTTCGATATCATGGCCGAAAAATTCAAGAAGGTGATCAAAGAGAAAGGCCCCACGGCGGTCGGCATGTTCGGCTCCGGTCAGTGGACCGTGTGGGAAGGTTACGCCGCCTCCAAGCTGATGAAGGCGGGCTTCCTGTCCAACAATATCGACCCTAACGCCCGTCACTGCATGGCCTCGGCTGTGGGCGGGTTTATGCGCACCTTCGGCATCGACGAGCCGATGGGCTGTTACGACGACCTGGAAAATGCCGACGCCTTCGTGCTCTGGGGCTCCAACATGGCGGAGATGCACCCGATCCTCTGGTCGCGCCTGACCGATCGCCGCCTGAGCAATCCTGACGTGCAGGTTCATGTGTTATCGACTTTCAAGCACCGCAGCTTCGAGCTGGCCGATAACGACATCATTTTCCATCCGCAAAGTGACCTGGCGATCCTCAACTACATCGCCAACTACATCATCCAGAGCGGCAACGTAAACGAACAGTTTCTGAAAAAACACGTCAACTTCCGCGAAGGTGTCACCGACATCGGTTATGGCCTGCGGCCGACTCATCCGCTGCAGCAGAAGGCCAAGAACCCCAACAAAGGCGCTTCCACTCCAATCGACTTCGACGCGTTCGCCAAATTCGTCAGTGAATACACAGTCGAGAAAGCCCACGAGATCTCCGGCGTCCCCATCGATAAACTTGAAAAACTGGCCAAACTGTACGCTGATCCAAGCAAGAAGGTGGTCTCCTACTGGACCATGGGCTTCAACCAGCACACTCGTGGTGTCTGGGCCAACAACCTAATGTACAACGTGCACCTGCTGACCGGTAAGATCTCCACCCCCGGTTCCGGTCCCTTCTCCCTCACCGGCCAACCTTCGGCCTGCGGTACCGCACGCGAAGTGGGTACCTTCTCCCACCGCCTGCCAGCTGATCTAGTGGTTAAGAATCCTAAGCACCGCGCTACGGCGGAGAAGATCTGGAAGCTTCCCGAAGGCGCGATTCCAGCCAAGCCGGGCTACCACGCGGTGCTCCAAAGCCGGATGCTCAAGGACGGCAAGCTCAACGCCTACTGGACCATGTGCAACAACAACATGCAGGCCGGTCCGAACATGAACGAGGAGGGCTATCCCGGTTACCGTAATCCCGACAACTTTATCGTCTGCTCCGATCCCTACCCGACCGTCACCGCCCAGGCTTCCGATCTGGTGTTACCTACCGCGATGTGGGTCGAGAAAGAGGGTGCCTACGGCAACGCCGAGCGCCGCACCCAGTTCTGGCGTCAGCAGGTCTCCGCTCCCGGTGGAGCCAAGTCCGATCTGTGGCAGCTAGTACAGTTCTCTAAGCGGTTCACCGTTGAGGAAGTTTGGCCGGAGGAGCTGATCGCCAAGAAGCCCGAGTACCGTGGTAAGACCTTGTACGACGTACTCTTCGCCAACGGCCAGGTCGATCAGTTCCCACTCAGTGAAACAGCCGAAGGCTTTGATAACGATGAGGCCAAGGAGTTTGGTTTCTATATCCAGAAGGGGCTGTTCGAAGAGTACGCCGAGTTCGGCCGCGGTCACGGCCACGACCTGGCGCCGTTCGACATGTACCACCAGGCACGCGGTTTGCGCTGGCCGGTCGTCGACGGTAAAGAGACCCTATGGCGTTTCCGTGAAGGCTACGACCCTTACGTCGGTAAAGGCGATGATTTCAAGTTCTACGGCAAGCCCGATGGTAAGGCGGTGATTTTCGCCCTGCCCTTCGAGCCCGCTGCAGAATCACCCGATGAAGAGTACGACCTGTGGCTCTCCACCGGCCGAGTACTGGAGCACTGGCATACCGGCACCATGACCCGCCGGGTTCCTGAACTGTACCGTGCGGTTCCGGATGCGGTGGTGTTTATGCATCCTGAAGATGCCAAGAAGCGAGGCCTGCGCCGTGGCCAGGAAGCCAAGGTGGTATCACGCCGCGGTGAGATCAAGATTCGGGTCGAGACCCGCGGACGCAACCGTCCACCTGAAGGCTTGGTGTTTATCCCCTTCTTCGACGCCAGCCGTCTAGTCAACAAGCTCACCCTTGATGCCACCGACCCGTTGTCGAAAGAAACCGACTACAAGAAGTGCGCAGTCAAGATCGTCAAAGCCTGATCTACAAACCAGTAACAGAGTGTCGATATGAGCCAGGCAAACCACAAGCAGATCGAACAGAAGGGGCGCAACCGGCGCCAATTCCTGACCGATGCTGCGCGCGGTTTGTGCGGAATGGGTGTACTGGGCGTTGGATTGGGGCTGATGGCCACTCATGCGCGCTCGCATGCGCCCGAAATGCTGCGCCCACCCGGCGCCCTGCCTGAGGCGGAGTTCCTCGGCGCCTGTTTGCGCTGCGGACTCTGCGTTAAGGACTGCCCGTATGACATCCTGAAACTGGCCCAAATTACGGATCCGGTGGCCAACGGCACACCTTACTTTATCGCACGCGACGTGCCCTGTGAGATGTGTGAAGACATTCCGTGTGTGGCAGCCTGCCCCAGCGGAGCACTGGATCAAACTTTGGACAATATCGATGACGCCCGCATGGGACTCGCAGTGCTGATCGATCAGGAAACCTGCCTCAACTTTCTCGGATTGCGCTGTGACGTCTGTTACCGCGTCTGTCCGCTGATTGACCAGGCGATCACATTGGAGATGGAGCGCAATACCCGTACCGGTCACCACGCGCGTTTTCTGCCCACCGTGCATTCAGACCAATGTACCGGTTGCGGAAAGTGTGAGGCGGCCTGCGTGCTGGAGCAAGCGGCCATTAAAGTAGTACCGCTCAAGCTGGCTAAAGGTCAGCTGGGGCAGCACTACCGGCTGGGCTGGGAAGAGAAACGCGCCAACCAGGGCGAATCGCTGATCCCGCAGCAGCTGAAGCTTCCTGAGCGCCGACCGGAGGGTAACTTATGACCCTGCAGGTTGGGATGGATGCCGTCAACACCAAAGGCTATATCGGTGCGTACCGCTTCTTGGTACTTCGCCGTATTAGTCAACTGGTCACCCTGGCACTCTTTATGGCCAGTCCGGTGGCGGGCTACTGGGTGCTCAAGGGCAATCTCAGTAGCAGCCTGCTGCTGGAGACGGTACCGCTGAGCGATCCGTTTGTGTTGCTGCAAACGCTGGCCAGTGGCCATCTACCCATCACCAGCCTGCTGCTCGGCAGCGCTATCGTCGCCGGTTTTTACTGGCTGGTCGGCGGTCGTAGCTTCTGCAGCTGGGTCTGTCCGGTCAACCCGGTCACAGACCTGGCTGGCTGGGCCGCTCGCAAGCTAAGCATCCGGCGTCGGGTTCCTGTATCGCGCTCACTGCGTTACTGGATTCTGGCACTGGTACTGCTGTTACCGGCGATCACCGGCACGATCGTGTGGGAGCTGGTTAATCCGGTCTCGCTGCTGCATCGCGGCCTGATCTTCGGCATGGGCATGGGCTGGCTAGTGATTATTGGGATATTCCTGTTCGACCTGTTCGTGTTGCCGCGCGGCTGGTGTGGTCACCTCTGCCCCATGGGTGCCTGTTACAGCCTGATCGGCAAGACCAGCCCGCTACGCATCATCGCCAGCGATCGTGACGCCTGTTACGACTGCATGGACTGTTACGCAGTGTGCCCCGAGCCACAGGTCATCAAACCCGCGTTAAAAGGTAAAGCCCCAGGCTCCGATGAACTCCAAGGGCCGGTGATCCTGTCACCCAACTGCACCAACTGTGGTCGTTGTATCGATATTTGTTCCGTAAACGTATTTGAATTTGGCAGTCGCTTTGCCAACCGGATGGAGAAACACCCATGAAAAAAACAACCGTGGTCCTATCTGCGGCCTTAACACTGGGTAGCTTATCGCTGTCCTACGCAGCGTTCGCCGGCATCGGCGGACTGGAGTCATTGCGTGGCGTCCAAGAATTGGATGTCACCAAGAAGGCAACGGAGATGCGCAAAAATAACGACTCCGACATACTGGTCAAACGTAACTACGTCCAGCAACCGCCGGTAATTCCTCATGACATCCGTAACTATAAGGTCGACCTGCGCAGCAACAAGTGCCTGTCGTGCCACAGCTGGGATCGCTACAAGGAGTCAGGAGCCACTAAGGTCAGCCTGACCCACTTCAATACTCGCGATGGCCATGCTCTGGCGGATATCTCACCACGGCGTTATTTCTGCCAGCAGTGCCATGTCCCGCAGGCCAATGCCAAGCCACTGATTGAGAACACCTATCAGTCCACCAGCGATCTGGCTAAATAAGTCATCGCGATGACGATTTACCCAATGACTGAAGAAGGGATTAGCTATGAGTGAAAAACAACCGGGCGCGATCAGCCGCATGTGGTGCGTCTTAACGAGTCCAGCAAAAGCCGCTCTCGGCGTGATTCTACTGGGCGGCTTTATTGCGGGGGTTATCTTCTGGGGTGGTTTCAACACTGCACTGGCGAAAACCAATCAGGAAACGTTCTGTATCAGCTGCCATGAGATGCGTGACAACGTCTTCGTCGAGCTGAAAGAGACGGTCCACTACAGCAACCGATCCGGTGTGCGGGCAACCTGCCCCGACTGCCACGTGCCTAAGGAGTGGGTCTACAAGATCATTCGTAAGATCCAGGCCAGCAAAGAGGTGTGGGGCAAGCTCACCGGCATTATCGATACCCGGGAGAAGTTTCTTAATCATCGTGGTGTAATGGCAGCACGCGAATGGGCGCGAATGAAGGCCAACGATTCACGCGAATGCCGTAACTGTCACAGCATGGAGTCGATGGATTACACCGAGCAGGGCTCACGCGGCTTTAAAGAGCACGAAGGTGCACTGGCCAGCGGCGAGAAGACCTGTATTGACTGCCACAAAGGTATCGCTCACGAGTTGCCTGATATGTCAGGGGTTGAAGGCTGGGATAACTGATCCCGCTGCTCCGCTATCGCCCCGATCGCTATCCATGGTTCTCGGGGCATACGGTTCTCGGGACATACGACCCACATGGATGTGGGAAGTGCCTGAAAGGCAGGAGCAATTTTAGGCCGACTCACAAGGGTGTGGGAAGTGCCGAAAACGCAGCAGCCGTTTTCAGCACGTACATCCGCTACCTAAAAGCCGTTTCAATGAAGCGGCTTTTATCCCTTAAGCTGACGCTTGCAGGTAGCCTTTTTCGTTATCCTCGATAATTTTTAGAATGTGATAATTGCAGTAAACTGTATTCCAGTCTTTGACGTTTTTGATTGCTCCGCACTTCCCTGAGTGTCTTTTCTTTCTAGAACAGAACACAAAGCGGTCTGTCTCAACGATGCCGTGCACCTTGAAATAGGTACAGGTCTTGCAATTCTTATCATGGGTAGTCTTCAACATTCTGCGACTCCAGCGTCCTCTGCTAGCCCGGATATTTCATGAAGGGATCGAAATTTCTGGGCACACTGGCTAAGCAGTTGGTCCGATCTCCCGCAGGGCCTTGGTGGTTCCAAGGCTTAAGGGAGATCGGGCTAAATGCAACGGCAGAGGGTTCAGAAAATCGATCAGCAATTCCGGCAACAAAGTGTGAGTTTCTAATATAAGTATAGGTTTAGTAAACATCCGTATTACAGGTTTGTTTTAGCGCCTTTGTGAAAAACCCGGGCTAGTAACTCATTCTGATTCGGCCTGTTGCAACAGGTACAGCGCCTTAATCTCGTCCGGCCACAGGGTATCATCGATGGTTTCCAGCACCATCGGAATGCCATTAAAGCGCGGATCACGCATGATGAACTCGAAACAGTCCCAACCGATAAAGCCCTGTCCCAGACTCTGGTGACGATCGACCCGGGTGGCGAAATCGACCTTGGCATCATTAAGATGCATCCCCCGTAGGTAGCTAAAACCGACAACCTGTTCGAACTCGGCAAAGGTCTGCTCACAAGCCGCAAGCCCCCTTAGATCGTAGCCGGCTACGAAGGTATGACAGGTATCGAGGCAAACGCCGATACGGGCTTTATCTTCCACCCCGTCGATAATCTGCGCCAGATGCTCAAATCGATAACCCAGATTGCTGCCCTGGCCGGCGGTATTTTCGATCACCGCAGTCACTCCGTCGGTAGCATCCAGGGCGATGTTGATCGACTCGGCCACCCGATCCAGGCAATCACTCTCGCTCAGCAACTTAAGGTGACTGCCCGGATGAAAGTTAAGCCGAGTCAGTCCCAGCTGCTGACAACGCTGTAGCTCGTCGATAAACGCGCTGCGTGACCGCTGCAGCGCCTCTGCCTCGGGATGGCCCAGATTGATTAGATAGGAGTCGTGCGGAAGAATCTGATCGGGCTGGTAATCATATTTTTCACAGTTAGCCTTGAACGCCTCAATACTCTTCTCGGTCAATGGCTTGGCATCCCAGCGACGCTGGTTTTTGGTAAACAGCGCAAAGGCTCTGGCACCGATAGCGTGAGCGTTAAGGGGGGCGTTCTCGACCCCTCCGGAAGCACTGACATGGGCTCCAACAAACTTCATAGTTCAATCTCCTGCAATTCAAGCGGAGGATTATACCGAGCCCAACGTGGCTGTAATGCGAAACTGGACGAATCTGTAGTGATTATCAAGCGATGCGGCCTCCGCCTTGACGCCGAATGAGGTGTGCTAGCGTCTTGAATCTGGGCAGGGTTCAGGGCAGATTGGCCAAACGTTCATTTTCCAGCGCGGCAGCGGTCACTACGGCGTAGAGGCCTATCACCTGCGCAAACAGCGCCTGATAACGCGGATGGTTCTTAGAGATATGGCGGATATGGCGGATATCACGAATCACCCGCTCCAGATAATTAAGATCGAACTCGCTCAATCGTTCGCCGTTGAGCACTCGCTCCTTCATCGACAAGACGCGCGGCAGTCGATACTTGTTAAACCGGATGATGACTGTTGAGATAGTACCCTGCACGCTATCAGCGTAATCCATCGATCATAGTTCCTAAATGAGTGTCTGTAGTTATTAACAAGAGCTATTAACAAGAGTTATTAACAAGAGATATGACTAAGTGCATTAATCCTCTCAATCACCGCTATCCTGCCGCCTAATCCGTTGCCGGTCCGATCATCCTCGGGTACTTGGACTGCGCAGCAACGATGGGTCGCACGGGGGCAGATAATACAAAATATACACGCTCAGGACACGCCCTTGTGGGTCGATATGCGCCAGTCACACATCAACCTCGCCTACAGCGTTTTTCAAGGTAGGGCATGCACAGATACAGAGTCGCTCGCCCGCGCACGGCTGCATAGCCCGTTTGCGTCGCGGTGACTCAGGGGCCTTTGTTGAGGCTGTTTTGAGCCAATGTGATCTGCTGTTCCTTCCATTGCCGGTGAGCACAGATGGCCTCGACCACCTCGTCGATATCATCGGTAATGGTAATAATATCCAGATCCTCGGCTGAGATCAGGCCATGCTTGAGCGGTCCGGATTTGAGCCAGTCGATCAATCCTTGCCAGAACTCACGGCCAAACAGAATCAGCGGCAGCGGGTAAATTTTCAGTGTTTGCATCAGCGTCAGTGCTTCAAAAAACTCATCCAGCGTCCCGTACCCGCCGGGCATACAGACATAGCCCACCGAATATTTAACAAACATCGCCTTGCGGGCGAAGAAATAGCGGAACTCAAGTGAGCGATTCTGGTAAGGGTTAGGATGCTGCTCCATCGGCAGCTGAATATTCAATCCTACCGACAACCCACCGGCTTCATGAGCCCCCTTGTTACCCGCTTCCATAATCCCCGGGCCTCCGCCGGTGATCAGGGTAAAGCCCTCTTCAGCCAAGCGCCGGGACAGCGCCACGGTCTGTTTATAATAGGGACAATCCGGCTGAATACGCGCCGAACCAAACACGGAGACGGCAAAACCGATATCGGAGAGTTTATCGTAGCCCTCGGTAAACTCAGCCAGGATACGCAACAGACGCCAGGTTTCTTCACCCTTAAGATCTTGAATCATAGGACCCGGTTCCCCGCTTAAGTAAGAGCACAGACACAGCCCTAATTATAACCATTGCAGGCCGATTGATGATTGAGCATATTCTATTGCAGCCACATAATCACTTACAGCCCCCCTGTTAGTCTGCTAAAGTGCGGTCACTGGCTGGTATGGGCTCTCCAACGAGCCCCTGCTGTGACTCTTTTATGATGGCAACAGCCTCAACTCTTCGTATCAATCTATAGTCAACAGCATCGAATCCAAGCGGTGCCTTATACGTAATCGAGAAATATTATGGCAGGTAATTTTAAACGCGGTCGAGGTAAAGCTCCGGCACCCAAACTGATCGGCAGAGGCCTTTTAGAAGCGGTCCAAACAGAGGGGCCGTTCAACGAATGGGTCGGCATGCCTCCTTACTACATGCATCAGCTCAGTATCGATGGGGAGAGCTATAGCTACCTATCGGGTGACAAAGAGCTCGAGATCGAGCTAGGTAAGAAAGTGACCTTTCGCTACAAGATTTTCAAAGACAAGAACATGATCGATAAACGCTCACTCGGCGTGGTGATCGACCCGAGCGAGCTGGGTAAATAGCCCCCGCTGCTGATCAGTTGAATACGCTTAAAGGGCGTTAGCGCAGTCTCAGGGTAGCTCCGCAACCGAACTACCTAGAGCGGCAGCCCTATTATCCGCCAGATGAAGCCGATGGCGCAGCCGCTTTATCAACTCCTGGTTCGGCTGTGGCGGGCTAGTACAGATCCCCTGAATATGATCACAGCCCTTGGCACCTAAATAAGCTTTCTGCTTGGGGCTATCCACGCCCTCCGCAATAACCGGAAGGGATAATTGGTGCGCCAGCGCAATGATAGCCCGGACAACTACCGAGTCGGCTCCGCTGCTCAGGACCTGGCTGATAGTTCGATGGCCGATACGCACCCTGCTTAGCGGTAACTGACGGATAGCGTTAAGGCTAAACTCAGCGCCATCAATAGAGACGCCGACCCCCAGAGATCGCAATCTATTAAGCAGAGAAATGGCGGTGTCCAGATCTCTATCTAACAGACAATCAGTCAGTTCCAGCTCCAGATATTGCGGATCCAGCTGGCTACTGTCGAGAGCATTACTCACGCAACTCGCCATGGCTTCGAACTCAAACAGATTGGCTTTAAGGTAGACGGTCAACGGGCCGCAATCGACCCCCTGTTGTTGCCAGCGCATGCGCTGAAGACAGGCCTCATTCAACAGCCATTGACCAACCCCTAGCGCTGGACTGTTCTTTTTCCCGGCAGGTAAAAGCTTTTCTGCCAAATTCATCCCGGCTCTCGGATGAAACCAATAGAGAAACGCCGAGACCCCGGCGATCTTTTCACTTTTCAGATCCAGCTGTGGCTGAAACAGCAGTTTAAACTCCTGCCGCTGCAGCGATTGCTCCAGATTGCTCTTTAGATTGGCAGGGGCCGACATGCTTCCGGCCGGTTTGAGACTGTAAAACTGGACATTGTTACGCCCCTGCTCCTTCGCCTGGTACATCGCTGAGTCCGCGTTCTTCAACAGAGTCTTGGCGTTTTTGCCATCGTCCGGATAACGACTGACGCCTATACTGCAGCCCACTTGAAGCTCTTTTTGCGGCAGTGACATCGGCGCAGCCAAGCTTTCAAGGATCCGCTGGGCAACCTCGGACGCCTGTTCCGTATAGCGGCTGTCGAACATCGGCAATACCACCACAAACTCATCACCGCCCAGGCGAGCAACGGTGTCGCCTTCACGCAGACTGTCTTTGAGGCGCTTGGCGACTATGTTCAGCAACTGGTCACCCACGTGATGGCCAAGCGTATCGTTAACCGCCTTAAACCCATCCAGATCGAGAAACATAACCACGACCGAGTGCTGAAAGCGCTCACAGTGGCTCACCGCCTGCTTTAACCGGTCATTAAGCAGGGCTCGGTTCGGCAAACCCGTCAGGGGGTCATAATCAGCCTTGCGCAGGGCTTTCGACTCTTTTTCCATGACCCGTTGTACATTGCCTTTATCCTGTTTGAGCCTGCGGTGTAGAAATAGATTCAGACCGTTAAGGCAGCAAAACAGTAACAATGACAACATCAATTGCGTCAGATAGAGACGCCAAACCTGAGCACTCAGATCCGAGTAGATCGCGACCACTGCGTTAATCCCGTTTTCACCCGGAAGGCTCAGGCCAATTTGGCTGATATGGGTATACCGTGCATCCAGGCCTGCGCCCAGAAAATCAACCCACCCCAATGAGACCAACCGGGAACTGCTGGTGCCCTGCTTCGCTTTCTCAAACCCTGCCGGATCCTGCAAAGCAGCCCAATCCGGGCGCTCGCCAACGACCAGAATGGGGGTTTGCTGCAGGCTCAGCAGCTCCAGTGCAATAATATCCAGCCCCTTGCTGCTCAGCGCTAACTGCTGTTGCTGCACTCTGATTAACGGCCGTTGTGATGGTGCAGAAGCCGCTCCGACGTCACGCGGGTGAGTTTCAATCAGCGCAAACACCGCTTCAGGCAGATAATTGCTGATGGCCTGATCGGTTTGCAGACGCGCGGCCTTCAGATCATTGATCGCCCGGTACTGATACAGGAAGGAGAAAACGATCGTAACAATCAACGAGGAGAGGATGGCAGTTATAAGGTAACGGCTAGGGTTGATCATGCGTCTGTTATTCGATCTTTGATCATTTAAACAAGTCCATTTACAACCCGTTACAAACAGCTTATTAAGCTGTAAGGCTCGACTAACTTATTGACCATATTAACCTGCCGTTAGCATTGCACAAATAACCCAGGTCAAGAAGATACGTGATACCTGCCGCGGTTGTGGGATAACGTGAATATTTTCAGCTTGCGAGCAACTACTGACTATCAACCAGCGGGTTAATGGGAGACGCAAGAATGCGCCAATATGGATCGAAGCCCCATGCGAGTCCTGAAAATCAATCAGTTCCACGCAACTACGGCAGATTTCAGGGGGAGATGGACAAATAGGTATGGAACCTATTTGTCCATCAGGTTAATAGTTCACACCGCCCGTCGCTTGACAAAGTGATTGATGATATAGGTTAGCACCCGATCACCATGCTGGTTGATCGACACATACTGCAGCCGCAGTATGCCCCGATCCGGCTTCGACGCAGAGGGTCGAACCTCCAGCACCTCCACCTCGGTATGCAGAGTATCGCCGGGCCGCACCGGCGCTAACCAGCGCAGCTCATCAATACCGGGAGAGCCCATGCTGCAGGCAGCCAGCATACCGCTCTGGATAAACAGCCGAAAACTCAGTGACAGGGTCTGAAAACCACTGCCGATCAAGCCGCCGTAAAGTGAATCGGCCGCCGCATTGACATCTAAATGGAACGGCTGGGGATCGTATTTCATCGCAAAATCAATAATTTCACTCTCGGTGACGGTAATGCCTGGGGTCACAAAACGCTCGCCGAGGCTAAAATCATCCAGATAACGGTCGTGATTCATCGAATCAATCTCCTTTCAACACGCAACAAAAATAGTTGGCCAAAAAAAAGCGACGTGAATTTCTATTCACATCGCTTTTTAGCATAAACCACCAGCAGAACTACGACCGGCCCAGCCCGGCACCCGTCATGGTCTCGGTAATTTCCGGCAGGATGGTTTCATCATCGATGGTCGACGGCAGCGCAAACTCCTCGGCATCGGCGATTTTACGCAGGATGGCGCGCAGAATCTTACCCGAGCGGGTCTTGGGCAGGCGCTGTACCACAATCGCCTTACGGAAACAGGCCAAGGGTCCTACTTCGGCACGAATCATCGCCACCAGCTGCTGCTCGATCTCGGCATCGGCGGTTTCGACCCCCTGTTTAAGCACCACCAGACCTACTGGCACATGGCCTTTCATCGCATCGGCAACCGCGATCACCGCACATTCAGCAACCGCTGAATTCTTCGCAATCACCTCCTCCATTTCACCGGTACTCAGCCGATGCCCGGAGACGTTGATCACATCATCGGTACGCCCGGTGATATAGACGTAGCCGTCCTGGTCCTTAAAGCCGCCGTCACCGGTGTGGTAGTAACCGGGAAATACGGTTAAGTAAGACTCCTGAAAACGCTGCGGGTTTTGCCAGATAGTCTGGGCAACGCCAGGTGGCATCGGCAGCCGGGCGACGATATTACCGTGCTCGTCCGGGCCCAATTCGTTGCCCTCCTGATCGACCACCTGGATATCGTATCCCGGCACCGGCACGCAGGTAGAACCCAAGCGGGTCGGCACCGGCTCCACGCCCATCAATGGCGCGGTCATCGGCCAGCCGGTTTCAGTCTGCCACCAGTGGTCGATCACCGGTACCCCGAGCACACCATCAAGCCAGCTGTAGGTGGAGGAATCCAATTTCTCACCGGCCACAAACAACCAGCGCAGACTCGAGAGGTCGTAGGCCTTGCTCAATTCACCCTCGGGATCCTCCTTACGGATGGCGCGGAAAGCGGTCGGGGCAGCGAACATCGAGTTGACTTTATACTCCTCGATCACCCGCCAGAAGGCACCGGCGTCGGGGCTACGGATCGGCTTTCCTTCGTAAAAGATAGCACTGCAACCGCCCAGCAGCGGCCCATACACAATAAAGCTGTGACCGACCACCCAGCCGATATCGGATGCCCCCCACCAGACATCGCCGGCGTTCATACCGTAGATATTACGCAGCGCGTACAGCAACGCTACCGCGTGGCTGCCGTGGTCACGGACGATCCCTTTGGGCTTACCGGTGGTGCCGGAAGTGTAGAGAATGTACAGCGGGTGGGTGGATTCGACCGGAACGCAATCAGCATCGGCGACCCCTTCCTGGAACGCCTGCCAGTCCAGGTCACGCCCTGGCGTCATTGGCGCCTCGACCATCGGCCGCTGCAGCACCACGCAATGCTCGGGCTTGTGCGCGGACAGCTCAAACGCCTGATCGACCAGCGGCTTGTATTCGATCACCCGGTCAAATTCGATACCACAGGACGAGGTGATGACCATCTTCGGCTCGGCATCGTCGATCCGGATCGCCAACTCATTGGGCGCAAAACCACCGAATACCACCGAGTGGATCGCTCCCAGACGGGCGCAGGCCAGCATCGCCACCGCCGCTTCGGGGACCATCGGCATGTAGATCACCACCCGGTCGCCCTTTTCGATCCCGCGGGATTTTAGGGCACCGGCGAAACGCTTCACTTCCGCCAGCAACTGGTTATAGGTGATGGCGCGCTTAGTCTGGGTACCGGGCGAATCGTAGTAGAGCGCGACCTGCTCACCCCGGCCCTCGGCGACATGCACATCCAACGCCAGGTAACAGGTATTCAGCTCACCATCGGCAAACCAACGGTGCGAACCATAATCGGCCTCGGTCAGAATCTGGGTGGGCTTTTTATACCAGGCGATCGCATCGGCCTGGCGTCCCCAGAACGCATCCCTGTCGTTAACTGACTCGTTATATTCAGCTTGATAACCCATGCTGCACTCCCTCTTATTTTTATGTGTCAATTCTTTTGCCTAGGAGCCTGACCGAGAACAGACAGACAAACAGGTTGCTAGCCTTCTAGCCGGGCAATCGCCTCGCGCCAGGCTTGCGGGATCGCCACCTTGCCGCCACGTTTGTAATCAACGCAGACGATCAGACCGCTGCCTTCGGCCGCCACCTTGGCATGCTGATGACTGACGACTTTATGTTCCATGTTAAAGCGGTCTTCACCGATCTCGGTGACGCGCACTCCGACCGTGATGGTATCGGGGTACTCCAACGGGATCCGAAAGCGGCAATCGGTGTGCCCAAGAATCGGGCCGATGTCCGCCAGCGCGGGATCGGCCTCAGCCCCCATCGCGCCCATTGCTTCCAGATAGGCGATCCGCCCGCTCTCGAACCAGCGCATATAGATCAGATTATTGACATGCCCAAAGGCATCCATATTGCCCCAGAGCACCGGCAGCTCCAGACGAACCGGATAGTCGCGCAGCAGTTCTTTAACCTGGTCAGACATCGCACATACCCTCTTGTAAACGTCATACGGGCAACAGCGCCCCGACAATCATCCGATCAGCGCTGCTGATAAAGCTTCAACAAACTGGAGAAGTCCAGCGAGCCGTTACCCTGCGCCTGGTGCAGGTTGAACAGGCCACGTGCCGCAGAACCCATCGGTACCGGCGAACGACTGGTCTGGCTGGCATCCATCGCCAAGCCCAGGTCCTTGCACATCAGGTCGGTCATAAAGCCGCCTTTATAGTTACGCGATGCAGGCACACCGTCCTGAACCCCGGGAACCGGGTTGTAGACCTCCAGCGACCAGTTGCGACCGGAGCTTTTGAGCATGATTTCGGACAGCACCTTGGGATCCAGACCGTTATTGATGCCCATATTCAGCGCTTCAACCGTTCCGGCCATATGGATCGCCAGCAGCATATTGTTGCAGGCTTTAGCCACTTGACCGGCACCGGCACCCCCGGCGTGGAAGATGTTCTTACCCATGCATTCCAGGATCGGTAATGCCTTGGCAAAAGCGCTGTCGCTGCCGCCGACCATAAACGCCAGCGTGCCCGCTGCCGCACCGGCCGTACCGCCGGATACCGGCGCATCCAAAAATTCAATCCCGCGATCTGCCGCCGCCTTGCTCAGGTTTCGGGCAGAGTCGGCATCGATGGTGCTGGAGTCGATCACCAGACAATCCTTGCCAATCTTGTCCAGCAGCGCATCGCGTGAGACCAGTACCGATTCCACATGTATCCCCGCAGGCAGCATGGTGATCAGCACGTTAGCCCCTTCGACCGCAACGGAGGCGCTGGGTGACGAGACCGCGCCAGCATCGACAGCATGCTTGAGCGCCGCTTCGGACAGGTCGAACACATGCACTTCATGGCCGCCTTTAACCAGATTGGCGGCCATCGGCCCACCCATATTTCCCAGACCGACAAATGCAATTTTTGACATAGAGTTCACCTTGATTGTTGTTGTAGGATTGAGAACAGGATCAGCCCCTGCTCTCGTTGCCACTAGCAGCCTGTTGGGCTTGACTGGTCGGCTAGGGTTTACAGACCCGCCAGCGGATGTTGCTGCGGCCAGGGCGTTTCGAACAGCGCATCGATCCAAGCCGCATCCACCTCGTCCAGAGACTTGAAGCGCCAGTCAGGCTTACCATCTTTATCGATCAGCAGGGCGCGCACGCCTTCGGCAAACTCACCCGCTTTAGAGCAGTTGACCGACAGATCCAACTCCGCCTGAAACACCTCTTTCAACGACAAGTGTTTGCCACGTTTGATCTGCGCGAAGATCATCGCCATCGCCGCCGGGCTACCGCCTTTGATGGCTCCCTGAGCCCGTTGCAGCCAGCGATCATCGGTCTCCAGCGCCAGCAGAGCCTTAACGATATCAGCCAATTCGTAGTGATCCATCAGCGCATTGATTTGGTCGAAGTGCTTTAACACCTGCGATTCGGGCTGTATCGCCAAGCTGTCCTGCTCTAGCGTGCGCAGCACGGTATTAACGCCGTGGTGTAGCTCCTCAATACCCTCGCCCCAGTTCACGCCTTGCAGCATCTCCAGCATCAGCGCGCGCTTGTCGCTCTGAATAAAGCGGTCACCCAGGCCGACATAGCGGCAGTCGGCGGCATTCATGGCGCTGGCGGTGAGGCCCAGGAACAAACCGACACGGCCGGGCATACGATTCAAGAACCAGGTGCCGCCGACATCGGGATAGAGACCAATACTCACCTCGGGCATCGCGATCCGCGAGGTCTCGGTGACCACCCGGTAGTTGGCACCGGCCATCAAGCCCAGGCCGCCGCCCATAACGATACCGCTGCCCCAGACGATCAGCGGCTTGCTGAAGCAATGGATGGCGTGATCGAGTTGATACTCTTCGATAAAGAAGGTCTCACAGAAGCCAGGCTCTCCCTCTTTAACCGCCGTTTCGCCCACCATCCCCTTATACAGGTTGACGATATCACCTCCGGCGCAGAAGGCTTTCTCGCCGGCACCATCGAGAATCACCGCCGCGACCGAGGGATCGGCCTGCCACTCGGGCAGCTTGGGAGCCAGCAGCCGGATCATCTCCAGCGTCAGCGCATTGAGGCTCTTCTCTGAGTTAAAGGTCGCCTGGATGATCTTTTTGCCGTTGCCGGCGGGGTGTTCGGTAAATACAACCGCGCTCATTCGTTTCTCCTTAATCACCGGCTATCAGCAGTTTTTCCATTCGGGCTTACGCTTTTCAAGAAAGGCGTTAACGCCCTCTTTCTGATCTTCGGTATGGAACAGATCCACGAAAAATTCGCGTTCGGTCGGCAGGGTGATGGTGTTATTACGCTGATGCGCCAGCTGGATCAGCGTTTTACAAGCCGCTACCGAGGAAGGGCTCTGCTGTGCAACGGCCTCTGCCATCTCCAGCGCCTTCGCCAGCGCGCCACCCTGGGGGACCAGTTCTTCGATCAGGCCGATCTCCAACGCTTTGGCCGCCTTGATTCGCTCACCGCAAAGAATCAGCCGCTTGGCCCAGGCCATACTGGTCAGATTAAGCAGGTTCTGAGTACCACCGGCACAGGGCAGCAAGCCGACCTTGGCTTCCGGCAGCGCCATCTGTGATTGCTCTTCCGCCACCCGCAGGTCGCAGGCCAGCGCCACTTCCAGGCCACCACCCATAGCGAAACCGTTGATCGCTGCGATCGAGACCCCGCGGAACTGGCTCAGCGCCTCGAACGCCTCACCGAAGCCGCGAGACATGTTACGCGCCACACCGAAGTCACCGTCGGCAAACAGATTCAAGTCTGCACCGGCGGAGAAGAATTTTTCGCCCTGCCCGGTGATCACCAACGCATAGATATCTTTGTCATCATTCAAGCCTTCGACCGTCGCCTTAAGCGCCTTCAGACTCGCTTCGGTCCAAGTGTTAGCCGGTGGGTTGTTCATTGTCAGTAACGCAGTGTGGCCGCGTTTTTCAACCAGAATCATTTCGCTCATTAAACTGTCCTTTGTTCATTACTACGGGTGATCACCACGGATGATCACGACGGGTTAAAGCACACTGGCGGCATTTTCGAGCAGCAGCCGACGGGCGATCACCACCCGCATAATTTCGTTGGTCCCTTCCAGGATCTGATGCACGCGGGTATCACGCACATGCCGTTCCAGCGGGTACTCCTTGATGTAACCGTTACCGCCGTGAATCTGCAGCGCGGCGTTACAGACCTCGAAACCGACATCGGTGGCGAAACGTTTGGCCATCGCACAGTAAGTGGTCTTATCCGGATCGTTATTATCCAGCTTGAACGCCGCCAGCCGTACCATCTGCCGCGCTGCGACCAGTTCAGTGGCCATATCGGCCAGCTTGAACTGCAACCCCTGGAACTGCGCCAGCTGTTTACCGAACTGTTTGCGCTCCTGCATGTAGGCGGCTGCGCTGTTCAGCGCCTGCTGAGCGGTACCGATGGAACAGGTAGCGATGTTGATTCGGCCTCCATCAAGCCCCTTCATCGCGATCTTGAAGCCATCGCCCTCCTGCCCCAGCAGACAGCTGGCTGGAATACGCGCATCTTCGAAGGTGATCGTTCGGGTCGGCTGGCTATTCCAGCCCATCTTGTCCTCTTTACGGCCGTAGCTGATCCCGGCCAGGGTCGCATCGATGGCAAAAGCGGAAATTCCTTTGGGGCCGTCTACGCCGGTACGCGCCATCACCACCAGTACATCGGTCTCCCCGGCGCCGGAGATAAAACACTTGCTGCCATTGAGCACATATTCATCACCCTCGCGTCGGGCGGTGGTTTTCAAAGACGCGGCATCGGAACCCGCATTGGGCTCCGTCAGGCAGTAAGACGCCAGCTGCTCGCCCAGCACCAACGATGGGCACCACTGCTCGATGGTCTGTTCGTTCCCGAACTCGCCGATCATCCAGGTGGCCATGTTATGAATGGTGATAAAGGCGGTGGTCGAGGTACAGCCCATGGACAGCTGTTCAAAAATGACATGGGCGTCGAGCCGGGACAGCCCCATGCCACCGGCAGCTTCGGGGGTGTAGATACCGCAAAAACCCAGCTCGCCGGCTTTTTGAATCACCGCTTTGGGAAAGGTGTGATGCAGATCCCACTCGGCAGCATGAGGCGCCAGCTCCTGTTCGGAGAAGGCACGGGCCGCATCGGCAAAAGCGACCTGATCTTCAGTCAGATTAAAATCCATACGCGTACTCTTCGGTATTCGGTTCGAGAATCGTTAAAAAAACGGGGCTAACCTTAATTTCTGATTCCTAATTTCGAATCCCTGATTAAGGCGCCCCATCATTAATAACTTACTTGAGCGTGATAGTCATGTTCGAGCCAGTGGTAATATCGTCCTCGAACCAACGCGCGGTGACGGTCTTGGTCTCGGTGTAGAAGCGTACCGCCTGCTTGCCGTAGGCGTGCTGATCGCCGTAGAACGACTTGCGCCAGCCGGTGAAGGAGAAGAAAGGGAGCGGTACCGGAACCGGGATATTGATGCCGACCTGACCGACCTTGATCTCGTGCTGATACTTACGCGCCACAGCGCCGGATGCGGTGAACAGCGAGGTGCCGTTACCGTAGGGGTTGTTGTTAACCAGCTCGATCGCCTCTTCTAACGTACCCACTTCGATGCAGCACAGTACCGGGCCGAAGATCTCTTCCTGATAGATCGACATCTCGGTGGTGACGTTAGTAAACAGCGTCGGTCCCACCCAGTTGCCGTCGGGGTAGCCTTCGACGGTGCAGTTGGAACCATCCAGCTCACAGGTCGCCCCTTCACGCTTACCAGCGTCGATAAAGCCCAGCACCCGATCCCTGGCTTGTGGGTTGATCTGCGGGCCATAACCGGCTTCGGGATCATTCCAGGCACCTGGACGCACCTTGGATAGCGCTTCTTTCAATTCTGGAATCCACTTACGCGATTCACCGACAAATACCGCCACCGAGATCGCCATGCAACGCTGGCCACCGGCCCCCACAGAGGCACCAACCAGATTGCTGATCATGTGATTCTTCTGCGCGTCGGGCATGATCACCATATGGTTCTTGGCGCCGGCAAACGCCTGAACCCGCTTGAGATGATCGGTGCCGGTCTTGTAGATATGTTCTGCCACACCCACGGAACCCACGAACGAAATTGCCTGGGTCACAGGATGGGTTAGCAGGGTATTAACCTGATCCTTACCGCCGTGAACGACCTGCAACACGCCTGCGGGGGCACCGGCTTCGACAAACAGCTCCGCCAGACGGGTTGGGGTGTTAGGATCCTGCTCGGAGGGCTTAAGAATAAAAGTGTTACCGCAAGCGATCGCCATCGGGAACATCCACAGTGGAATCATCGCCGGGAAGTTAAACGGGGTGATGCCGACACAGACGCCCAACGGCTGCGTGATGCTGTAACCATCGATCTTACGGGCAACGTTCTCGACCGTCTCACCCATCGACATGCTGGCGATGTTGCAGGCCTGCTCAACCACCTCGATACCGCGAAACACATCGCCTTTGGCATCTTCGAAGGTCTTGCCGGTCTCTTCGGAGAGGATGGTCGCGATTTCGTCGTGATGCTCTTTTAGCAACGCCTGATAACGCAGCATCAGCCGGGCACGATCGGAGACGGGAGTCTCTTTCCAAGTCTCAAACGCAGCGGCAGCACTGGCGATAGCCGCATCCATCTCGGCCGCAGTGGCACAAGGCACCTGGGCGATCACTTCCTGGGTGGCCGGATTGGTCACGGGGATCCACTGGTCGGTTTGACTCTGGACAAACTGACCGTCGATAAACAGGGGGACTGGCTTGGACATGAACTTCACCTTGGTTGTTTTTTTAGCTTGAACTGATTTAAGCACAGTGCAAACAGCCGAAGGATTGATAAAATTGCCCCAATGATGGACTATCTTGTTATTTACGCCCTGGGTAAAACTATCGTCTATGAGCAAACCTTCCAGCTGGCCCTTGCCACCCAACAGCGCTCGCTACGTCGTCCCCCGGTCGCTGCTGGATCGGCTCCATCAGCACCCGCTCTCCTGCGAGCTCTATCCACTGGGGATGGGGCACTATGTCCAGGCGCTGGGACACGCCATGGAGCGAGAATCCCATGACGACTACCTGTTGATCTATTGCATCGCGGGCCGCGGCTCGCTCACCGTAGGTCCGCGTCACGGCTACCTCAAAGGGGGCCAACTGCTGTTGCTACCGCGCGGTTTGGCGCACGCTTATGCCGCCGATGATGAGGATCCCTGGACCATCTACTGGGTCCATTTCGACGGTAGCATGGCACGGAACTTCTTCACCAACCTGCCGCTAGAACCGGACTATCCTGTGATCGAGGTCGGCCAGAACGCAAAACTGATCGCCGACTTTGAAAATCTATTACAGGTGCGCCAGAGTGGTTACCAGCTGCGGCCGTTTCTCCATGCCGCTAACCAACTGCGCCAAATTCTCAGCTATTTAGCCCTATTGCGCAGCTCCGAGAGCCGCCGCGGTGGCTTCGATCTTGAACTGATACACAGCTATATGCAGGCCCACATCCATGAGCCCTTAGAACTGGAGACGCTGGCGATCCAGGTCAACCTGTCCAAATTCCATTTCGCCAAACGCTATAAAGAGCTCACTGGCACCAGCGCTATCAATCATTTCATCAACCTCAAGATCGAACACGCCTGCCAACTACTCGACATCGGCAACCAGAGCATCAATGAGATCGGTTACGCCCTCGGCTACGACGATGCTTATTATTTTTCCCGTATATTCAAGAAAGTAATGGGAATCTCGCCGAGTCAATACCGCAACCTGCGACTAGGGTCCTGGCCAAAAACGCCACGCTGAGATCTTCAACCCAAGACCCGAAGGCGGTGACGGAACCTTTGACCCAACCCAAGGTCCTAGGAGGCTGACCGAGAATAGCGATCGTAGCGAGAGATACGCATTTTGAGTCAGATTAATCGGTCATTTGCGAAGAATAGTGGTTCTATTTGACAAAAATGAGCGGAGAATCTGGCCCCCTTCTATCTTAAGAGAATCGGATTTCGCAGTAGGTCAGTCTATTCTCGGTCAGCCTCCTATCCACTGTTCTCTACGTTTTCAGGCCATTATGATTCTCTACATCGCTGAAAAGCCCAGTCAGGGGCGCGCCATCGCAGCGGCGCTGCCCAAACCGCACAACTCGGGTGACGGTTTTATTCAGGTGGGCGGCGGTGACTACGTCAGCTGGTGCGTCGGTCATCTGCTGGAACAAGCCGAGCCTGATGTTTACGATCCCGCCTTCAAAAAGTGGCAACTCGAGCACCTGCCGATTGTACCCGCGCAGTGGCAGCTGCAGCCAAAACCGAAAACCCGCAAACAGCTCAGCGTGCTGCGCAAGTTGGTCAAACAGGCGGATCAACTGGTGCATGCCGGCGATCCCGATCGCGAAGGCCAACTGCTGGTCGATGAGGTGATCGGCTACCTCAAGGTGCCCGCCGCAAAGCAGCGCACGACCCAACGGCTGCTGGTCAATGACCTGAACCCAGCCGCCATCAAGCGGTCATTACAACAACTGCGCAGCAACCGTGAGTTCGTGCCTCTGTCGGTGTCGGCCCTGGCGCGCTCACGGGCGGATTGGCTCTACGGCATCAACTTGACCCGGGCTTACACCTTGCAAGGGCGCAAGGTCGGCTATCAGGGCGTGCTCTCGGTCGGACGGGTGCAGACGCCCCTGCTGGGACTAGTGGTGCGCAGGGATCAGGCGATCGAGCAGTTCACCTCTAAACCCTTTTATGAACTCTGGGCCGAACTCGAAACCGCCGATGGCGAGCGGTTTCACGCCAAATGGCAGCCCAGTGAGGCGTGCCGCCGCTATCAGGATGAGGAGGGCCGGTTGCTCTCCCGATCCCTGGCTGAAAACGTGCGTCAACGGGTCCACGCCAAACCCGCCCAGGTGACCCGCGTTGATAAGACCCTCAAGCGTCAGTCAGCGCCCTTACCCTACAATCTTTCCGCACTGCAGATTGATGCAGGCAAGCGCTACGGCCTCAGCGCCCAGCAGGTGCTGGATAGCTGCCAGGTGCTGTACGAGCGCCATACCCTGATCACCTACCCGCGTTCGGATTGCCGTTATCTGCCGCTTGAGCACCATGCTCAGGCGACGGCCGTGGTCAACGCGATTGTCGCTAACACAACCGAGCTGACGAGCGCGGCCCAAAACGCCGACCTGACGCTAAAAAGCAAAGCCTGGAACGACGCTAAGGTGGATGCTCACCATGCGCTTATCCCGACCCAAAAACGTACTGACCTGTCCAAGCTGGGACGCCAGGAGCAGCAGCTTTACGCACTGATCGCGCGCCAGTACCTGTGCCAGTTTTACCCCCCGTACCAGTACTACGAAACCGAGTTGGAGGTCGACATAGAGGGCGGGCGCTTTGTCGCCAAGGCGCACCAGATCCAGCAACGGGGCTGGAAGGCGCTGTTTCCGCCGAAACGCCAGCCACCTTCCGGGCAGGATACGCGATCCGCGCCAACCGATTCTGACGAGCGCCCTTCCGAGTTACCGGCGCTGCAACAGGGCCAGCAACTGCACTGCATCCAGGGTGAATTGCGCGAGAAGCAGACCCAGCCTCCGGCCTATTTCAGCGATGCCACCCTGCTCGCGGCGATGACCGGTATCGCCCGCTTTGTCGAAGACGCTGAGATCCGTAAAGTGCTGAAAGAGACCGATGGGTTGGGCACTGAGGCGACCCGGGCGGGGATTATCGAACTGCTGTTCAGGCGTAAATTTCTGGTCCGCCAAGGCAAGCAGATCCGCAGTACCGAGGCCGGCCGAGGGCTGATTAATAGCCTTCCGGCGCAATCGACCACACCCGATATGACCGCGCAATGGGAGGCAACGCTGGAGGCGATCTGTCAGCGCCAAGTCAACTACGAGGGATTTATGCAGCCGCTGCTTAGCACCCTGCAGAGCCTGATCGAACAAGCCAAACAATCGTTGCCAACCGGTTTGGCGGGAATTAAGTCAGACCCCGGGGCTAAACGCCGGCGCGCACCCAGCCGCAGTAGCAAACCCAAACGCCCGCGCAAAACCACATCCGGCGGCTAGCCCTTCAACTTTTTTAACAGCGCCATCGCCTCTTGCTTATCCGCGAAGGCCTTCTGCTCCAGGCTGCGCAGCAGCACCAGCGCCTCCTGAGGACGTGCATTTTTCGCCAGCGCGGCGGCATAGTGGTACTGCACCGCGGCATCCTCAGGTAGCTGTTGCGCGGCCTCTGCTAACAACCTCAGTGCGCGTTGCGGATCGCTCGGCAGCAAGATCCAGCCCAGCGTATCGATCACAGCGCCCGCGTCCGGGGCCAGTTTATGCGCCTGCTCAGCCGCCACGAGCGCGCGAGGATCGTTTTGTTGTTGGTACAGCCAGGCCAGATTATTCCACGCCAGGGTATGCTTGGGCTGCTCCGCAGTCACCTGCTGGTAACTCCGGATCGCCTCTGTATTGTTGCCCCGCTGCTGCTGCAAACCGCCCAGCAGTGCACGGGCCGCGATATCTTGCGACTGCTTGGTCAGGTGCTGCTGCAGAAACTCAATCGCCGCATCGGCGCCGTTGCGGGTCGCGTAAGCCCGCCCCAGACGCACAGCGACCTCTGGCGCAGGCTTAACCTGATAGGCCTTGAGGTACTGGTCGATAGCAGCAGGCTGATTCAGGCGCTGGTAGGCATCACCGAGCAGCAGCGCCACACTCGGCAGGGCCAGCACCGCGGCGGGTAGGTTGTTGCTTGCATCGAGTGCTTTTTGCGGCTGCTGTTGCGCTAACAGCAGTTTGATTCTGGCGATCCGCGCAGGCATGTAGTCAGGATGTTCGATGATTAACTGCCCGAGCTGGCGCGTCGCCACCGCAGTCTCTCCCTGCGAGAAGTGCAGATCCGCCTGCTGCAGTTTAAAGGAAGGTTCATCCGGGTGGTCCTTGATCATCGTTTGCAACTGCAGCTGCAGCTGATCCCGGTCCCCCAAACGCTGCAACACCGACAGATACAACTGCGCCGCATCCTTACGGGTACGCTGGTTGCGATAAAACCTGGCGGCCTGTTGAGCGGCGGTCTTAGACCGGCCCTCGGTCAACGCCAGACCTATCTGTCCCTGAACCGGGCGGATGTCATCAGGATCGGCCTCTTGGGCCTGCCGATACCACTCCTCTGCTTCTCTGGGCGCTTGCTGCTGCAAGGCCAGATACGCCATCCCCAACAGCGCTGGTAGCGAGCGCGACTCCTTCAGCAGCACCGCCTGCAGATGTTGCTTTGCAGCCACGAACTGCTTCAGTTGCAGCTCCAGCGCGGCCGCCATCAACCGATAAACCCGGTCATCGGGATGGTTCTGGATCCTCTGTGTGAGCAACTCACGGGCTTTTTCTAGCTGCTGGGCACGCAGATACGCGCGCAACAACAGGGTATCGGTCTGCAGATTGGCATCGTCGCGGCTTAACCCCTCCAACCGGGCGATCCCCGCATCGATGTCGCCGCTAAGTAGCTCTGACAGCGCCAGTGGCCGTGATAGCTCAGAACGTTCGCTCTGCGTCAGCGCCTGCTGAAAGTACTCGGTCGCAGCGACTGCATCCCCCTGCCTAAGACTGAGCGTGCCAGCCAGGGCCAGGGTCTCGGTAGCAATGGCGTCCCTCTCCAGCAAAGGCGTCAGGATTTTCTGCGCCTGATCAAACTGGTTCTGCTTGGCGTACAGCTGCGCCAGCGCCAGGCGCGAGGGATCGTGGTCGGGATGAGTGACCAGGTTGCGAGAGAACTGCTGCAAGGCCTGTGCTTCGTGACCCAGTAACAGGTTGGCATAACCGGTCAGGTGCAGCACATCGGCCTGCTGACCCTGCTGTTGACTCAGGGGATCGAGAATCTCCTTGGCCTGCTGCGGGTTGCCGGCCTTCAGGTGCAGCACCGCCGAGATCAGCAACGCATCGGGAAACAGGGGGGCGATACTGAGCAGCTGATCCAGACTGATCCGGGCATCAACCTCATTATCCACCAGCAAGAGCGCCTTAACCCTGCCAAGAAGCGCCACCGGGTGCCCGGCCTGCAACAATAAAAGATCGTCAAATGCCTTCTGTGCAAGTGCCGCCTGGCGTTGCTGCAGATATGCCTGACCCATAATCAGCAGCGCCTCAGCAGAGGCCCTGGGGTGCGCAAATGTGGCCTTGAGCCGTGCTAATGCGATCTCGGGATGCTGTTGCAGCAGAGCCAAACGCGCCAAACTCAGGCCAATTTCGGTAGCAGAGGCCGTAGTGGCCGCCAGCGTTTCGGCCTGCCGGTAGGCCTGCTCGGCCTGATCCAGCTGACGCAGCGCACTGTAACTGTGCCCCAGCAGCAGCCAGCGCTCCGCGACCTGAACCGAATCATCCGGATCCAGCCCCAGCAACTGCTCCCGCGCCTCGCTAAAGCGCCGCTGACCCAACAGGCTGCGGACCAGCAACAGCGCCAGTCCAGGATCCTGAGATTGCAGTGTTTTGGCCCGCTTCAGCTCTTTCTCCGCCCCCTGGTATTGTCCGGTCTGCAGATACAGGGTGCCGAGCAACAGGCGTGCCTCGGCATTATCCGGCTCCTCGCGGAGCAGGTTCTTAAGCTGGATAATGGCGGATTTCGGCTCACCCTGCTGCTGGTAATTAAGCGCATCCTGGTAGAAGTTTGCGGCCAGACTCAGCGGCGACAAACAGAACAGCACCAGCAGCGATACAAGAGTGCGGGGAGCGGTAAAAGGCAGCATCGAATCGGTCCCTGAAGGAAATAAAATACAGTGTAACCCAAGCCATACAAAACTGCCGTAGCCGCGGATAAGAGCGTATTTATTGCGTCACCCCATGCTAAGCTCGATACTCGACCGTAACCACAGCAAACAAATAAATCCATTGGATTCAATGCATGCAAAGCCCCTTAAGCAACCCAGGCCAACCTGCCCAACGCAAGGGAGTTACGTGGCCACGGCTGCTGATCAGCGCCGCGCTGTTAACAGCCTGCAATCAGGCGGTCGCCGGACAGCTACTGGCTGCCGTCGCGGCTAACTTTACCGGCGCGTCACGGGCGATCGTGCAACGCTTTGAAGCCTCAACCGGGCATCGGGTCAAAGTCAGCTACGGCTCCTCCGGCAAGCTTTTTGCGCAGATTGAGCACGGCGCTCCGTTCGAGGTCTACCTGGCCGCCGACAGACTGTTGCCACAAAAAGCGATTGCCGAGGGACTCGCGGTAGTCGGCAGTCGTTTCAGCTATGCCCAGGGTAAACTGGTGCTCTGGAGCAGCCACTCCCAGCTGTTCAGTAACGCTGAAAACTACCTGCGCAGCGGCGCTTTCAAGCGTCTGGCGATCGCCAACCCCAAAACCGCGCCCTATGGCTTGGCCGCGCAACAGGTGCTGCAACATCTGCAGCTATGGGACGGGCTTAAAAGCCATCGGGTGATCGGTGACTCCATCGCCCAGGCGTTTCAATTTACCGCCACCGGCAATGCCCGCATCGGTTTTGTGGCACAATCACAGATCAACGCCTGGGAGGGACCGCCGGGAAGCCTGTGGATCATTCCTGAAGCCTATTACCAGCCCATCGACCAGCATGCTGTGCTGCTCAACCGAGGCCTGCGCAACCCTGTCGCCCAGCAATTCCTGGAATTTTTGAAAGGCCCTCAAGCGCGGCGTATTATCAGCGACTACGGCTATAACCTACCGATTTAGGAACCGCTGCATGAGCTTCGACTGGGAACCGGTAGTGCTGACCCTTAAGCTTGCCAGCCTCACCACACTGATTTTACTCATCGTGGGCACGCCCATCGCCTGGTGGTTGGCGCGCACCCGGCACTGGCTCAAGCACCCGCTGGCCGCCGTCGTGGCGCTGCCGCTGGTCCTGCCGCCCACGGTGCTGGGCTTTTATCTGCTGATTTTGCTCGGCCCCAAGGGTCCGGTGGGGCAATTCACCGACAGTCTGGGACTGGGCACGCTACCGTTCACCTTCCCCGGACTGGTCGTGGCCTCGGTGATCTACTCGCTGCCGTTTGTGGTGCAACCGCTGCACAACGCCTTCGAATCGATGGGAGACCGGCTGCTGGAAGTCGCGGCAACGTTGCGCGCCTCGCCGCTGGATCGTTTTTTTAGCGTCGCGGTTCCTATGGCCAGACCAGGCTTCCTGACCGCCTCGGTACTGGGATTTGCCCATACCATCGGCGAGTTCGGGGTGATTCTGATGATTGGCGGCAACATCCCCGGCGAAACCAAGGTGCTCTCGGTGGCACTCTATGATCATGTTGAAACACTCGAATATGACCAGGCCCACCTACTTTCCGGCGGTATGCTGCTGTTCGCCTTCCTGGTGCTGCTGGCGCTCTATCTGATCAATGCCCGGCTCAACCGCAAGGAGCAGACATGAGCCGTGTCACACCCAAACCGCTCACCCCTGCCGCAATGCAACAGATCAATGCCCGGCTCAACCGCAAGGAGCAGACATGAGCCATATCACACCCGAACCGCTCACCCCTGCCGCAATGCCACACCCGGCCCGCGACGGCATTGGCATCCGCTTTGAAGCCCACTTTAACGACTTCTCGCTGGATCTGGACCTGCAACTACCCGGCCAGGGCGTCACCGC
>JBALTG010000009.1:0-34557 GCA_036964625.1 Motiliproteus sp.
AATAGAACCACAATTCACAAGCTGCATCCCTGCAGCTTGCCCTACGGGCAGCTTCGCTGTGTAAATCGACTGTCCTGCCGATTTATCTTCGCAAATGAACGATAAATCTGACTCAAAATACAGCTCTCTCGCTACGATCGCTATTCTCGGTCAGCCTCCTAGGGCTTGGTTTGAGTTATGCACAGTATCTGTGGATAAGTCTGTGAGGTAGTGCCGAGTAACCGCCCTTAGCCTGCGGTTTATAAGGTAGAGGTAAGGATTGAGTGTTTTTTGTACAGTCATATTTTATATCTTTAATATCAGTATGTTATCTGTGTCAATGGGGTGGTGCAGAAAAGAACATAATTTATTACGCTAATAAAGAACCGCTAGATTAGTGTCAATAGGAGGCTGTGCATTAAATTCAGCCTTTAACGATAAAAGTTGAATTATCATCCAAAAAGTAACACGTGGATCAAGTCTTGCCTTTAGTCAATTATGGCGCTCAGAGGCCAGTTTCTGACGAATGCCTTATACAGTGGAGAGATAGACCCTCTCTACATTACGGAGCTGGGAGCAAGGCGTGCGCCAGCCGACAGGTCCTGCCCGTGCGTTGTTAGCAATATTTCAAGCCGATCCTGATCAAGCGTCTGACCTTTTGCATCGGGGCGTGAATCATTAATTAACCGATGACAGTAAGTTCCGCTTTGTGGTTGTCCATCTAGACAATTGAGCCCACACTTTTGTGTTGCAAGGCCGACCGGTTTTGATTGACCCCTTTGGAAAATGCGTAGAGCCGCGGGTTGCATGGATATCCCACGCTCGGGTATAAACACCCTGGGTGTGATTGTCACGAAATAGATAGTGGCCTGGCGTTGTTGTGATAATCCGTTGAATATCGATTATTCCATCTGAATTAACCACTTGCTCATTTTTTGCCCAATCACTTCTAGCCCTTATGGTTACTGACTTTGCCGCTTCCACACAGAGGCTCACGCAATGTTATCCACAGATTCTGTGGATATAATTTGCAGTTTACGATTTATGGTCTACCCAGTTCAAAGGCGCTCTCCCGGCCTGATCTCTATCAGCAGTCTGTCGGACGAGGCCGGTCGTAGCGAGGGGGCGATTTTCGAACACGTTTGAGGCTAATAGTAGGTGTTTAGACGGAGGCGCCGCAGCGTGCAGAATTCATCTGCTTGCGGCCTACTAAATCAGGCCTGGCGTGCTTTACCTGCTCGCTTTGGGCTGGCATGCTTGAATGCAGGCTATAAAAGGAGGTTAGTGACTTGTCTAAGGAGAGAATGTTGGAGCGATTTCGATGGAGGCCGGCTTTCTGTGTCGGCGATAACGAGGTTGATGAGCAGCACCAGAAGATTTTTGAATTGCTGGCGGCTTTGCACCGGGATATCCACGGTGACAGTGTTACTGATGCGGTCCGGTATACGCTGAAAGAGTTGCTCGACTACACCAAAGTGCATTTTAGCACTGAAGAGGCGTTGATGCGTTCGGTAGGTTGTCCCGACTATACAGCTCACAAGGCGTTGCATGATGCGTTGATGGATAAGGTCTGGGCCCTTTTTGTGCGCAGCAATGAGGGGGAGGCGGACGTTGCCATTGAATTGCTGGTATTTTTGAATGACTGGCTGGTTAATCATATTCTTGAAAAGGACAAGGCGATCACTGCTTATGTTCGTGAGAAAAGTAGGCTGGGGGCAAGCTAAGCAATCGTGGTATCCGCAGCGACAGTCGCGCCCCTGCGTGGTTGTTGCTGATGATACACAGGCAGCGCCACTGTCTTTATAGCGTTAGTAGGCGATCAGGGCATACACGGGAATGTCCGCTTCGTGCAGTCGGGTAGAGCCTTCGAGAAAGGGTAGATCGACGATGACGGCAGCTTCACTGATCTCGGCACCTAGGTTTCTTATCAGTGTGCTGGCCGCAAGTAGGCTGCCGCCGGTCGCAATGAGATCGTCGATCAGCAGAACCTTATCTCCTGCACTGCAGGCGTCTTTTTGTACTTCGACACAGGCGGATCCGTATTCTAGCTGGTACTCCTGAGACAGGGTTTCACCGGGCAATTTGCCCTTCTTGCGGATAAGAATAAGGGGTTTGTTAAGCTTGTAGGCAAGTACTGATCCGAGTAGGAAGCCACGGGCATCGAGGGCTGCAATATGGGTAATATCGGTGTCAATATAGCGCTGGGTAAAGGAGTCAATGACGATATGTAGCGCTTTGGTATCCTGGAACAGAGGCGTTATATCGCGGAATATGACACCCGGCTCGGGCCAGTCTGGAACAGCGCGGATGACGGAACGGATATGGCACTCATCGTATGGCATGGATATTCCTTGGCAGGGGTTTATCGATAAAGATAGTCAGCTCGGGTTGATCGGCTCGGCGCTGTTATCATCGGAGCGAATCTCACCGGAAATTTGGCGCAGGGTATCGAGGCTTAGTACTTCGATCTCCTTGCCCTCTACTCTGATCAGGTGCTGTTTTTGAAAGCGACTAAAAATACGGCTGACGGTTTCTACCGCAAGACCCAGATAGTTGCCTATTTCGTTACGAGACATGGATAGGCGGAATATAGACGCTGAGTAGCCTCGGCGTTTGTAGCGATCGGATAGTTTAAGCAAGAAGGTTGCAACGCGTTCTTCTGCTGTCTTTTTGCTGAGCAGTAGCATCATCTGCTGTTCTTCTCTGATCTCTTTGCTCATGGCGCGGATCAGTTGACGTCGCAGCCTGGGCACCTGGTCTGATAGTCGATCGAGCTGTTCGTAGGGAATCTCGCAGACAGTGGTTGTTTCAAGTACTTTGGCTGAAATGGGGTAGCTGCTGGTATCGATAGCATTGAGGGCGATCAGGTCTCCGGGAAAATAGAATCCGGTGATCTGCTCTTCCCCTTGATTGGTCACGGTGTAGGTTTTGAGGGAGCCCGCGCGCACTTCGAAAATAGAGGTAAAAGGATCACCCTGATGAAAAATATAGCTGCCTTTTTTTAACGGCTGGCTCTTTTCAATCATTTTCTCAAGCTGTTCGGCTTCCTGGGGTTTAAGCCCATCAGGTAGACATAAAGACAGCAGGCCGCAGTTGTCGCATTTAAATTCGTTCATTGAGCGGGATTTATCGACCGAGTGGGGCTTTACGGTCATACATCTCTTCCTAGCAGCGATTAGACAGATTAATAAAATATTTTGTCGGAGCATTATGTCTTATATAACGGCCGGGTTGAAGCCGATATTAGGACCATTTGCGAGGCGACTGGCCTACTCGGAAACCGCTCCTGCGTTGCTCTACTTCCTGCATCCATGCGGTCGTGCGAACCCCGGCTCTGTTACGCTAGAGAGGGGTCAGATTTAGTGCTCATCTTTGGCAAATAAAACTACTATTTTTCGCAAATGAACGATAAATCTGACTCAAATGAGAGCTCCCTCGCTACGCTTGGTCAGCCGCCTGGTGGCCTTGTTTCTTTTCAGGTCGGTTTAAATGATGCGTGAAAAGGTGCGTCCAGCCTGCTGCTTTGACATATAGGCATCGAAGGTCATGCATATCCTGCGGATCAATAAGCGACCGGAGGGGGTAACTTCGATGTTACGGCCTTCAAAACTGATCAAGCCGTCTTGGCTGAATTGCTGTAGCAGTTTCTGCTCCTCTGCAAAATAGTCATCAAAATTGATATCAAATTCCGCCTCTATCTGGCCGGGATCCAGCTCGAAGTGACAGATCAGCTGGGTGATAACCCGGCGACGAATACGGTCGTCCAGGGTCAGGATAACGCCGCGCTTGATCGCCTGGGCCGTGTGCTCCACAACCGTTTGGTAAAGTTTCAGATCGTGTTCGTTCTGATAATAGACATCACCGATCTGGCTGATGGCCGAGACCCCCATGGCAACCAGATCACAGTCGCTGTGAGTCGTGTAGCCCTGGAAGTTTCGGTGCAGGTTGCCTTCGCGCTGAGCGATGGCGAGCTCGTCATCGGGCTTGGCGAAATGGTCCATGCCGATATATTGATAACCGGCATCGATCAGCTGATTGATGGTGTTTTCCAGAATGATCAGTTTGTCAGCCGGTGAGGGCAGATCCTCGTCTTTGATATGCGCTTGCGAGCGGAATCGGTCGGGCATGTGAGCATAGTTGAATACCGACAAGCGGTCCGGGCTCATTTCAATGATTTTGTCGACCGTGCGGGCAAAGCTGTCGATAGTCTGGAAGGGCAGGCCGTAGATCAGATCTACGTTAACGGATTTGAAACCAAGTTCGCGAGCGCTGTCGATGATAACTTCAGACATGGAAATCGGCTGAATCCGATTAACCGCTTCTTGTACTTTGAAATCGATATCCTGTACGCCAAGACTGATGCGATTGAACCCCAGTTCGCGGATCACCTTCATTCGCTCGGCATCAGCTTCGCGCGGGTCGATCTCGATCGAATAGTCTCCCTGGTCATCATCGCGCAGTTTGAAGTGCTTGCGGGTTTCGGCCATCAGTTGGCGCATCTCATCGTCACTGATAAAGGAAGGCGTACCGCCGCCCCAGTGCAGTTGATTGACGATGCGATCCTTCGAGTACAGGCCAGAGAGAGTTGCCATCTCTTTGTACAGTTCAGCCAGATAAGGCGCTGCCCGCTTCTTGTTGCGGGTGATCATCTTGTTGCAGGCGCAGAAATAGCAGACATGGGTGCAAAACGGGATGTGGATGTAGAGTGACAGAGGTGCGCTGGTATCCGTGGTGCGCTGTCCTGCTTCGATCAGCTGGGCTGGGCTAAGTTTGGGATCGAACTGAATCGCGGTCGGGTAGGATGTATAGCGGGGACCGGAAAGGTCGTAGCGTTGAATTAGGTCCAAATTCCATTTTATTTGTGTCTCGTTTGCCACTGTAGAGTGCACCATCAGAAGTTGTTGAGTTCGCCGTTCTGGCCGTATCCGCTAATTAAAACACACTGAGTAGCAGGTTGCAGTATTTGTCATGAATGGTCGTGGGGGCTGTCCTGTTTCAGGGGACGCTACTGTCTTGAGGGTGTTTGCTGCGCTGCAGGGTGTTGGCAGTTGCACGGGCGCCGGTTACTTAGCAATATAGGGTTGATAGCAATTGCTGGATTAAATATAAGCTATTGTTATCTCAAGACGTTGTAGAATTGCGCTGGGCGCTTTTTGTTTTGCAGATAACGCCGAGTTTTATTTGACAATTATCATAAAAAACGTTTTTATAGGGCCGCTTAAAACCAGATCATTTATCTGGTTTTTCATTACAACACACTCGTTTGACCCAAGAAGGGGGGTTCATGGACGCCAGAGCAGAACAGAAGTATGACCTTGGGGTTGTACGCTGGTTCGCCGTTATGGCTGTTGTCTACCTGGTGGTAGGCGCATCCGTCGGGGTATATATCGCCTCGGAATTGGCTTGGCCGGTACTTAATTTCGATATTCCACAGTTGAGCTTTGGGCGCTTGCGTCCGCTTCACACCAACGCGGTGATTTTTGCCTTCGGTGGTTGTGTGCTGATGGCGGCAGCTTTTTATTCGGTACAGCGCACCTGTGGCGTGCGTTTATGGAGCGAGAAGCTGGCCTGGTTCACCTTCTGGGGCTGGAATCTGATCATTGTTAGCGCCGTTATTACGTTACCGATGGGATTGACGCAGGGTAAGGAATACGCCGAGCTTGAATGGCCGATCGATATCGCGATTGCGGTGGTGTGGATAACCTATACCTTTAACTTCATCATGACTATCGTGCAGAGAAAGAGTTCGCATATCTACGTATCGAACTGGTTCTTCCTGTCGATGATGATCATGATCACGTACCTGCATGTGGTTAATAGTCTGGCGATTCCGGTCGGTCTGTTTAAATCCTACTCGATCTTCTCAGGGGTTCAGGATGCGATGATTCAGTGGTGGTGGGGTCATAATGCGGTAGGTTTCTACCTGACTGCGGGCTTCCTCGGCATCATGTACTACTTTGTCCCGAAGCAGGCCAATCGCCCAGTTTATTCCTACCGCCTGTCGGTTATCCATTTCTGGGCGTTGAGCTTTGGCTATGTCTGGCTGGGCGCTCACCACCTGCAGTATACCGCGCTACCCGACTGGACCGGTTCTTTAGGGGCCGCGGTATCCCTGGCGATGATCATTCCGTCCTGGGGCGGGGCGATCAACGGTATGATGACGCTCTCGGGGGCTTGGGATAAGTTGCGCACTGACTATACACTGCGCTTTCTGATCATGTCGTTGGCATTTTATGCGATGTCGACCTTTGAAGGCCCGGTCATGTCGATCAAGACCGTTAACGCCCTGTCTCACTATACCGATTGGACCATAGGTCATGTGCACTCTGGCGCACTGGGCTGGGTTGCGATGATCGGAGCGGGGGCGCTGTACCATCTGGTGACCCGCTGCTTCCATACAGAGATGTGGTCTACCCGTCTGATTAATATCCATTTCTGGTTGTTCACTATCGGTACCGTGGTCTATATCGTAGCGATGTGGGTATCGGGCATTATGCAAGGTCTGATGTGGCGCGCCTACGATGAGTACGGCACCCTGGTTTATACCTTCGCGGAGTCGGTCGAAGCGATGCACCCGTACTATGCCATGCGTGCGATCGGTGGGGCTATATTCCTGAGCGGGGCCATTATTATGCTCATTAATGTGCTGATGACCGTTCGTAAGTCTATCGCGCAAGGCAATGTTGAACAGGCTCGCACAGCCGTTTTGGCCAGCGCTTAAGGGAGAACCGGATAATGGCTGATAATCAAAAACCTAAAAGCCTCCAGGAAAAAATGGAGGTTAATATCTGGGCGTTGGTGCTAGGTACTGCGATCGTTGTGTCGATCGGCGGTATTGTTGAGATCGTGCCGCTGTTTACCATTGATAAAACCATGGAGCATAAGAGTACGGCGCCGGAGATCCTCTGGCAGCGTAAAGAGGGCGTCACTCTGCAGGACTGGAAAGCTGGAGATGGTATCCGCCCTTATACGGCACTGGAGCTCGCAGGTCGCGACGTCTATGTCCGTGAGGGCTGCTATCTGTGCCACTCACAGATGATCCGTCCGCTCCGTGACGAGAAGGAGCGCTACGGGCATTATTCGCTGGCGTCGGAGTCGATGTATGACCATCCGTTCCAGTGGGGTTCAAAACGTACCGGCCCTGATCTGGCCCGTGTAGGTGGAAAATATTCCGATGAGTGGCAGCGCCTGCACCTGCGTGCACCGCGCTCGGTCGTGCCCGAGTCGGTGATGCCAAACTACCCGTGGCTGCAGCATGCTCAGCTCGATGGTGAGCAGATCGCCCGGCACATGACGGGGATGCGCACGGTTGGGGTGCCTTACACCGATGCCGACATCGCTGCGGCACCGGCTACGGTTGCAGGTAAAACCGAAGAGGATGCAACGATCGCGTTCCTTCAGGTATTGGGCACCATGGCTAAGCTGGATGACAACAAGGTTTACCGTGAATAGCCTGGTGGAGTATTTCAGTACTGATTGGACGGCGATGACCGCGAGTGATTGGTTCGGAATGATTCTGACCGTGGTTGTCTTTGTCCTCATGGTGATAGCTTACGTCTACGCTTATCGTCCTAAGAATAAGGAAAAGCTCGAAGCGAGAAAATACCTCCTTGACGACGGTGAGCGACTTGATAGTGGAGAACAACATGGCGGATGATAAAAATCCATTTCCGGGTGAAAATAATACCGGGCATATCTGGGATGATAATATTCGGGAGATGGCCAATCCGATTCCGCGCTGGTGGATGATCGGTTTCTGGCTCTCAATCGCCTGGTTCGTGGGTTACGGCATACTCTATCCGTTTATTCCCTTGGCTAACGAAAGCACCAAGGGCGTTCTTGGCTGGACACAGATCGGTGAATACCAGGAGAGTATCGCCGAAGTCGAAGCGATCCGCGCTCAATTTGAAACAAAGATCGACGCGATGACAGTGGCCGAGGTGCTGGCCGACGAGGGCTTGAGCGGCTATGCAGCGGCATCTGCCCGGGTTCTGTTTGGTGATAACTGTGCCGGCTGTCATGGTACGGGGGGCGCTGGTGGCCCCGGCTTTCCGGTGCTGGCGGATGATAACTGGATCTACGGAGGCAGTATCGAGACTATTCAGCAGAGCATTACCAATGGTCGCCGTGGGATGATGATCGCTCATGCAAGCATGCTCAATGAAGCTGAGATCAACACGCTGGCGCAACATGTTGTCGACCTGAGTCGGAGCGCATCTACTGATGCCGGTGCGCAGTTGTATCGTGATAAAGGCTGTTTTGGTTGCCACGGAGCCGATGGTAAAGGGTTACAGATACTCGGTTCTGCAAATCTGACCGATGCAATTTGGCGCTTCAACGAGGCGGATAAGCTAGCCAGTGCGGTCTATACCATCGCTCACGGTGTTAATGATCCGCGTGATTCCGATACACGTGCAGCGCTTATGCCCGCATTTAATCAGCGCTTGAAAGAAAACGACATTAAGAAGCTGGCTGTATACGTGCATAAGCTGGGTGGTGGTCAGTAAAGATAGATCTGGGCAATGGTCTGGGTTCAATCAACGGGCCGGTATAGATGGCTGTCTCTTCTGCACACTGGGTGCAGTAGTGGCATGACGGATGAAAGAATCTCTGGGCGAAACTTACCCATATCAGGAGGCTGACCGAGAATAGCGAGCGTAGCGAGAGAGCTGTATTTTGAGTCAGATTTATCGTTCATTTGCGAAGATTAATCGGCAGGAAAGCCGATTTACACAGCAATAGCTGCCCGTAGGGCAAGCTGCAGGGACGCAGCTTGTGAATAGTGGTTCTATTTGCCAAAAATGAGCGTCAAATCTGGCCAAAATACGGGTTTCGCAGTAGGTCAGTCTATTCTCGGTCAGCCTCCTCGGTGTCTGTGATTAAAAGGGGCTTAGCCCCTTTTTTGTTATTAAATGATTTTTGTTGTCAAATAGCAGAGAGCTGCTCTGGTATCAACGCGAAGCGTTGCTACAATGGCGGTCAATCCAATCTGCATTAGCATTCTCTGATTCTTGTCAGTGGGTCGGTTAGATTGCATCGCAGAGCCGGCTCCGGGTAGCGGGCTTTTGATCGACAGGAGAGGTTCAGGTGAACGATCAGAATAACCAAATTGCAGTGACCCTGGTGGATGATATCTATGCCGAATCGGGCCATTGGCACGTCAATACCGGTGAAGAGACCATTCATGCCAAGCGTATGCCGGGTAAGTGGCGTTCGTTGAAATGGTGGGCTAACAGTCTTTGGTTGCTGTTTTTCTTAGGACCTTTTCTGCGCTGGGACGACCGCCAGGCGGTTCTGTTTGATATCCCCAATCGTCAGTTTCATATCTTTGGCGCTACCATCCTGCCCCAGGATTTCTGGATGTTGGCACTGTTGCTGCTGTTTTTTGCGATTTTATTGGCGGTAGTGACGGCGGTCGCTGGCCGGGTCTGGTGTGGCTTTATTTGCTTTCAAACGGTCTGGACCGATGTTTATACCTGGATCGAAGAGAAATTAGAGGGAAGCCCGCAACAGCGCCGCAAGCTTAAGGCCGCTCCCTGGGATTTCAGAAAAATTAAAAATAAAACCGTTAAACACACCCTATGGTTGCTGATCGCATTTTTGACCGGGGTCAGCTTTGTCGCCTGGTTTAAAGATATCTTCGTTTTGTGGGGGGAGTTGTGGGGCTTCGAGCTTGGCTTTGCTGCGCTGCTCAGTATCAGCTTGTTCGTTGTGGGTACCTATATTTTAGCCGGTTTTATGCGCGAGCAAACCTGTCTCTGGTTGTGCCCCTATGCGCGTATTCAAGGGGTCATGATCGACAATAGCACCGTGCTGCCCACCTACGATTTTAACCGTGGTGAGCCGCGAGGTCGGGTCAAGAAAGCGGAGGCAGACGCTGTGCGTAGCAGCGGTGATTGTATCGACTGTAACCAGTGTGTCGCAGTGTGTCCTACTGGGGTCGATATTCGCCAGGGCCAGCAAGAGGGCTGTATCACCTGTGCACTCTGTATTGACGCCTGTGATTCGGTAATGGAAAAAGTTGGCAGACCCAAAGGGCTGATTCGTTATGAATCACTGGAGGGGTTGGAGCAGGGCGTGAGTTCCGCCATCGCTAAACGCCCTAGGGTGTGGGTGTATTCGGTTATTTTGTTGGCTGCTCTGGGTGGCATTGTGTATGGGTTGAGCAGCCTTGATGCGATTGAGTTGAAGGTTATTCATGAGCGTCAGCCGCTTTTCGTGCTGCAGAGTGACGGCTCAATTCAGAACAAATACACCCTCAAAGTACTCAATAAGATGACCCGGGATGCGCGGATTCGGGTAACGATTGAAGGCCCGGATGGCGCTCTGCTGAGCGGCGCTGAAGAGGGTTTTGCTGCGCGCAATGGCCGCGTGACGGCACGGACCGTGTTTGTACGGGTGCCTGCCCAATCGCTGCCAACAGGTTCCGTGCCGATCACCTTTACGATTACGACTTCCGAGTCTGGAAAGCAATTTAGCGGAGTGCGGACCAGTATCTTTATGGCCCCGTCACCTTGATGTTGCCAGTTTCAATAATTTCACCTGTTCACAGGTAGAGTGATATTTATGTCGAAATCTTCGCCTTGGCGCAGTCCTGTAATTCTGACCTGGAGCGGCTTGCTGTTACTGTTTTTTATTGCTAATGGCGTTTTTATCTATCTGGCGCTCAGCAGTAATCCGGGCCTGGTTATCGATGATTATTACGAGCGGGGCCAGGATTTTGAGAAGAATATGATCACGCGGCGGGCCGAGGATCCGGGCTGGAATATGCGTATCGAGCTAATCGGTGTGCCAACTCAGCAGCAGTTGGGTGAGGTACGTTTTCACCTGAGTGATCGTTCCGGCGCGCTGTTGCTGCCAGATACTGTGACCCTGCATGCCTACCGTCCTGCCAATATTAAACAAGATTTTGACGCGCCTATGTCCGAGTTACAAACGGGGACTTATAGCGTCGAGGTCGCGTTTCCAGTCCCAGGCGTTTGGGATCTTCTGGTGGTCGTCGCGAAACAGGGCGCTGAGTTTAGCCAAGCGTTGCGTGTCAATGTTGTAAAAGCCTCTGCCACTAAAGGCTCTGAATAGCATCGCATGAGTCCATCGTCTAGGGTGCAAAGCTCAGTCGTCCCTGAGCGTCCGTTCATTGATCCGCCTTGTTACCACTGTCAGTTGCCTCTAGCGGCTGCAGAGGTTGTGCGTGCCGAGATTGATGGACGCCTGTGTGGCTTCTGCTGTCACGGTTGCTGTTCGGTTGCGGAGGCGATCCATCAGGCGGGCCTGGGTGGATTCTACACCCGGATCCAGGATGGGGATCGCCTCGCCCCGCCTCCGGAACTTGCCGAAGCGCTGGCGATGTACGATCTCGAGGAGGTGCAGCAAGAGTTTGTTAGCATGGATGACGCTTTATCAGAAGTTCAGCTGCTGGTAGAAGGGATCCATTGCGCCGCCTGTGTCTGGCTGATTGAAAACAGCCTGCGGCGTAAATCGGGTGTTGTTGAGTCCCGGGTCAATCTGTCCGGGCGTAAGCTCAAGGTTAAATGGGATCGCAGCCAGTTAGCGCTTTCTGAACTGATCAGCCATCTCGGAATCTTGGGTTATAAAGCGATCCCCTTCGACCCCAATAGCGCCGAAGATAGTCATAAAAAAGCCTATCGTCAGCTGCTCTATCGGATGGGTTTTGCCGCCTTTGCGATGATGAACCTGATGTGGATCTCGATCGCGCTCTATAGCGGCGCAGACCAGGGCGAGTTTCGTAGCCTGTTCCACTGGATCGGTCTGCTGATCGCGACGCCTACGCTGGCGTATTCCGGTTATCCGTTTTTTAAAGGCGCCTGGTATGGGGTGCGTAACCTGCGTCCCGGAATGGACCTGCCCATCGCCATCGGTGCGTCGGTCACCTATCTATACTCCTGTTATATCACCTTTACGGGTTCGCCAGCGGGTGAGGTTTATTTTGATACGGTCGTTAATTTTTTGTTCGTTATCCTGATTGGGCGCTATCTGGAGGCGATCTCTAAGCGTAAGGCGCTGGCGTCTACCCAGCGCTTACTCGATATGCAGCCCAGAGTCGCGACCCGCTTGATCGCTTCCGATCAGGGTGAGCAGTCTGAGCTGGTTGCTATCAGGGCGATCAAGGTGGGTGACCGGGTGTTGGTTAAACCGGGTGAGCGAGTTCCGGTTGATGGGGTGGTTAGCACAGGCCGCAGCCGGGTGGATGAGGCGATGCTTACCGGTGAATCAGCGCCTGTCGCTAAATCGGTAGGTGCCCAGGTCAATACCGGCACGCTCAACGGCAGCGGCAGTCTGGTTGTCGAAGTGACAGGGTTGCTGCAAGACAGCGCCTTGGGTCGAATCATTCGTCTGGTTGAGGATGCGCAGTCCAGTCGTGCGCCGATTCAGCGCTTGGCAGATCGAATTGTTCCCTGGTTTGTGGTCATTACCCTGTCGCTGGCGGTAATAAGTTTTGCCTGGTGGTTTGATGCCGGTGTCGAGCAAGCGTTGCTGATCGCAACCTCGGTGCTGATCATCACCTGTCCCTGTGCCTTTGGTATGGCAACCCCCATGTCGATCGCGGTGGCGTCTGGGCTGGGTGCAAGGCACGGTATTCTGGTTAAAAATGGCGAGGTGCTGGAACGGTTATCGGGCATACGCCACTTTGTTTTCGATAAAACAGGGACCCTGACCGAAGGCCGTATCCAGCTCGCTGAACTGGTCACGGCAACAGATCGGTGGGTGGTCTCAGCAGATGGGGCGCCGCTATCCGCGCCCTTGGCAACCTTGCTGGGACAGTTGGCGGCGATCGAGAGTTTGTCCGAACACCCCGTTGCCGCATCGATTGTCCGCTGTGCGGAGCAGCAGCAGATTCGTTTTCAGAAAGCCGCCGCCGACCACTTCTTCAGTCGTTCGGGCCAAGGGGTTAAAGGCCTGAGCGACGGCCAGGTGATCTGTATCGGCGCACCCTCTTGGCTGGATCACAATGGCGTTAAGCGTAGTCCAGAATTAGAGCTTCGCGCTGCTGATCTGGATGCTCGGGCGATTGGCTCGGTACGGGTGGCGGTAGCCGGAGAAGAGGTTGCGCTGATCGCACTAGAGGACCGGTTGCGTTCAGGCGCTCCGGCGTTGATCCAGAGCCTCAGGCAGCAGGGGGCACGGCTGACATTGCTCAGTGGTGACCGGCGTCAGACCGCCGAGGCAGTCGCCGAGCAATTAGGCGGGATGGAGGTTATTGCCGAGGTTTTGCCAGAAGATAAGGACCGTACCATTGCTGAGCTACAGTGCCAGGGTGACGAGGTGGTCATGATCGGTGACGGCATTAACGACGCGCCAGCACTGGTGCGCGCCGCGGTCGGTATTGCGCTGGGATCAGGCACCGATGTCTCGATCGCCAGTGCCGATATCGTGCTGCTGGGAAATGATTTGCAGTTGATTGACCTGGCGACGCGTTTATCGCAACGGACCCTACGAACGGTGCGCCAGAATATTGCGTTGTCGATAGGCTATAACAGTATTATGGTGCCTTTGGCGATGATGGGGCTGGTGACACCGTTGGTGGCAGCGATAACCATGCCGATCAGTTCTTTGCTGGTGATCGGTAATGCGGCTCGGATCGGAACCCTATTTCGTCGTTCTTGATGGGTTAATTTTGAATCTGTTGTCGCAGCGGGTTAGTCATTATCGATTGGGTTAGTCATGAGCGATCGGGTTAGTCATTATCGATCAGGAGGCGTGGTATGGAAGTAATTTACGGTCTTATCCCAGGCATGATTCTGATGGGGTTGGTGGGCGTCGGGGTGTTTTTCTGGGCTGCCAAGAGTGGCCAGTACGATGATCTTCAGGGTGAAGCGCATCGCATTTTGATGGATGATGACCTGGATGACAGCGAGGTTTTTGCCAGGCCGGACCCGCAGCCGGGCTCGGGTGCGGATTCGCCGGAGCCTGATGCACCTCAGCGCGAGCGCTGAGGTGTTAGTGCTCGCCTGCTGGAGCACTGTTTAGCAGCGGTTCCAGCAGTTGGTTAAAGTGCTGCGGATGGACATACTGGAACACCTCTTTGGTGTCCGGGTTGAGGGTGATATCCAGCCCTTTATCGGGGTATAGCCAGTGTTTTCCGCCTGCAGGGTCATCGATGATCTGCTCTGGCTTGCCAAAATAGCGTTCGATTAATTTGGCGTCTAAGTCGGTAGCGGGGATATAAGTGATATGGCGGATGGGACTGGACATGGCCAGGTCGACATCGTTACTGGCCAGATTAACTTTTTTGCCGCCGCTACTGAGTTGGCTGATGCGCAGCCCGCGCTCGAATATTTGCGCAGCGACCGCCTGATCAATCTCCAGGGTCAGGATGAAGTCGGCGCGTAAGCCGCTCAGTGCGACTCGCTGGAAGTAGGCTTCGATACTGAATACACCCTCGGGGGAGCGAAACAGACTGAGTGTGGGCGCGTCTGAGAGCACCTGTACCGCTTGGTTGAGCGGGGTCTGGCCTAAGGTGAGCTCGAACACCCGGGGGGCGCCATCGGCAAGTATTTCTATCTGCCAGGGCAGCTTGGGGGCGGTATCAACTTTGCGACCTCCAGGCGCAAGAATTGCCAGCGCCAGCAGGACCAAGACAACAGCCAGTATTACCAGGGGGATTTTACGATCCATGAACGTTGTCCTAACAGGGTCTGTGAATGAGAATGTGTATAAAAAGGTCTGCGTAAAAGGTCTGTGTAAAAAAGTCTTTGAAAAAGGGTTGTGCTTGTCTTGACCGTGCCCATAAGCATGCGCGGCCGTAGTGCTAAAACAGACTTGTCTCGTCAGATGCTGGATCGGCCGGTGATTGTAACAAGCCCCGTAGAATATGAAACCGCTGACTGCGATATGTCGTCCTAGCGGCCCGAACGCGTTGCCAATGGAGAGCCTTAATGCAGTTTGAAATCAGTCCCGAAGAGTTGGCCAAGGCCAAAGTACCGCATGAGCTGTTTTTAACCAACCTGGTGGGTAATCACATTCTGTGGTTTGTCGCCTCCCTGGGAATTTTTAGTTCATTTTGGCAACCTATCGCGATGGTGCCGGTCATATCATTACTCATCCTGGGTTATACCTTGCTGCGTGCCCGTCGTGAACGCAGCGGTTCCAGTTGGTATGTGATGTGCCACTGGCAGATCGTAGCGCGGCGCTCGCGGGTGTTTTTTGGGGTGCTGGTGCTGTTGAGCGTGATCTCATTGTTGGGCTGGATCGGCTACAGCTACCTGGGAATGAAAAAGGTCGCGGTGTTCGCGGTGATCGGCGGCGTTGGCTTGCTGCCGACGCTGGTCTCTGTGTTGGTGCTGATCGTGATGGAATCTGACGCGATGCATCAGGCCGCGCAAGGAAAGTTAAGTGCCGCGAACTATAAACGTTTTCCCAATCCGGCGGCGGTGCTTGTGGCTGGTGATGTGGAGGGCGATGTGTCTGAGGCCGATGCGGGCTAATCGGCATTCACTGCCAAGGAGTCGCTATTAACCCTGCGGGTTAATAGGTTGGCGCATGGATGCGCCATCATTGCCCAATCGGTTCTTGTCAAGCCCAGTAAGCTCACGTGCTTACGCCCGGTTTGGTAAGGTAAAGGCCCCCCCCTATGGATGAGGAGATCATTGGGTCCAGCAGGTTAATAGCTTATTCAGGACAGGGCGCGGTAGAGTGTCCAGAGTCCAAATCCGATAACGATTAACCCAGACAGCTGTTTGACCTTTTTGGCTTGGAACAGATGGGCTGCGGCGCCGGTTAAAATCCCCATTAATAGCAGATTGGGCAGCGTGCCCAGGGCGAAGGCGAGCATCAGCAAGCCGCCCTGGGCGATGCCGCCGCTGGCGGTGGCGGTGATCAACATGCTGTACACCAGGCCACAGGGTAACCAGCCCCAGAGCGTCCCCAGCAGCAACGCCTGGGTCCGGCTGCGGACCGGCAACAGGTGCCGGCCGATGGGTTCGATGCGTTTCCAGAGATGACGTCCCAGGCGCTCCACTCGAACCAAGAGCAGCCACCAGCCACTCAGGTATAACCCCAGCAGTAGCATAAAGAGCCCGGCGGCAGCCAGTAGCAGGCGTTGCGCTGCTTGAAAGGGGAGCCACTGAACCAGCAGAAGTCCGAGTCCCCCCATCAGTGCGCCTGCCAGGGTGTAGCTGAAAATCCGGCCACAATTGTAAGCGATCTGATAGGACAACAGGGTGAGTGGCTGGCTGCGCTGACTGGGTGTAAGGCCCAGGTTAAGCGTGCCGATAATGCCGCCGCACATCCCCAGGCAGTGGACACCGCCCAGCAACCCGACCAGAAAGGCGCTAAAGTAAGGCAGTGTATCGATGAGCATTAGAGTGTCCGGGAAAAATGATAAGCCCGAGGCAGTTAGCCAGGGGCTTATCGGGGGGGGCATGTTATGGGCTGTTGCCAGCGGCCAGAGGGATCAGGTGCAGAGAGGAAGCCCTGAGCATTCGCGCAGCAGTGCCATGTCGAGAATTCGGATATGTTTGCCGCGAACTGCGATGGCACCCAGTTGATGCAGCTTGGTAAACAACCGGCTCAGTGTCTCTTTGCGTAGCCCTAGGAAGTTGGCGATATCATCGCGTGACATCGGTAATTGAAACTGTTCGCTGGAGAAGCCACGCTCTTCTAGGCGCATTGAGAGATTGAGCAGAAAAGCGGACAGGCGCTGCTCTGCATTCTTGCGCGCCATCAGCATTGCGAACTGACGATGCAGGTCGAAATTTTCTTTGTTGAGCATATGCTGCAGGTTCTGCTGCAGTGCAGGAGCCGTAGCCGCCATATCGGTGATGGTGGTCATTGGCAGTTCGCAGACGTAGCTATCTTCAAGCGCAATGGCGCTGCAAGGGTAGCGCTTGGGGTAGACTGCAGCCTGCCCCAGGGTTTCACCAGCCAGGGCAAAACCGACCACCAGCTCTTGGGAATGTGGGTCGATGTTGACCAGTTTCAGTGCTCCCGAGGTCACAGCAAAGATCGCCCGAAACGGTTCATCTTCTTGAAACAGATAGGCTCCCGCCTTGATTGGCTGGCGACGTTCAACAAATTCATCAGCGATGTTGAGCTCGCGCCCACCGATCTCGACGGGTTTACACAGTGGGAAAAGTCCACAGTCGTCACAGTCAATGTGCTGAATGAGACTGTTACTGGTAGCTGTAGTTATCTTGTCAGACATGCCTGATCCTATTAAAAAGTGTTCGCCGTCCAGTAGCGCAAATTTAATGGTTTAAGATGCCACAGTATCCATTTTAAATCTATGCAAACTGCGTTTTATCAAGCGGTGTTTAATTCAGCATAGTGACCAATGATAGTAAAGTGATGTCGGAGTAGGCGTAAACGGGACGATTAAGGTCGATGCAGGATCAGATTTTATGAATGACTGGGTGTTGTTCGCAAATATGCTATAGATCCTCTGAGGAGTCACTCACCCCTTGTAGAAGCAATCTTCCAGGGCTTGGTTTAAGGTTGTCTCGATCAGTATGAATGGTTTTTTGGCCGCACCGATCCAAGCCGCTATTGGCCGATTTGAAAGTTTAATCCTGAGGTTGTGCAAATGACCGTGCGCTCAGCGCCATGGTGGTTATAATGCCGCCCTATGAATCATCTTATACTGTATTGTCGGCCCGGTTTTGAACCGGAGTGTGCGGCTGAAATTAATGACCTGGCGATTCAGGCTGGCGTTCCCGGGTACTCTAAAACCAGCAGGGGTGACGGCTACGTTGTCTATGTCTGCCATGCCGCTGATGGTGCGTCACTGTTGCAGCGGTTGCTGGTTTTTTCGCAGTTAATCTTTGTGCGGCAGTGGTTTGCAGGCCCTGGGTTGATTGAAGGCCTGCCCGATGCGGACCGGATCACGCCCTTGTTAGAGCAGATTAGCCTCTTGCCTCGCTGTGGTGAGCTGGTGATAGAAACCGCCGATACCAACGAGGCTAAATCCCTGGCAGGATTTTGCCGTAAATTTACCTCACCCTGCGCCCAGCAGCTGCGTCGAGCTGGCGTTCTAAGTCCTAAGCGCACCTCCAAGCTGCCCCGCTTACATCTGTTCTTTTTGAGTTCTGATCGGGTTTATCCGGGGGTTAGTTATCCAGGTAACCATTCCTGTGACGAGATGGGGATTCCGCGGTTGAAGTTTCCGGGCGCAGCGCCAAGTCGTTCAACGCTAAAGCTGGACGAAGCCTTTCTGCATTTTTTAGATGAGGGGCAGCGCGAGCGATTGCTGGCACCGGGGATGCGTTCTGTGGATCTGGGTGCGGCACCCGGAGGTTGGACCTGGCAGTTGGTTAAACGTCATCTACAGGTCATTGCGGTTGATAACGGTCCGATGGCGGAATCGCTGATGGATAGCGGACTGGTCACGCATGTGCGCGAGGATGGTTTTCGTTTTCAGCCGCAGCGCTCGGTGCAGTGGATGGTTTGCGATATGGCCGATCAGCCCTCTAAGGTGGCCCGGCATATGGCGCTTTGGCTGCAGCAGGGCTGGTGCGAGCGGATTATCTTTAATCTCAAATTACCGATGAAAAAGCGTTACCAGGCTGTTTGTGAGTGTCAGGATCTGATTCGTGAGCAGCTGGGGCAGGCGGGGATCGCATACCGATTGGATCTGAAGCAGCTCTACCACGATCGTGAAGAGGTGACCGGCTATTTAAGGCGCGGATGAGCCGGTGCTGGGCGGTTCACGGGGTTCCGCTGGCCAAGACACTCTAGATATGCTCCATGAGGGTGATTTTCTCATCGCTGATCAGCAACGGCCGCAGGCTGCTTAGAAGCTCCTTGCGTTCAGGGCTCTGGTACCAGCTTAGCCAGTGATCCAGAGTTCGGAAGTTGGCAAAAATAATCCGGTGATTCGGGTTGTTTGCATCCTGTAGTGATTCCCCGCTGATAAATCCCTGCGCTGCCATTGCTGCCTGCAGTGTGCTGTTGGCGAGTTGCAGGTAGTGGCTGGCTAAGTCTTCCGCGATATAACGCTCAATCATCACCTTGATCATGATTAATCTCCTCGGTGTTTGGTGTGCGATTGCTAATCTAAGTATAAGGCCCGCATAATTAGCAGGCCGGTTATTTGTCGTGACGGTGAAAAAAGTAGCATTGCTACTTTTTCCTGTCATCAGCATTTGCGACAATGACCCTAGTTTTTTAAGGTGAGGCTATGACTGAGATAAAACCAGATCATTGTATGGATGCGAGCGGGTTGTACTGCCCTGAGCCGGTAATGATGCTTCATAATAAAGTGCGGGATATCGCTATCGGTGAGGTACTGGAGGTGATCGCTACGGATCCCTCCACAGAGCGCGATATCCCTAAATTTTGCGCTTTTCTCGGTCACGAGTTGATCGGTATGCGCGAACACGCGGATTGTTTTTATTACCTGATCCGAAAAGGTGAAGGTTGAGTCGATTGACCTTCCTTTGTAGTTTTTCCAGCAACCATAAACGATTTTTCTATGACCCAGACTCCGTCCGTTAAGCCTTCAAAGAATAAGAATCGCGTCGCTAATCAAGCCGCGGTGGCGCTCATCTCTGAGCTCTACCCCGACACGTTTAATCGTGATGCGGTAAAGCCGTTAAAAATTGGCATTCAGGAAGATCTGTTAGCAGAGCAAAAACTTCCGCAAGGTAAAATCAAGCGTGCCCTGGCGTCCTATGTGCGCGCTCCGCAGTACTACAAGAGCCTTGTAACCGATGCTGACCGCGTGGATCTCAAGGGGGAGCCTGCGGGTAAAGTCTCGGAAGAGGAGGCCGCGCATGCCCAGGCGATGCTGAAAAAAATCCGCGAGCAGCGTCAGGTCCGGGCCGAGGATGAAAGGCTGCGAATCCGGGAGGAGAAGCAGCGCCAGCACAAGGAGCGGATTGAAGCCAAGGCAGCCCGCGCAGAGGCCAAGACCGAGCGGATTAACGACAAGCTGTCACAGTTGCTTAACAAGCACAGTTAATACGGCATGATCAGATCAGATCAGATCTGAGGAGAGCGGCTGTTGTCTCGCCAGGACTGTTGTCGCCTGGGCTATCTGGCGGGGTGAAAATACCCTGAGTTGGGGTTTTAGCTTCCTGATTACCCACAACGCTCAGCCATGATGCAGCCGAGCTATTCACGCAAGCTTGTATGCCCATGACTTGGCGCGGTGATGGCAGAAGATCATGGCTAATCAGGAATTTCTTTGTAATAGAATGATATACATAAAAAAGGGGCTGAATATTCAGCCCCTTTTTTGTTACTTACGTTAGCCGCTTAGCTGATGCGCTTGGCAACGTAGCGACCGGGTGCTGCTTCGATCGGCTGGAAGGTGGCAGAGCCTAGCGTTGCGGGTGCGTCAACCTGCTTGCCGGTACGCTTGCCGATCCATACCGACCAATGATTCCACCAGCTACCTTCTTGGCGCTCTGCAGATTCGAACCACTGCTCGGCAGTGCTACCCAGCTCGCCGTTAGTCCAGAAGTGGCGACGGTTTTTGGTGGCGGGGTTGATGACGCCAGCGATATGACCACTTGCACCCAGAACGAATTCGCAGTTCTTAAGCAGATCGGTGCCTTTGAACGTGCTCTTCCAGGGGGCGATATGGTCATCGACACAGGATAGGAAGTAGCAAGGCGTTTTAATCGTGGACAGGTCGATCGGCTCGCCACAGATTGTCAATCCACCGGGCTTGGACAGATTGTTCTCCAGGTACATGTTCTTCATGTAGTAGGTGTAGAAATCAGCGGGGAGGTTGGTTGGGTCACTGTTCCAGTACAGCAGGTCGAAGGGGACCGGAGACTGTCCTTTGAGGTAGTTGTTGACGACGTACGACCAGATAAGATCGTTGGAACGCAGCATGTTGAAGGCGGTAGAAAGATTCTTTCCATTCAGGACGCCTTCTTTGTTAACTTTCTCTACCAGCGAAGTGATCTGCTTTTCGTCAACGAAGACGCCGATATCGCCTGGCTCTTCAAAGTCGGTCAGCGCGGTCAGGAAGGTGGCAGAGGATACGGTGGTGTCTTTGCGCGCGGTCATTACCGCAAGGCTAGCAGACAGGATGGTGCCGCCGATACACCAGGCGACAGCATTAACTTTTTTGCTGCCGGAAATGTCCTTGACCACTTCGAGTGCTTTGATGATACCGGATTCGACATAATCATCCCAGTTCAGGTGGCGCTGCTCGGGAGTCGCGTTAACCCAGGAGATCATGAACGCGTTCTGGCCCTGATCGACAACGTGTTTAACGAAAGAGTTCTCCGGCTGCAGGTCCATGATGTAGAACTTGTTAATGGTCGGAGGAATAATCAGTGTGGGGCGTTCTGCAATTTTGGCGTGAGCCGGTTTGTATTGGATTAGCTGCAGAACTTCGTTTTCGAATACCACTTCGCCCGGCGTGGTTGCGATATTCTCTCCGAGAACGAACGCGGACTCATCGGTCATGCTGATGCTGCCCTTGTCGAGATCGCCAAGCAGGTTCTGCAGGCCGTCTATCAGGCTTTGACCCTTGGTTTCGATCGCCTGCTGAATCACTTCAGGGTTGGTGGCGGCGAAGTTGCTGGGAGACATTGCATCAATATATTGCTGGGTGTAAAACTCAAGTTTCTTCTGGCTTTTATCTTCCAGGTTGATCTGGGAAACGGTCTTGTTCAGCAGCTGAGATGCGATCAGGTAGGATTCTTTGATGTAGTTGAATACCGGGCTCTCGCTCCACTCGTCGGCATTGAAGCGACGGTCTCCGGCAGCGGCTTGGGCTTTAAGACCGCTGTGGCCGGTAAGAATAGTGGACCAAAACTGTAACGATGATTTTTGGTATTCGCCGATGGCATCCATCCAGCCCTGAGGGTCAGTCGGACGGCTCAAAAGCTGCGACCAGGCACCATTGAGGTTGTCGAGGTACTCCTCGCCGACCTTGCCACCGAACATTTCGACCAGCTTATGGGTCTCAGCGTTCATAGCGGTGAAGTAATTCTCGGTAGTGGAGGTGTTGCTGCTATCCATTACGTGATTCTCTTTTCCTGCAGGACTGGAAACGTGTTGCTCCTTATCAGGTGCAGACACCTTGAGCGGGCAGTATAAACCACCCATGGTTCTGCGTCCTCCCAGTTTGGTTCAGTTTTAGGCTATTGGTATAGAGGGTGCCTTTATTTTGCTAAGATGCCGCGTTTTAGGAGGGGTTCTATGTCGAAATTGATTTTGTACGGTACTCAGGGGTGTCATCTATGTGAGGTGGCAGAGCAGCTGCTCGTCGCGACTCTCGATCTGCGAGCTGTCTCGGTTGAGGTGATCGATATCGCAGATGATGATCTGCTGGTTGAGCGTTATGGAGTGCGCATTCCGGTCCTGGCTGAGCTTAAGTCGGGACGAGAGTTAGATTGGCCCTTCGAATCAGCGCAGCTCCAGGGCTTCGTCACCGGCTGCTCTTAAAGTCCAAAGAACGCCGTTGCGGTATTGCTGCTGGAGCGAGCGAGCTGTTCGCTGCTGATCCCTATATGGCGCGCGACGACCTGGCAGATATGAGCCAGGTAGCAGGGTTCATTGCGTCTTGATTTGGGTTTGGGGGTTAAGTCGCGTGGAAGCAGGTAGGGCGCATCGGTTTCCAGCATAAGTCGTTGCAGCGGGATCTCCTTTAATAGCGGCAACAGGTGAGCGCCGCGGCGTTCGTCACAAACCCAGCCAGTGATGCCAATATGGAGATCAAGATCCAGCAGCTTAAACAGTTGCTGCCGATCTCCGGTGAAACAGTGCAGCACAGCATGCGGAATTTGATCCCGATATTCGCGCACTATCTGATAGAAACGTTGATGGGCATCGCGTTCATGCATCAATACGGGCAAGCCAAGCTCTGCCGCCAGTGCGAGTTGTTGCTCAAAGGCGCGAATTTGTATCGGACGAGGAGAGAAATCACGGTTGAAATCAAGACCGGTTTCACCAATGGCTTTGACGCAGCTGTGTTGGCATAGCGCGTTGAGTTGCTCGATTCCGTCAGCGGGAAGATCGCGGCTATAGTGCGGGTGTACCCCTGCCGTCGAGAATAGCTGGCGCGGGTGTTGTTGGCATAATCTGACCGCTTCCGCGCTCTCCTTGAGCGTCGAGCCAGTGATGATCAGTTGGTCGACTCCCGCAGCCTGTGCGCGCTCAAGAACCTGTGTGTAGTCGGCGTGAAACGCGCTGTCAGTCAGGTTCACGGCAATATCAATGAGTGAAGGGTTGCTTAAGGTCATGTTTTTGTTAATTACGTCCCAAAGTGCGCCGGGATGGTATTCCCTGCGGATGAAAAATCGCTATGCTATTAACTCAGGCTTGCTTGGAAACTTAGCAGTCTGTCGGACTTAACGCTGATCTACTGCGGGAAAGCCGACTTTGGCCATTTTTCACCCTCTTTTTCGTTTAATAGAACCACTATTAGCCTCAAAAGAGTTCGAAAACTGTCTCAAATCGGTCTTGCCCTCGCTACGACCGGTCAAGTCCGACAGGCTGCTTGCAGCAAGTCATCTACACCGAGCGCGCCGGATCTGCTTACAGATTCGCTTGGAGGCTGACCGGGAATAGCGATCGTAGCGAGAGAGACTCATTTTGAGTCAGATTAATCGGTAATTTGCGAAGAATAGTGGTTCTATTCGCCAAAAATGAGCGGTAAATCTGGCCGAAATGCGGCTTTCGCAGTAGGTCAGTCTATTCTCGGTCAGCCTCCTAGTAGTTGGCCCGGTCAATCAACTTCAAGGTGTTTCAAGATGTCCGGGATTTTAGACTCTGTTGATCAGCGTACCCAGTTAGTGGGCCAAAATCGGTTTGAGCTATTGCTGTTCCGACTTGGGCGCCATCAGCTATTCGCGATTAACGTGTTCAAAGTTAAAGAGGTGCTTAAATTACCGCGATTGAACGCGCTGCCTAATTCGCATCCGGTGATTATAGGGGTTGCGAATATGCGTGGCCAGACTGTTCCTGTGTTCGATCTGAGTGCCGCTATCGGTATGCTGCCGACGCCTGTCACTAAAGATTCGCATATGATTTTGACGGAGTACAACGGTTCTGTGCAGGGGTTTTTGGTCAGTGATGTCGAGCGTATTTTGAACCTGGATTGGGCGGATGTGTTGCCACCACCGGTCACGGCAGGCCGGGCGCATTATCTGACAGCGATTACCCGCATGGATGACAATCGCTTGATTGAGATTATTGATGTCGAGAAAGTCCTGGCCGAGGTGAGTCCTTATAGTACCCAGGTTACACCGGGTCTGATTGATGATCAGGTGCTTGAGTTGGCGAAAAACTACGACATTCTGATTGTTGATGACTCTCAGACTGCCCGGGATCAAGTGGCGAGGACGCTGGCCAATCTGGGTATTACACCCTACGAGGCGGTTAATGGTACCGATGCCTTGGCGCAGTTACATGCATTTGCAGAGCAGGGTGCGAAGATGTCCGATCGATTTTTGATGGTGATTACGGATGCTGAAATGCCGGAGATGGATGGTTACCGCTTAACCGCAGAGATTCGGCGCGATGAGCGGCTTAAGGATCTTTATATTGTCTTGCATACCTCGTTGTCGGGTTCGTTTAATCTGGCGATGGTGGAAAAAGTGGGTTGTGATGATTTCCTGCCGAAGTTCGAATCAGACCGGTTGGCGGCGATGGTCAGGGATCGAATTAAAGTAGTACACGGTCTCAGCTAGATAGAACCCAAATTAGATAGAACCCAAGCTGTCTCACTTTTATGGACCGGTTCACAGTCTTTTAGGTGGTGTTGCCCATCGCTCGTGAGGTTTGAGCAGTTGTTTGGGTAACCCCAGCATATCGCTGTAGATGAGCGAAAAGCTGAGGATGTTTTGCACATAGTTTCGGGTTTCATCGAACGGTATCGTCTCGATCCAGATATCGATGGGTATATTTTTCCGTTGCTCTAACCAGCCTTTAACCCGTCCAGGTCCGGCGTTATAGGCGGCGCTCGCTAGCACCCGATGACCTGAATAGTGGCGGCTGAGGCTGGCAAGGTAGTAGCTCCCCAATTTTACGTTTAATCCCGGTTGGGTTAGTTGGTATGAGCCTCTGTAGCGGACCTTGGCCTTTTTTGCGGTTTCTTTGGCGGTCCGGGGCATCAGTTGCATTAACCCCAGCGCCCCTGCCGGCGAGCGGGCGTCGGGGGTGAATGCGCTTTCTTGGCGGGCAATTGCCATGATCCAGGAGGTGTCAATCTTATTGCTCTGGGCTGAATTGGATATATCGCGGCTATATGCCAATGGAAAACGTAGCATTAGGTCATTCCATTTTTTGGCGGTGATAGCTGAGCGTATCGCTTGCTCGTACCAACCCCACTGGCGTGCTAGCAGCGCCGCTTGATGCTGCTGCTGCGAGGTCAGGTTGAGCGTCGCCAGCCGCCATTCTCTGCGGGCATTGCTACGTTGCCCCTGGTAGAGCAGTTCGCGGGCGCGAAGCATAGCGGGGCTTTGGGAGAGCTGGCCCAGATACAGGTTGTCGGGTAGTTCGGTTTGATTGTTAAGGCTGTAGCTGCGGCCCAGCTTATCGGCGGATAGGAATCCGTAGAAGTTGCGCTCATTGGCAAGCTCTGCGTAGATGTTTTGTGCACGTTCTTGGGGATCGGGTTCGGAGCGGGTCTCCAGAGAGCGGGCTTTCCAATAACGCCAACGGCCGCTGAAACGTTCGGGGGCGGGCAGTTGATCGATTAAGTGTTCAATTTTTTGCCAGTCCTGGGTCAAGATTAGATTGCGCAGTTGCCACTCAAGCAGCGTCTTGTCATCTAGGCTGGGGTTGATCTGTTGGATGAGTGGGTCCAGAAATTCTGGGTAACTGCGCAGCAGGCGCAGACCGAAGCGGTGTCGTAATTTCTGAGTTTGATCCGGATCCATCGTCAGGTTGTCTTTAAACTGCTGTAGCTGCTGCAGCGCCTGGGCCGGATCGCGTCTTCCGAGTCGCTTAATACTGTACTGCAGCAGTTGCTGATAGTTGGGCGCATCGGGATCAAGCCGGGTCAGTTGTTCGGGCTTGCTGTACAACTGCAGTGCTTGCTTGGCCGTGAATACCCGGTCGGGCTGCTGCAGGCGCTTGCTGATGTTTTTAGCCAGCCCTGGGTTATTGTTCGCCATAGCTAGCCAAAAACGATCCCAGGCATGCTGCTCGGTGAATGTGTCGCTTTTAAGCCAGGCCGTAAATAATTTGTCGCAGGTCTTGGGTTGAGAGCGACCCTGCACCCACAGCGGTGCGACTTTTTGCAAGGCTTCGGTGCTGCGGCCGGTTTGGTGCAGTGCCCAGAGTTGTTGGCAGCGCAGGCTGGTATTGGCGAGTTCGGGTTGGTAGTTGTTGAGCAATACAGGCCATTGCTGACGTTTGCCCAGGTGGGCGAGCCAGGCACGGTGCAGTTTGTTGGGTAGTGGTGTATCGGCAAAATTGTCCTTGAATTGCTGTAGCGTGCGGGTGTTGAGCTTAGCGAGCTGCAGGCGATGGCGCTGGTAAAGTAGATAAGGGTAAAGCGGATAGCTGCGGAGCTGCTGGATCAGTAGTGTAGCTCGCTTGAACTTCTTCTGCACCAGGGCATCGTGGGCCTGTTTATAGAGTTCGCGCTGTTGTTGGAGTTGGTGTCTGCGCTGATCGATCTCTGATTCAGCGAGGGCGCTGGCAGGGCGAGGGATTATCAGCAGCAGGAGCGCGGCGAAAAGAATAGCCTGCAGGTGAGGAATTGAGACCCCTTGGGGGCCGATGCCGCGTAAACTGGTGCGCGAATGATACGGTAGAGCTGTTCGAGTGGGTTGCAAAACCAGAACCTCTTCGTTTCAATGGCCGCCACTTGAGCGGTTTGGCTGTAGAATAACGCAAACTTCGGGCCCTTGCCGAGTCAATTTTGGCTTAGCGTGATGTCTTTCTTTTAGGTTGGAAACTTTTTCTATGGCGCTTTTGAGATTAAACCAGACGACTTTGGCGTTTGGTGATAAACCCCTGTTGGACCAGGTTGACTGGGTGGTTCATCCGGGCGAGCGAATTGCGTTGATCGGTCGCAACGGCGAGGGCAAGTCGACCCTGATCAAAGTGATCAATGGGCAGCAGCAGCTGGATTCCGGCAGTGTCTGGATGGCTCCGGATACCCGTATCGGCGTGCTCGATCAAGAGTTGCCCGATGCCGATCAGCGCACCGTTTTCGAGGTGGTCGCCGAGGGCCTGAAGCATGTGCAGCTGCTGCGGGCCGAATATGAGACCCTGGCCATGGAGGCCCATGATGATGCGGGTATGCGCAAGCTTGAGCAATTGCAGCATCGCTTAGAAGCGGTGGATGGCTGGCATCTGGAGCAGAAGGTCGAACGCGTGTTGCTGCGCTTGAAGTTGCCAGCTGAGACACGCATGCAACAGCTTTCCGGAGGCTGGCGGCGCCGGGTTGCACTGGCTCAGGCGCTGGTGGTGGAGCCGGATATCCTGTTGTTGGATGAGCCCACCAACCATCTGGATATCCATACGATCGACTGGCTGGAGCAGCAGTTGCTGGATTTCCGTGGCACGTTGATATTTATCACCCATGACCGGGCCTTTCTGCAACGTGTTGCTAACAGAATTGTCGAGCTGGACCGGGGCAAGATCTTTCCCTGGGAAGGGGATTACGCGGGCTTCCTCAAATACAGGGAGCAGGTGTTGGCCGATCAGGACCGGCATAATGCACTGTTTGACAAGCGCCTGGCTCAGGAAGAAGTGTGGATTCGACAGGGTATTAAAGCGCGCAGAACCCGTAACGAGGGTCGGGTGAGGGCGCTTAAGGCGATGCGCAATGAACGTTCCGAGCGGCGTGCACAGCAGGGTAAGGCTAGCTTTTCGGTGGAGCAGGCGCAACGTTCCGGAAAATTGGTGGTTGATGCTCAGGGCGTTAGCTACGGCTATGACGAGCGCACCATCGTTAAGGATTTTTCAGTGCGTATTCTGCGCGGGGACCGTATCGGCTTGATCGGCCCTAACGGGGTCGGTAAAACGACACTGTTGCGACTACTGCTAGGACAGCTTCAGCCCACCTCGGGTCACCTTGATCTGGGAACCAATCTGCAGGTCGCTTATTTTGATCAGCTACGAGAGCAGCTCGATCCGGAAAAGACGGTGATTGATAACGTCTCCGAGGGGCGTGATCATATCGAGATCAACGGCAGTCGCCGGCATATAATCAGCTATCTGGGGGATTTTCTGTTCTCGCCGGGGCAGACCCGTGCCAAGGTCAAGGCGCTATCGGGTGGTGAGCGTAACCGGTTGCTGTTAGCGCGGTTATTCAGCAAGTCGGCCAATATACTGGTGCTCGATGAGCCTACCAACGACCTGGATTTAGAGTCTCTGGAGTTGCTTGAGGAGGTTCTGAGTGAGTTTAAAGGTACCGTGTTGCTGGTCAGCCACGATCGCGCCTTCCTGGATAATGTCGTCACGAGTACCCTGGTGTTTAATGGTGACGGTAAAATCAGTGAGTTTGTAGGGGGGTATGAAGACTGGATTCGCCAGGGCGGTGTGCTACCGCAGTCGGAGATGCCACGAGCTGCGGCCGAATCCGAGCTGGCTGCTGAGTCTGCACCAGAGCAGCTCGTTGCAGAGCCGCAAGTTAACAAACCAGCGGCAAAAAAGCTGAGTTATAAGCTGCAGCGTGAGTTAGACCTGTTTCCTGAACGGCTTGAGCAGCTTGAACAGCAACTGCTGGCTCTGCAGCAGGAGGTCGGTGCTGCAGAGTTCTATCAGCAGTCGCATGAAGTTGTCACCGAGCGCTTGGCTGCGGTGGAGAGCTGCGAGCGAGCGTTAGAGCAGGCGATGGAGCGCTGGGTTGAGCTGGAAGCGATGCAGTAAGCGGCATCGACCAGGCGATCTTAGCCTTTAACTCTTACTGCAAGCACGTCGCACTTAGCGCCATGCAGTACCCCGTTAGCGGTCGATCCCAACAGCAGGGATAGGCCGTGGCGGCCGTGGCTGCCGACAACAATCAGGTCAATATCGGTCTCTTTAGCGATCCGGTGGATTTCGCTTTCGGTATGGCCTGTCACTACATAGGTCTTTTTAATAGGCATCGCTTGCTGCGCTGCAAATTCGGTCAGCCGCTGCTGCGCGTGCTCGTCTAGCTGTTCCTGAATGGTGGATAGATCCATAGGTACATCGCCCCCATAAGCAAAGCTTAGGGGTTCGATGACATGGACCAGGCTCAGTGTGCTACTGCTCTGCTGCGCCAGCGTGACCGCCTTTTCGGCCACCTGCTGGGATTCCTCGGTCAGATCCACTGCCAATAAAATATGTTGATAACTCATTATTTATCCCTCGGCGTCAGCCTCGATACCCTGTAACAAATAAATAGCTTAACATAGCCGATTGGTAAACTTGACGGGTGAAATTAATGAATTGGTTGGTCATTGTATTGATCGTAATGGCGATGGTCGGATCGATAATGTGGGTGATGCCGACTCCACGGCAGCGGGTACAGGCGTTATTGCGACAATGTGCGATGCGTGCCGGTTTACAGGTACAGCTTGTGCGGATGTCGCTGCCGCGTGCGCTGGGGGAAGCTGAACCCGATGAGCGCAACTGTGTGGCTTATCGGCTCCTACGGAGGCGCAAGAGTTCCGGTGCTGAGTTGGTGACCTGGCAAATTTTTAAGCTGCAATCGCATGCTAATGTGGGGCTACCGGAAGGTTGGAGCTGGTCGAAAGGAGAGGGGCTGCTCGCGGCACCTGCGCTGGCGTTGATAGCGGAGCTGATTCAAGCCCTACCCAAGGATGTTTATGGGCTTGAGTCTACTCCCATTAATGTTTCGGTCTATTGGGAGGAGCGTGGTACCCCGGAGACGGTCGAATCGATTCAGCAGCTGCTCAATCGTCTGCTTGAAGCGGGAGTGTAGTGCGGATGGGATCGCTTCATGGTGAGGTGCAACCAGGCCTTTATCGTCACTACAAGGGCGGGGAGTATCGGGTTGTCGGAATTGCCCGCCATTCGGAAACTGACGAAAAACTCGTGGTCTATCAGCCGCAGTATGGACAGGGAGGGTTGTGGGTGCGACCTTTGGCGATGTTCCTTGAGTCGGTACAAACAGAGCACGGTGCGCAGCCGCGGTTTTTACGCTTGACAGAGATCGATTAGCCCCCTTTGTTGGTGGTTGGCGGAGTCTCAGGGCTTGCTGCAGACGTACCGAAGGGGAGTGTCTGTGCGATCAACTGGTTGATTTCGGCCATCAGTCGTGGACGGTGCGGATCTTTATGCGGAAGTCGCGCAATCACGTATTTGGCCTGTTTGAAGCGAGAGATGGCGACAGCAGGTTTGTCACTGTTGAGTAGCCGCTTGCCCGTGTCCATATAGGTGTCGATCTCAATTTTACTATCAAGCCAGAGTAGCTCTTTACTGAGTTCATCACACTGAATGCTGGATAACCCACCCAGGCTACGGCGTTGGTGGATGAAGCGAACCGCAAAGCGGATTGCCGAATGGGCTTTCTTCATGGCGCTGTCATTGTCTAAGTTAAGGCTTTGAAGTTGACCCGATCCCATCGGCGTCTGGCTTTGGAGTTGTTCAATCACGCCGCTTTGTGGGCTCAGCTGGGCTAATTTCCCCAGCATCCTGACCGCTTCGTCGTTGAGTAGATCGATCACCGTTTTCGGGCATGAGAGTTGTTTGAGGGTTGTCAGTGCATCGAGCAGTTGTCCCGCACCGGTGCGCAGTTTTTTGGCCAGAAGTGCGCGTTGCAATCTCTGTTGTTGCTGTTGGTGAACGTAATAATTTATCAGCAGCGCGATCAACAGGATCGCCACTAGGCTAATGACTAATACTGGTGAGTTTTCTAACGACATAAAGTATTGATATCTGAAGGGCAAAATGACGTTACTTAGAGTACCTAAAGAGTCTCGCTATAACTATGAAAAACAGATACTCGATAGGGTCTATGCTGACCACTTTTAAAATTGTTTGCTTGACCGGCGTAGGTACAGGCCTTATATATGACCGCTTCCGAGCCCCACAGCACCGTTCATCTTTATAAGCTTTAGGTTTTTCATGGGTAAGTCACTAGTTATTGTAGAGTCTCCGGCCAAGGCCAAGACCATAAATAAATACCTGGGTAGCGATTTTGTGGTGAAGTCGAGCGTGGGTCATATTCGCGACCTGCCCACCAGTGGTGGTGCCAGGGCACCTGTCGATACCAAAGCGCGAGCTCTGGCGGCAGCAGCAACGCGCAAGCTTTCACCCGAGCAGAAAGTTATTCATAAGAGAAAGAAGTCACGTGAACAGCTGGTTACGCGTATGGGTGTTGACCCAGAGAAAGACTGGCAAGCCCGTTACGAGATCCTCCCCGGCAAAGAAAAAGTCGTCGATGAGCTTCGACGTTTAGCCAAGAGCGCCGACCAGATCTATCTCGCGACCGATTTGGATCGCGAGGGGGAGGCGATTGCCTGGCACCTGCAGGAAGCGATAGGAGGGGATCCCAGCCGCTATAAGCGCGTGGTATTCAACGAGATTACCAAGAAGGCGATTACCGAAGCGTTCGAGGCACCGGGTGAGCTGGATCTGAATCGGGTTAATGCCCAGCAGGCGAGACGTTTTCTAGACCGCGTAGTTGGCTATATGGTCTCACCCCTGCTCTGGGCCAAGATCGCCCGAGGCCTGTCCGCCGGTCGCGTTCAATCAGTGGCAGTGCGTTTGGTGGTCGAGCGCGAGCGTGAGATTCGGGCCTTTATCCCCGAGGAGTATTGGGAAGTGGGCGCAGATCTGGCAACTCCGCTAGCAGATCAGGTGCGTTTCGAGGTGACTAAGCACCATGGCAAGGCGTTTCGCCCCGGGGATAAGGTGACAGCCGACCTGGCATTGGCTGAGCTGCAGCAGGGCAGTTATCAGATCAGTGAGCGCGAAGACAAACCCACGCAAAGTAAGCCTTCAGCGCCGTTTATTACCTCGACACTGCAGCAGGCCGCGAGTACCCGGTTAAGTTTCGGGGTCAAGAAAACTATGATGATGGCTCAGCGCTTGTATGAAGCGGGTCATATTACTTACATGCGTACCGATTCGACCAATCTTAGTGCTGAGGCGATTGCCAGCTGCCGGGATTATATTCTCGAGGATTTTGGCGATGCCTACCTTCCTGAGCAACCGGTCATTTACAGCAGTAAAGCGGGGGCTCAGGAAGCTCACGAAGCGATCCGACCCTCAAGTGTGAGTGTAAAAGGTTCCGCGTTAGGTGATATGGAGCGTGACGCGCAGCGGCTGTATGAGTTGATCTGGCGTCAGTTTGTGGCCTGTCAGATGCCCAGTGCGCGCTTTACCAGTACCCGGATTCTGGTGCGTAGCGGTGACTTTGAGTTGCGTACGCGCGGCCGTATTATGCAGTTTGATGGTTTTCTCAGGGTGCAAACCTCCGTCGGTAAGAAGGATGAGGATGTGATTCTGCCGGAGTTGAACAAAGGTGATCAACTGACGCTGGTGGCGCTCGATCCCAAGCAGCATTTTACCAAGCCTTCGGCGCGTTTTTCCGAAGCCGCGTTGGTAAAAGAGCTTGAAAAACTAGGCATTGGTCGACCCTCAACCTATGCATCGATCATTTCGACCATTCAGGATCGAGGTTACGCAAAACTGGAAAACCGGCGTTTCTATGCTGAAAAAATGGGTGATATTGTCACGGATCGGTTGACCGGTAGTTTTGCTGATCTGATGGATTATGGTTTTACCGCCAAGATGGAAGAGTCACTCGATGACGTTGCCAATGGCGAGGCTGAATGGAAACGCTTGCTGGACCAGTTTTACCAAGGCTTCCGCCAGCAGTTGGAGCAGGCTGAAAACCCCGATGCCGGGATGGTGCCAAACGATCCGACCGAAACAGATATTCCCTGCCCGCAGTGTGGCCGGCATATGATGATCCGTACCGCCAGTACGGGGGTGTTCCTCGGCTGTTCGGGTTATGGTTTACCGCCGAAAGAGCGTTGCAAGGGTACCCAGAATCTTATCCATGGGGACGAGGTGATCAGTCTTGATGCCGATGATGAGGCCGAGTCACGACTGTTGCGGACCAAACATCGCTGTAAAATATGTGACACCGCGATGGACAGTTACCTGATCGATGAGTCCTGTAAGCTGCATGTCTGCGGTAACAATCCTGCCTGTTCCGGGTTTGAAGTGGAGCAGGGGCAGTACAAAATCAAAGGCTACGATGGTCCGCTGATAGAATGTGATAAGTGCGGCGCCGATATGCAGCTGAAGACGGGCCGGTTTGGTAAATATTTTGGCTGCACCGGCGACGTCTGTAAAAACACCCGTAAGCTGCTCCGCAGTGGTGAAGCAGCGCCACCCAAGATGGATCCGGTACCGATGCCTGAGCTGGCCTGCATTAAGGTCGATGATCACTATATTTTGCGCGATGGTGCGGCAGGAATGTTTTTGGCCGCCAGTCAGTTTCCGCGGAATAGGGAAACCCGGGCGCCCTTGGTGCAGGAGCTCCTTTCGCATCGCCAGGAGATTGATCCTAAATACCATTTCCTGCTTGACGCGCCGCAGGCGGATCCCGATGGTCAAGCCGCGGTAATCCGTTATAGCCGTAAAACCAAAGAGCAGTATGTGATGTCTGAGGTCGAGGGCAAGGCCAGCGGCTGGCGAGCGTTTTACGAGGGCGGAAAGTGGGTTGAGGACGATAAGCGTAAGAGTCCAAAAGCAGCTAAAAGTTAGCAACGAGGCAGGACCGCAGGAGCAACTATGTCCAATATCTATATATCCAGAACCAATCAGAAGCTGCTGTTTGCCAAGTTGCATCTGGATTGTTTGAAACAAGCAGAGCAGTCCAGCGGTTGGTCCAAACACGCCCAGATCGAATCTTTCGGGGAGTCGGTGTTGTTTCATCTTGTTTCGGCCTACAGTGCTTATCTGCGCGAAATTGCACAGGTTTACTTTTTAGAGCCGGAGAAGATTTCAACCCGCGATGAGCTGCTGGAACAGATGGAGGTCAAAGGTCTGGAAGCCCCGGAAGCCAAAGAGCTGAGTCTATTAGCGGGTTCGGATAGCTGGCTGTCGCAGCTGCTGGCCGCCTATCGGGCCTGCTGGGTAGCGCAGGATCGGGAACAGGCGGCGCATTCAGGGCATGCCAGCTTGTCCGAGATCCATGTGGTACAGGTCAATCCTGATCATGCGTCGGATTTAGCGGTGATTACCCAGCTTGAAGGCTGGGTTAATAGCATGCGTGAGTTGGTCGATCGTCAGCGAGAAGGAATGAAAGAGTGGTAGTGAGCAGCCTGATTTATCTTATTGGTCGCTGAAACCGTATCCGGAGTCGTTATGTCAGCCGTAGTTTTAGAAATTGTTGAGTTGGAAGAGGGAGGCTACGTGCTGCGTAAAAGCGATGCAGGTGAGCAGGCTCCAATGATTAGCATTCAGTTTTCAGAGCAGGCGCTGCTTGAATTTGATGGACAGCAAGCGGAGCTGGCTCGGGCTATGATCGCACTGGGTGTTCAGGTGATGGTCGATGGCCGGGAGGAGCGGCTGTTGAATTCGCTTAAGCCGGTTCTGCACTGATAAGAGCTTAAAAGCTGAAAACGCTCCTGCGTTTGGGGTACTCCGCCATCTCTGGCGGTCGTATACCGCCGGAGTGGCAGTTTAGTGGCTGGGGTTGATAATAACCGATTAACTTAGCGCGGCTGGATCACCGCCTGCTTGGTGGCTGGG
>JBALTG010000009.1:34651-60741 GCA_036964625.1 Motiliproteus sp.
GCTGGGGTTGATAACAGCCGATTAATTTAGTGCGGCTGGATCACCGCCTGCTTGGTGGCTGGGGTTGATAATAGCCAATTAATTCAGCGCGGCTGGCGCACCGGCTAAGTGGCTGGGGTTGATAACAGCCGATTAATTTAGTGCGGCTGGATCACCGCCTGCTTGGTGGCTGGGGTTGATAATAGCCAATAAATTCAGCGCGGCTGGATAACAATGGCATGGCTGCGGCCGGACTGCGCTGCCTGCTGTAACTGTTCTAATTGTTCTGGGGAGATCTGCCCCGGCCAGCTGATCACTGCATGACAGGTCCCAGTGGTGAGTGCTTTACGCGCCAGGGTCAACGTATCATGGCCCGAGCGAGGCTGCAGTATCATGATCTTGTTGATGTCAATTCCTGCTTCGAGCAGCCAGTGCTTAGGCAGCTTAAGAGGTGGGGCGATCCAGGCAAACCAGCGATCATCACGACTTAACTGAGCCAATAGTGGCATCAATAGCTGAAAGTTGTACTCGTCTTGGTCCTGCATGATGATCTGGGTGATTTTTCCCGCCATGCCGCTGGATAGGCGTTTAGAACGAAAGGGGCTAAACTCTTCCGGAGTTTGAGTCAGCGTGCGGTCGGTATAAGCGTGCAATGGGATCATGACTAGCTACCTTTTCTCAGGACTCCAACAGCTAACCCTTCGATCGTCAGTTCCTGGCGCTTAAGGTCAACTTCTATGGGATCGAAATCTTTGTTTTCAGCAATGAGCTGTACAATAGAGCCGTCTTTCTGGAACCGTTTTACTGTAACTTCATCGTCGATACGGGCTACGATAATTTGGCCGTTGCGGGCTTCGTGAGTTTGATGTACCGCAAGCAGGTCACCGTCAAAAATCCCGGCATCAATCATGCTCAGCCCCTGTACCCTCAGGAAGTAATCGGCCTGGGGAGAGAAAAAATCAGGCGGCAGTGCGCAGCGCTCATCGATATTCTCCTGGGCTAAAATAGGGAATCCTGCAGCAACTCGGCCAATGATAGGAATCCCCGTTTCGACTGGTTCCAGTTCGGGAATACGAATTCCGCGCGAGGTGCCGGGAATCATCTCGATCGCCCCTTTGCGTGCTAGCGCCTTGAGGTGCTCTTCTGCGGCGTTGGCCGATCTGAATCCTAGCTCCTGAGCAATTTCTGCGCGCGTTGGCGGATATCCGGTGGTTTCGATATAGTTGCGGATGCAGTTGAGTACTTCTGTTTGGCGTAAGGTTAGCTTGATCATCGCTTGTCTCTGCTACCTGTGTTTTTGTACAGTATATGTGTTTTTATACAGTTGTCTAGTGGTGGCTGTTTTTTATCTGATCGGGGCCTGTCTTGGTAGTGGTCTGTAGTGGGGCGGGTGTGATGGAAAAAAGGTACGATTGATGTGTCAACTGTTAAGGTTAGCTGCGAGCGTTTTCGGAATCGGGCAGCGACCCGTTCAGTCTCCAGTGGTGCTGCCCGGCTTGAGTCTTTATTATTCGAGCTGTCCTTTTTGTATCAAGGTCCGGTTGGTGATGCGCTCGCTGGGGGTTGCTGTGGAGCTGCGCAATGTTCATGAAGATTCCGCTTTTTTATCCGCGCTGCAACAGCAGTGCGGGAAGTTACAGGTACCCTGTTTGCGAACTGGGACGGATCAGCCGGTACGCTGGCCATATGAATCTGCTGCGATCGTCGCCTATCTGGGTACCTCGTCTATTAATTCTCCGCATCATGGGTCGAGTTCAGTGCTTTGAGTAAAATTCCGAATGAGTTAAGGCAACAGATCCAACAGGCGTACACGCGCTACCTTGACAGCCGCAAACTGAAGCCCCGTTATGGCCAAAAGTTAATGGTTGCAGAGATCGTTAAGGGGATGCTGGAGACGGATCAGTCGCCCCCTATTTGCGTGGTGGAGGCGGGTACAGGGACCGGTAAGACCGTTGCTTATTTACTGGCGATGCTGCCTCTGGCTAAGCACCTGGGTAAAAAGTTAGTGCTGTCGACGGCAACGGTTGCTCTGCAAGAGCAGATCGTGCTTAAAGATCTGCCAGAATTGTTGCAGCACAGTGACCTGAGCTTTGATTTTGTCCTGGCGAAGGGGCGTGGTCGTTATCTGTGTCTGTCTAAGCTTGACCAGTCGCTGCAAGCGGATACTCAAAATCCAACGCCTGCCCTGTTCGACGATGAGCTGGCGCTGCGTCTGGAGCCGAAGACGCTCGAGCTTTATCAGTCGTTTGCCGATGCGTACGTTAAAGGAACCTGGGACGGCGATCGTGATAGTTGGCCGCAGGAGGTCGCTGCTGATGAGTGGAGTGGGGTGACCACCGATCATCGCCAGTGCACCAACCGACGTTGTGCCAATTTTAGTGCCTGCTGTTTCTACAAGGCGCGGCAAACACTGGATCAGGCCGACTGTATTGTTGCCAATCATGATCTGGTGATGGCGGATCTATCCCTGGGGGGCGGGGCCATTCTTCCGGAGCCTGAAGAGACGCTGTATGTGTTCGATGAGGGCCATCACCTGCCAGATAAAGCGCTGAGCCATTTCAATCATCAACTACGCTTAAATAGCTGGAGGATCTGGCTCAAGCAGCTACCCGCCACGCTAAAGCGGATGAATAAGGACCTGAGTGAGCCTGAGTCTCTGGTTCGAGCTGTCAGGCCGTTGGAGGCGATGGTTGCAGACATGCTTGAGCTGCTGCAGCGGCTGGACCCGCAGGTGCGCGCTTTGGCGGCCCTGCTTCCGGAAGATAATCGACGTGAAGAGGTGCGCTATGTCCGTTTCCCGGGCGGTATAGTGCCCACCGATATTTTGGAAATTGCGCAGCAGCTAGAGCCTCGCTCCAGAGAGGTGCAGTCGAAGCTTGATACGCTGACTGAAAAACTTAAAGAAGCGATCTCCGAGCCGATTCCGGGGATCGATAAAGAGATTGCTGAGCGCTGGTTTCCGACCGCGGGTCGTTTGTTGGCAAGGGCTGAGGCAGCGAGAGCATTATGGCTTGGGCTGATTACTCCGGACAAGCCCGGTGTTACGCCTCAAGCGCGCTGGCTGAGTTATCATCAAAGCGCGGAGGGTGAAGAGTTCGAGCTGTGTTGCAGTCCTATATTGGCTGCCGAAACCCTCTCTGCGCGCTTGTGGCAGCGCTGTGGCGGTGCGGTGGTGACATCGGCCACGCTGACTGCGCTGGGGCAGTTTGAGCAGTTGAAGATGCGCAGTGGGATTCCAGCCGATTCACGTTTTGCGGTAGTACCCAGTCCCTTTAATTATGCGCAGGCGGCGCAGTTGCGGTTACCCCAGTTGAAGGCGGCCCCGAACGAGGTTGATGCCCACGATCAGGCGATTGCGCAAGAGCTCGGACACTGTTTGATTGCTGATCAGGCGGCGCTGGTGTTATTCAGCTCCTGGCGACAGATGTTCAAGGTGCGTGAGCTGGTTGAGCCGCAGTTAGCGGCACGTATAATCGCCCAGGGCGATTGTTCCAAGCAGGAGTTGATGAAACAGCATAAAGAGCGGGTTGACGCGGGTAAGGGGTCGGTACTGTTTGGGCTGAACTCGTTTGCCGAGGGTGTCGATCTGCCCGGTGACTATCTCAAGCATGTGGTTATCGCCAAGATCCCGTTTGCAGTGCCGGGTCGGCCTGTCGAAAAGGCGTTGGATGAGTGGGTCCGTGCCCAGGGTCGGGATCCGTTTATGGAGGTTGCGGTACCTGATGCCTCGGTGCGCTTGATCCAGGCCTGTGGTCGGCTGTTGCGGTCAGAATCGGACACCGGGCTGATCTCGATTCTCGATAATAGGCTGACGACGAAGCGATATGGGCGTGCATTGCTGGCGGCGCTGCCCCCTTTCGGCCGTGCCAGCGGTAATTGATGACTGAAGCGTGAAGGTTGAATTATCGATGGGAACGGCATCTATAATGCATTAAAATAGCGCGATTTTATTAAGTTGCGGTGTTTTGCTGCAACCCGCCAAGCTCAGCCAATATATCAGCCAATATAGTCCAGCTAAACTGGGCTTCGGGGTATCGCATTGTTTAAGTGGTTATCTAAGTCTAAATCTTCTGCCGATGTTGCGACGGTGCCAGTTGCACCTGTGCCGCCGAGCCCTAAGCCGGTGTCAACGACGTCGGTTGCAGCGTCTGTGCCACCGAGCCCTAAGCCCGTGTCAAAGACGCCAGTTGCTGCATCTGCATCTGCGCCTAAGCCCCGCGCTAATCCTGATCGCCAACGTAAGACGATCAAAGCGGATCCGGTGGTTGCTGCAGCGCCTTGGACTCCAGATCAGTTTAAGGCCGAGGCCAAAGAGGGCGAAGTTCGCTTTCATGATTTGGATCTGCCCGATACGCTGATGCACGCCATTGCTGATCTAGGCTTTCAATACAGCACCCCTATTCAGTCGCGGACCCTGGTACATACGCTTGAAGGGAAAGACCTGATCGGCAAGGCGCAGACCGGTACCGGAAAAACGGCTGCGTTTTTGATCAGTATTATCACCGATCTTATCGATTACCCGATCCAGGGTCGGCGTCGTAAAGGTCAGCCGCGGGCGTTGATTGTGGCCCCCACCCGTGAGCTGGTGATGCAGATCGCCAAAGATGCCGATGGCTTGGTTAAACACTCGGGTCTCTCGGTGGTAACACTGGTTGGCGGGATGGATTATGAAAAGCAGCAGAACCTGTTGCGACAAAACGAGGTTGATATCCTGGTGGCCACTCCGGGACGCTTGCTCGATTTCAACCAGAAAGGGGAGGTTGATCTGAGTGCCGTTGAGGTGCTGGTGCTGGATGAGGCAGACCGGATGCTGAGCATGGGCTTCATTCCGGATGTGCGCGCTATTATCCGCAGTACACCGCATAAAAAGGAGCGCCAGACACTGCTGTTCAGTGCCACGTTCTCCGACCAGATCATGCATCTGGCGGGCCTCTGGACCCTGGATGCGGTGACCGTCGAGATCGAATCCGAGCAGGTGACCGCAGAAAATGTTGAGCAGATCGTCTATGTGGTCAGCGAGGAGCATAAATTCAATCTGCTTTATAATCTGGTGAGCCAGAAAGAGCTGGAGCGGGTGATGGTGTTTGCCAATCGTCGTGATCAGACCCGTCGTCTGACCGAGCGGCTTACGCGCACGGGTATTCAGGCGGCGCTGCTGTCGGGTGAGGTGAGCCAGGCGCAGCGGGTTAAAACGCTGGAAGCGTTTCGTGGCGGTAAGATCAAGGTACTGGTGGCGACGGATGTCGCGGGCCGGGGGATTCATGTTGATGGGGTCAGCCATGTGATCAACTACAATCTGCCCGATGATCCGGAAGATTATGTGCACCGTATTGGTCGAACCGGGCGTGCTGGCGCTGCCGGTATCTCGTTCAGTTTTGCCTGTGAGTCGGATGCTTTCATGATTCCTGATATCGAGGAGTTGATCGGGCATCGGCTAGGCTGTGTCCATCCCGACGAGAAACTGCTGCAACGTCCCCAGTGAAATGATGATGACCTATTCTGAAAACTCTCAATCCAATACCATGGCGGCCCTAGACCCGCTAACGATCAGTGTCCTCGGCGGAGGCAGTTTTGGTACGGCAGTGGCCAATATCGCCGCGATGAATGGCTATCAGGTGTATCAATGGATGCGCAACGCCGAGCAGGCACAGGAGATGGCTGCGAAACGCGAAAACAGCCGCTACCTGCCGGGTTTTGCATTGGATGAAAAACTCCACCCGGTCAATGATTTTGATGCTGTTGCTCGCAGCCAGGTGGTGTTTGTTGCGATTCCCAGTAAAAATTTTAGGAAGGTGGTTCGGCAGGTTGCCGCCCAGTTGCAGCCCGGACAGATGCTGGTCAGTACCACCAAAGGAATAGAGCCGGAAAGCTTCAAGCTGATGAGTCAGATCCTGACAGAGGAGGCGCCTCAGTGCCATGTAGGGGTGCTCAGTGGTCCTAACCTGGCTAAGGAGATCGCTGTTCGTCAGCTGACAGCCACCGTCATCGCCAGCGACCATGCTGATCTGTGCAGCACTATCCAAGCAATTCTGCATTGCGATTTTTTTCGTGTTTACGCAGGTTCCGACCGGTACGGTGTAGAGCTGGGCGGTGCGTTGAAAAATATCTACGCGATTGCCGCGGGGATGAGTGCGGCGCTGGGGATGGGTGAAAACACCCGGAGTATGCTGATGACCCGGTCGCTGGCGGAGATGAGTCGTTTTGCGGTGCATATGGGCGCCGATCCATTAACGTTCCTGGGATTGGCCGGGGTGGGTGATCTGATTGCAACCTGTATGTCGCCGCTGAGCCGCAATTATCGGGTAGGCTTCGCGCTGGGCCAGGGGCGCGACCTGGAAGCGATCGTTGATGAGCTGGGCGAGGTTGCTGAGGGCGTGAACACCTTAAGGTACGTGAAGGCTAAAACCGATCAGCTGGGTATCTATATGCCACTGGTACAAGGGCTGTACAGTGTCGTCTTTGAAGGCAAGAATGTTCCTGCGGTGATTGGCGGGATGATGATGGCGGCTCAGGGCGATGATGTTGAATTCGAATTGCTCGATAAGTCGACCAAGGCGTAACGACAGTGGCATTGGAGCTGTTGCTGTTGCGCCATGGCGAGGCGGGGTTCAGCAGCCCTGATACGGAACGCAGCCTGACGGCTAGGGGGATCGAGCAAACCCGAGCGGTCATTAAGCGGCGTACTCAGGCGCTGGCGGGGTTGACGGCGGTCTATGTGTCACCCTATCGGCGTGCTCAGCAGACCTTGGTGTTGCTTACCGATACGCTCGAGTTGCCTGCGAGTCAGTGTTTCGACGGGCTTCAGCCCGACAGTTCGGTCACTCAGTTGATCGAATGGCTGCAGCCGCAGCAGGGACGAATTCTTCTGGTTGCGCATAATCCACTGCTGTCCCGACTGCTTAACCGGCTGCTCGGTGGCTCACAGGCGTATCATTTCGATACCAGTACCCTGGCCTGCGCGCAGATGCCACTCGCGGCGGCTGGTTGTGCAGAGCTGCGTTGGATTGAATACCCCTCCCTCGGCTAAAGAGTCTCTGATCAAATTCGGAAGCGTTTTGTAACAGCCAGAAATAGCAAAGGACTTAATCTGAGGCGCCTTAACCAATGCTTGTCAGACGCCGTGCGCTTAAGTCCATCCCTTGCTAAAAAACGCCTGGCATTAGCCCCGCATCCCGATCTAACTGCTGCAGGGTTTTCCTGGCAGAGAGCATTAAGGCGGTCGTGGGGTAGATCGACAATCCCCGGCGAAGCAGGGCATAGCTTTGCTGGTACTCCCCAGTCTTATGCAGGGCGAAGCTTAAGCCGACGAAGACCGTAGCATCTGGGGTCTGCTTTAAGAAGGCCTGTGCCCAGGGGATATAGCTTCTCAGTAGCCCGAGATCACTGTTCTTCAGGCCATACTGAACCAGGGTCTGCATCCGTAGAAAATCTGCCCGATCCGCGTAATAGATGTTGCGGGATGGGTAGTCAAGCTTGCTGATATCTTTGGCCGGGTTGATGATGTAATTCAGCAGGATCCGGTTTGAGACCAGGCTGTGAACAAAAAACACCGTCGCCAGCACCGGTAGCGATAGGCTAATTGCCAGCAGCAGGGCACGCCCCGATTGACTCATTGCTACCGGCTGACGTTTGAGTCGATGGCTAGCAGCCAGCGCTATCAATACGATGAATAGCAGCCAGTGCAGCTGAGAAATATAGAAGGGCAACTCGACCTGAGTATGCAGGGTGAGCGGCAACAGCAGCACCAGATAGGCCCCGCCACGCTGCCAACCCAGGTTGGCGCAGACTTTCAGAAACGCCAGTCCGAGCACCAAAATTCCGCTCAGTGCGACCAGGCCACCCTCAATTGCCCAGTACATCAGCTCGTTATGCGGATGGCTTAGCCGAGGTTCGAGAATCGCCGCTTCCGGGTGGTCGGACAGGTATTGGGCTTTCTTGTCATGCCAGATCGACTGGAATTGACCGATGCCGTAGCCGAATATCGGTTTTTGCAGAAACAGCTCCCAGCTGGAAGCGTACATCATGATCCGCACATCATTGCGGGTAGGGTCGGTAGAGCTTTGAGTTACCTGACTTAATCTTTCCAGCCCGGCCTGCATTCCGCCCGTTTTAGTTTCGAACTGATAGCCAGCGCCGATGCCGATAACCAGTGCCAAAAGCAGCAGAGAGACTGACCGGGCGCCATGGTTGATTAACTGTCGATGGCGTGCGCCCAGCATCAAGATAATTCCGGCCAGTGCTGCCAGCATCCCGGTGCGTGAGCTCGAGGTGATGATGATCAGACTGTTGAGTGCGATGCTGCTCAAGACAAATGCTTTTATCAACCAGTGGCGCTGGCGATAGGAGGGCAGGGTGGTCAAAAACAGAGCGATTAGTAACCCGGTGGCGAGATAGCTGGCAGCCAAATTCTGTTGCTGGAAAATTCCGCGGGGGATCCCCATTGACTGCGACATCCATCCGGGAGGCGAATCCAGCGCCAGCAGGTGAACCAGACAATAAAGAGCCTGCACCACCGTTGATCCCAGTAGCAGGTAGAGTAGGTTGTCACGCTGTCTGCGGTTGAACTGAAATTGGGCGCAGCTGAAAAACAGTAACATCCCCCCCCAGATCGATAGACTCCGGAACAGCCAGGACGAGGACGTAGAGACGGTGCCTATAGCGCCCACCAAGGTGGTCACGGTGAGGAAAAAAAGGATCGCAGCGGTCATCTTGGGTAGCAATAACACCCGGTTATAGCTGAATTTAAGCAGCCCCAGAGCGATTAAAAAAGCGGTTGCAATCCAGACCGTATTGTTGAACGGGAGATATAGCCCTTCACCGCCAGCGTTGTCCTGATAATAGAGCGGAGCCAACAGAAACAGCACACTGAAAAGCGTAAAGAAAGCACGGTTGAAGCGTGGTTGTGGCAGGGGATCTGCTAAGCTGGTCATCATCCTGAGTCCTTAATCATAAGGCGATGATAATAGCGGAATTTAGGCGTATAACCTACCGCAAACGCTAGGGTAGGCGAACAGAGTGCAGGTCGGTTATGATCAGGCAAGATTACTTTATAGAGAGTGAGTACATGGCTAGTTTGCACCGAATGTTGAAATGGGGGCGGCAGGGCCTTGTTGTCGGATGGTTGGGTTTGCTTGCGGTTCAGGGCGTTAGCGCGGCCGAGGACCGTCCCGGAGCGAGTGACCTTGAATCTGTTATGCGTTATCCCAACTCGTGGATTGTGGATTACAGCCAAGCCCCGGTGCCCGAGTACCGCCTGGCGACCGGCAGCATGAAAAAGATCAATGGGGTGATCTCTCCTGAACTCTCGCAGTATATTTCCGGTCAACTGACCCGTATCACCTATCAGCTGCCGAGTGGCCACAATAGTACCGATGCGTTCAACCATTTTAAGCGTCAGTTTGATAACCTGGGACCTGAGGTGTTATTCCGCTGCAAAGGGAGACGCTGTGGTAATAGCAATCAGTGGGCCAACGTTCAGTTCGGCATTTCGCGTCTCTACGGCGTTGATCGGGAACAGTTTTACCTGGCCTTAAAGCTGCCTGCTATAGGGTCGGAACCGGCGCGCTATTTGGCGTTTTATACGGTTATGCGCGGCAATAAGCGCGTCTATGCGCAGCTCGACCTGATTCAATCGAGTGCGGCGGCGTCAGGCACTGCGGGTTTTATTGCCAAGCTGGAACAAGGCCTGCGAGTTTTTCGCCAGCCCGGGCAGTTAAGCCAGGCGGAGGTTGAGCCGTTGCGGCAGCACATGACGGATCAGCCCGCGCTAAGGCTAATCCTGGTCGGACACAGCGATCAGGGGGCCACGCCTGAACTGTATCGGGCCACCTCGCTCGCGCTGGCTGAAACCCTCAGGCAGCAACTGTTGGCGCAGGGGCTGGATGGGTCCAGATTAACGGCTTATGGGGTTGGATTCTTGGCTCCGGCGTATGCTGCTTCCGTGCCGAATCAGCGCGTTGAGCTGTTGCTGCGTTAACTGCCGCGGTTAACGCGGTAGTTGCTATGACATAAAATTTAACCTGTGGTTATCCAGACAATACACCGGTAACCGTGGTCAGTAACTGGAGTCTATATGCCCCATATTGTGATTGAGTATGCTCAGAACTTAGATACAAGCCTGGATCTAAATGCGTTGGTCAAAGCCGTGCATGAAGGGGCTTTACGCGCGGACCTGTTTGAAGCCGATGCGATTAAAGTCCGGGCGATTGCATATCAGCACTATCTGGTCGCCGGACAGGTGACTGACTTTATCCATCTCAATGCTCGAATTTTATCGGGCCGTAGTGAACAGCAGAAAAAGCATTTGAGTCAATGTCTGCTAGAAAGTGCAGTAGCGGTTGCTACAGCGGTCCCGAGTGTGACCGTCGATGTGATCGATATGGATCGGTTTTGTTATGCCAAGCGAAAGTGCTAGGCGGCAGTTTTATTGCTGCGTAATTATCGCGCTGCGTCATTGATCACAAGAGTGGTAAAAAATAGCTAGCTTTTTTTCGCGTCCGTGTTTCGTCGTGCGTTGGTCAGGCCAAGGGGAGCTTTATGATTAATGGATTATCACGTTTAGCCTTGATGACCGGATTGGTACTGCTGAGCGCGCCTGCGGTGGCTGCGGTGGGTTCCCTGGATTTGACCCGGACCGGTGTCGGTTTTCTGGTGTTGATCGTTTTCAGTGTTGCCTATCTGCTGGTGGTGCTGGAAGAAAAGTTACATATGCGCAAGTCCAAACCGGTACTGGTGGCTGCCGGGATCATCTGGGCGATTATCGGTTGGATCTATATCCAGCAAGGGCTAACAGGCGTTGTTGAGGACGCCTATAAACAGACCCTGCTTGAGTTCTCTGAGTTGATGCTGTTCCTGCTGGTGGCCATGACCTACATCAACGCGCTGGAGGAGCGGCGTGTATTTGATGCCTTTAGAGCCTGGTTGGTTGATAGGGGATTCAACTACCGAACGCTGTTCTGGCTGACCGGGCTGATGGCGTTCTTTATCTCACCGGTGGCGGATAATCTGACCACCGCGCTACTGATGTGTGCGGTGGTGATGAAGGTCGCTCCGGATGATAAAAAGTTTATTAATCTGTGTTGTATCAATATTGTTGTCGCGGCTAACGCCGGAGGTGCATTCAGCCCCTTTGGGGACATCACCACCCTGATGGTGTGGCAGGCAGGGCTGGTTCACTTCGAAGAGTTTTTTGTGTTGTTTTTACCTGCGTTGGTTAATTTTCTGGTGCCTGCGCTGATCATGAGCTTTTTTATCGAAGACCGTACTCCCGGTGCTGCTAACGAAGAGGTGGAACTCAAACGGGGAGCGCGGCGGATTCTGGGTTTGTTTTTACTGACCATCGCAACGGCCGTCTGTGCCCATGTTTTGCTGCATCTTCCGCCGGTGTTGGGGATGATGATGGGGCTGGGCTATCTGCAGTTTTTTGGCTATTTTCTGCGCATGACGCTGCCCCGGTCATTAGCCAGAAAGCGCCGTTTAGCCGAACAGTCAGGGGATCAGGCGCGGCTGCAGCGACTGGGTAGCGTGGTCCCCTTTGATGTGTTTAATCGCGTGGCACGTGCCGAGTGGGATACCCTGCTATTTTTTTATGGCGTCATCATGTGCGTCGGCGGATTGGGCTTTATGGGGTATCTGTCGTTGATGTCGGATCTGCTCTATACCCAATGGGGTGCAACCCAGGCCAATGTTGCCCTGGGCGTGATCTCGTCGGTTATCGATAACATACCGGTGATGTTCGCCGTGTTGACGATGGAGCCCGTCATGTCGCAGGGGCAATGGTTGTTGATCACCCTGACTGCTGGGGTTGGGGGGAGTTTACTGTCGATAGGGTCTGCAGCCGGCGTGGCGTTGATGGGCCAGGCCCGCGGGGTATATACCTTTTTTGGTCATATGAGATGGACCCCTGCCATCGCCCTGGGCTATATCGCCAGTATCTATGTGCACCAGTGGCTTAACGCCGACCAGTTTGGGCTGTATCGACACCTGTAGCCAGGAATGTAGCCGATTCCGCAGATCCCTGTTTAACAAGAGCCGTCGATACAGCGATCAATAATCTTTGATCGTCAACGCGATGCGTTGCCGGCCTGGATCGATCTCGACCACCCGCACCTTGACCAGATCGCCGGGCTTGACCACCTCGTGCGGATTCTGGATGAAGCGATTGGCAAGCTGGGAGATATGCACCAAGCCGTCCTGGTGCACGCCAATATCAACAAAGGCGCCGAAATTGGTGACGTTGGTGACCACCCCTTGCAGGCGCATATCGGGTTGCAGATCCTTGATGCTGTTAACCCCTTCGGTAAAGCGCACCGTGACGAATTCAGGGCGCGGGTCGCGCCCTGGTTTTTCCAACTCTCTAAGAATATCCAGCACGGTAGGGGTGCCAAACTGAGCATTGCTATAGTCGCCAGGATTGAGGCCACGCAGAGCCTGCGTATCGCCTATCAGTGATTCGATGCTGCGCTGCTGTCGGGCCGCGATCTCCGCGACTAACGGGTAGGCCTCAGGATGCACGGCGGAGCGGTCGAGGGGCTGACGGGCGTTGGCGATACGCAGAAATCCTGCTGCCTGTTCAAACGCCTTGGGTCCCAGTCGCGCGACTTTTTTCAGGGTGGCGCGGCTGCTGAAGGGGCCGTGCTCATCCCTATGAGCGACGATATTGGCAGCCAGCACCGGGGTGATGCCGGAGACGTACTGCAGTAAGGCGCTAGACGCGCTGTTGAGGTCGACCCCGACCGCGTTGACGCAGTCCTCGACAATCGCTTTTAAGTGCTCGGCCAGTTGGTTCTGGTTAACATCGTGCTGATATTGACCGACGCCGATCGCCTTGGGATCTATCTTGACCAGTTCGGACAGCGGATCCTGCAGACGCCGGGCAATAGATACAGCGCCACGGATCGATACATCCAGGTTCGGGAACTCCAGAGCGGCGCGTTCTGAGGCTGAATAAACCGAAGCGCCCGCCTCGCTCACCATCACTTGGGTCATCGATGCCAAGGCCGGATCGGTCAAGAGTTCGCTGACCAGCTCTGCGGTTTCCCGCGATGCGGTGCCGTTGCCGATACTGATCAATTCCAAACGGTGCTTCAGACAGAGCCGTTTTAACGTCGCCAGGGCGTCGTTCCAGCGCTGTTGAGGCGGGTGAGGGTAGATGACCGCCTGGTCCAGAAATTTTCCGGTGGCATCGACTACGGCGACTTTGACCCCATTGCGAAAGCCAGGATCAAGTGCCAACGTGGCTTTCTGGCCCGCAGGTGCTGCCAGCAACAACTGCTTGAGGTTGACTCCGAAGACCCGGATCGCTTCGGCGTCAGCCTGTTCGCGAAGCTGATTGAGCAGCGCCTTTTGCAGTTGCGGCTGGAGTTTCTTTTGCCAGCCCAGATCCCGCTGAGTTTGCAGCCAAGCGCCACAGGGGCCACGGCCAGACAATCCCAGAGCCTGCTGGATGTGCCGTTCAGGCCGGTCATCGCCCGGGTTGAGGGTTAGCTTGATGCGCAGAATTGCCTCGCTGCTGCCGCGCAAAATAGCCAGGGCACGGTGCGAAGGGATACGTCTGATCGGTTCCTGATAGGCAAAATAATCCCGAAACTTGGCGCCGGCTTCTGCCTTGTTCTTGATTACGCTGACCTGCAAAATTGCCTCTTTCCAGAGCAGGTTTCGCAGCTGCAGCGCGAGCGTCGGGTGTTCTGCCATGCGCGCGTGCAGAATCGCTGCCGCGCCCTCCAGTGCCGCTTCGCAATCGGTCATTCCTGTCTGCGGATTTAGAAATTTGCTGGCCAGTGACTGTGGGCTTTGACGGTCACTTTTCAACAGGGCGTCGAGCAGCGGCTCCAGCCCCGCTTCGCGGGCCTGCTGTGCCCGGGTTCGGCGCTGGCTTTTGTAGGGCAGGTACAGCTCTTCCAGCTCGTTCTTGCTGGTGACCGCGAGTAGCTGCTGGCGCAGCGCCGAACTGAGCTTTCCCTGCTGTTCGATCGCTTCGATAATGCTCTGGCGGCGCTGCTCCAGTTGGCGCAAATAGCCGAGCTGTTGCTCCAGTTGGCGCAGTTGGGTATCGTCGAGCCCCTGAGTCTGCTCCTTACGGTAGCGGGCGATAAAAGGCACGCTGGCGCCCTCGTCGAGCAAGTTGATGAACGCTTTTACCTGAGCGGGTTGGATCTGCAGTTGACGGGCAAGTTGTTCGGCAATCATCAGTTGTGGAGCCTTAGCTGGATTTAAGCACAGAGTGCTTAGAGGTGCTTGCAGGCTGAGCAGCGATAACCAAGAGCGCTACACTGCGCTCAGGCTATCTCTGCGGCGGAGCTATGCCACGCATACACCCTCAAGAATTTTTTGCATCTTAGCATAAGGAAACGGGGTTGCAGCAGATCACCCTGCCGCTTATTGAGAGATTTACCCGCTTGCGGCTAGCAGGGCTCAGTCTAGCGGCTGCTATTCCCAGGCCTGGATATCGCGTGCCGATCAATCGTTAAACAGGCACAGGCCGAACACGTGAGCATCGCTGTCATCCCGCGCGATGGCATCGCCCAGTCCATTACCTGCGACGATATAGATCCCGACTTCCAATTCATAGTCGAGTCGCTTGCAGAGCCCCAGACTCGGCTCGGCGGCATCGGGCGTCTTGGTTCGGCCATTGCTCCCCAAGGCCTTGATGCGATGTTACTCAACGCTCTGGTATTCAGTCTAAACAGTGACGGGGATCAACGCTTATCAACGTTTAAAGGAATCTAATAGAGCTATATTTAATTGTGTGCTGCCTATCAGGGACAAGCAGGTTAACCGCAGATCAGGAGTAACGGGTCAGTGGGTCGCTGGTACTCAAATCAGCTTATGGAGATAGCGCAATGGCTAATTCACTGATCATTCTTTGCACATACGGCATTTACTTAATGGTGGTTTGGATTATTGTGGTGCTGTCCTGGTATAGCGAAAAAATGGATCCGGATAACGAACTCCCTCCCTCGATCTGGGATGAGATATTCCCCAACCGAAAACACGCTCAGCGCCGTCGAGGCACTAGCACGCGGCTGGTGAAGCCATCGCCCTATTTGCTGCCATTGATTCCCCACAAGCCCTGAAGGCCAACGAACCAAGGGGCTCTGGTGTTGCTGGTGAGTGTGTTACCGCGATTTTGCTACGTCGCGATTAGGTCAGCGCTGATGCCGCCAATACCTTAGCTCTGCGGTATAGATGCAGCTCTTCTGCCGTAATGATCTGTGCAGGATGTGCCTTCCATGCATAGCAGGCCGACCTGCTGACCCTCATCACCTGACACAATATCCGCACGGGATAGTGGCCGGTGTTTTCCTGGATGAAGCGGTATTTCACTTCATTTCTTTGGCAAAGAAGGCACTGGCCTTATTTAAAATTTCTTTCTCCATGCGCAGCTCTTTGTTTTCTTTGCGGAGGCGCTGCAACTCAGATCGTTCATCTTCAGCCAGGGCTTCACCTTGTCTCTGCTGCTCAAATCTATCTTTCCAGCGATACAATATATTGATGGCAATCCCCAGTGATTTAGCGGCCTCTGGCACTGAATAGCCTTGCTCTTTAACGAGCGCAACTGCCTCTTCTTTAAACTCTTGCGGATATTGCTTGTAACTGCGTTTTTACCCCATGACGGCACTCCAATGATTGACGGTTATTGTCTCTCATTAACGTGTCCGGTGTATTCAACCAGAACACTAGGCTTCCTTTTTTGCACAGGATTAGGGTTCAAGCCACCCTGCTAGCGGACAGCGTCTGGGGCCGTTGGAGTTTAGTTATGGAGTTAAAATCAACAACGCGCTCAAGCGGTTACGTAAGATGGGTTTTTTAGGGGCTGAAAACAGGCACCGAACGGCCTGTTAGATTGAATCCGCTTGGCGTCTCGTTTTTTCCACGCGGTTTTCTATTGAAACTATGACTGTCTGGCGATGATATTGCTGTCGTCACTGTCCTTGGGCTTGATCTCGTAAGTCGGACAAAAACCGCCCACTGAGCAGGGGCTGGGTGCCGGCAGACTGGCGTGTCCCATTTGACGACAATGGGCCCCCTCGGCAATCCATTCGATTTCGAAACCGTCGGTCTCTTCGGAAGGGAAGTTGCGGACCCGCCCGCGATCGCCAAGGTTCTCCAGCACCTGGTAACACTCCCCCGCCTGCTCGACGATATCGCCTGGGCTAAAATCGAAATGATTAACCATCTTTGAATACCTCTAATCGCTGATCGGGTGTGAGCCTGAGCTTCGTGCTGTGATGGGCTGAGTTCATACTAGCAGGGGTTAAATGTGTTGTATAGTGCATATCCATTAAGGCAAGGCGCCGTGTGGATCTATAGTGCATAATTAACCCTGTCCCAAAAGATCCGCGCTAGTCGTCGACATGCACCCTGTTGCTATTGAGAAAACTCGATCTGGCCGTTTGGCAGCATATACAGAATCACTGCCTCGCCGTTGGTGACGGTCGGGCGATGTGCTGATGCTGGCGGATAGACACACCAACCTCGGCCTTCACCATCAAATTTAGCGCCGTCGGTGATGGGGAAAATCATACAGATTTCACCCAGAGGGTGGCGATGATGGGGGCCGACGATATTAGTTAGATCGACCACGTCGATACTGAACCCCGCGGTCTCTTCGCAGGGTTCAATCACCCGGCCAAAACGTCGTCCTGCAACTCCTTGTGAACACATCCAGCCCGCCGCAATCGCAGCGTGGCAGGCTGCTTCGATGCTGGTAAAACGTTCACTGCTGGCCGGAAATTTCTGGTTGAGGGCTTGGGCCAGCGCTGGCTCGAGCGGTTGCTCGGCAATAAAGTCTGTGACAGCTGTGATCAGCTGTTGAAACATCTCGATGTTCATAGGTTTCGGTTCCACAGTAGATGAGTGTCAAGTCCGACAGGTGCATAGTGTCGGTTAAATCCCCAGGTATCGCTTGTGCAGCTCGGGCTGCTGCTTCAGTTGGTATGAATACCCCTCCCAAACCACCTGACCTTTGCTGAGGATGTAGTTTCGATCGCAGACCGATAGCAACGCGTTGATATCCTTGTCGACGATGATCGAGGCGATGCCGGTGTCTTTGATATCCCGAATCACCGACCAGATCTCGCGCCGGAACAGCGGTGCCAGCCCCTCGGTGGCTTCATCCAGAATCAGCAGGTCAGGATTGGTCATCAGCGCCCGGGCAATGGTTAACATCTGCTGCTCGCCACCAGAAAGCTGATTACCCTGGTTATCGATGCGTTCTGCGAGGCGCGGAAAGTACTCCAGCACCCGCTGTAGCGGCCATTCGTTGCGACCATCGGGGCCGGGTCGGGCGGCCATGATCAGATTTTCATGCACACTCAGGTTGGGGAAGATGCCCCGATCTTCCGGGACATAGGCAATCCCCTGTTGAATGGTTTTGTAGGTGGGCCAGCCGGTAGTCTCCTGCCCCCGGTAAAAGACGCTACCTGAGCGGGGCGGGGTCAGTCCGAGCAGTGAGCGCAGGGTGGTGGTTTTACCCATGCCGTTGCGCCCCATCAGGCTGATGGTCTCACCGCGGCGAATACTGAGGCTGATGCCTTGGAGAATATGGCTGGCGCCGTAGTAGGTGTGTAGGTCGTTGGCCTGCAGCAATAGCTCAGCGGAGTTGGTGGTTGGTGTGGCGGTGGGCGGACTTTTTGCACAAGCCGCCGGATCTGGTAGAGGATTCATGTGATTGCTCATGCGGCATCCTCGCTACTGCCCAGGTAGGCGTCCTGGACCGCCTGACTGTTACGGATCTGGTCGACACTACCGGTTTCAAGTTCTGCGCCATCAACCATCACCGTCAGCCGGTCCGCCACCGCAAACACCGCGTCCATATCATGCTCGATCAGGATCAATGTATGTTGTTTAGCCAGTTGCTTGAGCAGTTCGGTCATCTGCCGGGACTCGTCGCTGCCCATGCCTGCCAACGGTTCGTCGAGCAGTAACAGCTGCGGCTCTGTGGCCAGCATCATACCGATCTCCAGTTGCCGTTGTTCGCCGTAACTCATGGCCGCTGCGGGGGTGTCACGGCGTCCGGTCAGACCGCAGAGCTGCAACGCCCGCTCGGTACGACGCTGGACGTTATGCAGCTGGCGCGCGGGGCGGAAAAAACGCATCGAACTGGATAGACGTGACTGGGCACCGATCCAGCAGTTCTGGAAGCAGGTGAAGTCGGGGAAGATATTGGTTTTCTGAAAGCTACGACCGATGCCCTGGCGCGATCTTTTATCGACCGAGGCGTGGCTGATGTCGGTATCATTGAAGAATATCTTGCCGCTGGAGGGCGCCAGTTCCCCGGAGAGCAGATTGATCAGGGTGGTCTTGCCCGCGCCGTTAGGGCCAAGAATGACATGGACTTTGCCCCGTTCAAAAGCGAGGCTGACCTCATGCGTTGCCTGCAGCCCGCCGAAGTGTTTACACAGGTACTCGGTGCGCAGGATGATATCGCTCGGCGTAGCTTGACTCACAGCTTTTGCTCCTTGATCTCGGCGAGGAGGGTGGCGGCAGTCGATCTGTCCGCGCTGAGGTGTTTGGCTTTTGGTTGTGAGTCGGCAGCCCGCGCTGAAGACGAACGCTCGCACAGCCGGTATAATAATCCGGCAATCCCTTTGGGTAGGAATAGCACCACCGCAATGATGATGGCGCCCATCAGCAGCTGCCAGTGCTCGGTGAGATCGGGCAGAAAGTCCTGCAACAGCACGACCACAAAAGCACCAATGATGGGGCCGAACAGGGTGCCCATACCCCCGAGAATAACGATCACCATGACCATGCCGGACTCGTGCCAACCCATATAGGCAGGGGTCACGTAACCGGTGTGGGCGGCTTCAAGAAAACCAGCCAGTCCGGCCAGGGTACCGGCAATCATAAAGCTGACCAGCTTGTAGCGCTGGGTCGGATAACCCAGCGCTCTGACCCGCTGCTCGTTGGCCTTAATAGCGACGATAACCTGGCCGAACGGGGCTCTGAGAATCATGCTCAGGATCAGGTAGATCGCTATCAGCCAGGCCAGCACGAAATAGTAAAAATGATGCTCATCTTCAAGATCGAGCAGGGTCGTCGATCCGACAGTTACCTCCGGCTTGCTGAACAAAAAGATACCGTCGTCGCCACCGAAGTTGGGGGACTCAAACAGGAAGTAATAAAACATCTGCGCAAAGGCCAGCGTCAACATGATGAAGTAAACGCCCGAGGTACGGATGCATAACCAGCCGATCAGCAGCGCCACTGCCGCGCTGCAGCTGATAACCAGTGCCAGGGCGGTCCAGTAATTGATGCTGTCGGCGTCCTCAAAAAATATCGCCAATACATAACCGCCCACTCCGAAAAATGCGGCATGGCCGAGGCTGATCAGACCGGTATAGCCGATCAACAGATCCAGGCTGACGGCAAAGATGGCCAGGATCATAATTTTGATCAGCAGGCCGATATAGTACTCATCGCCGATCATGGGAAATAACGCCAGTGCCAAGGCACCCAGACAGAGCAGAATTAAAATAGGCCGGTTTGCCGTATGCATCGCTTATACCTTTCCAAACAGCCCCTGAGGGCGCCAAAACAGCACCAGGGCCATCAGTGCATAGACCACCATGCTAGCCATCTCTGGTAGCAGGACTTTACCGAAGGTATCAGCAATACCGATCAGCATCGCACCGATAAAGGCGCCTTTAATCGAGCCAATTCCGCCAATCACCACCACCACAAACGAGATGATCAGAATACCGTCGCCGATACCGGGGTAGACGGTATTAACTGGGGCCGCGAGCATGCCGGCCAATGCCGCGAGGGTGGCGCCGAGACTGAATACGATCGCGAACAGCCGATTTACGTTGATGCCCAGCGATTGCACCATCTCTCTGTTGCTGGCACCGGCGCGGATGGTCATACCCAGTCGGGTTTTTTGTATGACCCAGTACATCGCTAGTGCGATGACGATACAGCACGCAGAAATAAACAGCCGGTAAACGGGATAGGCCTGGTTTTCCGTCAGGGGCAGCGAACCACTGAGGAGTTGAGGAATCGACACGCTGTGAACATCACTGCCCCACAGCATCCGCTGCAGTTCATTGAAGATCAGGATCAGGGCATAGGTCAGCAGCACTTGATACAGGTGATCGCGCCGGTACAGGTAGGAGATGGCCAGCCGTTCCACCGCATAGCCCAGCAGCAGCGCAACGGGTAGGGCCAGCAGGATGCCGCTAAACAGGTTGTCGGTCAGACCGGTAAACCAGAACGCCAGGTAAGCACCGATCATATAAAAGGAGCCGTGGGCCAGGTTGATGATCCCCATGATGCCGAAAATCAGGGTCAGGCCACTGGCGACCAGAAACAGTAAAAAACCGTATTGAATTCCGTTCAACAGTTGGATGAGATAAAAGGAACTGTCCATACAACCTCAGTTCATATCGATGATGACCAGTGCACAGGAACTGGTTACCCGCGCTGAGTGGGAAGCTTGCGTCAGCACTGCTGCCGCAAGCGTGGGGCGGTCGATTACGACAACTGATTACGCGATTTTGCAGCCTTCAGCCGGGTCTTCCAGCGCTTCTGCGACGGTGCGCACCACCCTGTTCTCGCCATTGACCACTTCTCGCAGATAGATGTTCTGAATCGGGTTGTGGGACTTGGAGAAGGTGAACTTGCCCCGAGGACTGTCGATGGTGCTGCTCTCCATCGCCGCGATCATCTCGGCTCTGGCACCGGTACTGGTGTCGCCTTGTACCGCGTTCATCCCCTGAACCAATAGATCTCCGGCATCGTAACCCTGGACGGCGTAGACATCGGCACTGCGGCCGTAAGATTTTTGGAAGGCAGCACGGAAACGGTGGTTAGCGGGCAGATCGAGGCTGTCGGCATAGTGCAGCGTGGTGCGTACGCCTTCGGCGGCGGCCCCTTGGGCTCCGGTGACGCCTTCGGTCAGGAAGCCTGCACCATACAGCGGAATATTTTTGTTGAGGCCAGCAGCGGCATAATCTTTGACGAACTTCACGGCACCGCCGCCGGCGTAAAAGGTGAATACGGCATCCGGCTCAAGGGCTGCCACTTCGGTCAGGTAGGCTTGGAAATCCACCTTCGGGAACGGGGTGGGGATCTCTTTGACGATGGTGCCGCCGCCTGCCAGGAAGGACTGTTTAAATGCCGCGGCAACCTGCTTGCCAAAACCGTAGTTCCAGTACATCAGCACCACCCGCTTATGACCGTCTTCGAGCATCGCCGTGCCACCGGGAAAGCCGGGCTGGAAACTGGAAAATGAGGTGCGGAAGATATTCGGTGCACAGAGCGAGCCGGTCAACTGGTTGGCACCGGCATTGGGGATAACGGTGATAATGCCGTTTTTACGTGCCAGCTTCACCATCGACATGCCGACGACGGAATGCACCGGTCCGACCAGGAAGTCGACGTTTTCTTTTTTGATCAGCTTGTTGGTCAGTTCCGAGGCCTTGGGCGGCTTTGCTTCACTGTCGAGACTGACAATCTCAACTTCACGCCCTCCCAGTTGTCCCCCTGCTTGATGAATTCTAAGTTCCAGGGCGTCCTTGATGTTATTACCCAGTTTGGCGTAAGTGCCGGTATGGGGCAGCAACAGCCCCACCTTGACTTTTGCCTGCCCGCCAATGGCAAACATTGAGGGGAAAAAGGTCGCTGCCGCAGTCAGCCCTGCGGCGCCTTTGAGTACGGTACGACGGTTGATTCCGGACTTTTGTGAATCGCTCATTGGATACAGCTCCTGAGTTTAATTTGCCTGTTTGTTGTTGTTTTACAGCAGATATTGTCGTCAGTCTGTTGGTGTCAGCGGGGTTGTTTTGATGCAACATCCGCTGCCCGTGATTGTTTTAATTCCTGTCGTTAAAGGGTTGGCGTCAGAGGGTTAAAGGTGGGGCTTCTACAGCATCAAGTTCCAGCCTGTGCTCAGCTACTGCAGCCGCATTCACAATCGGCAACGTGTTTGCTTTTGAGTTCGAAGCGTTTGATCTTACCGGTTGGGGTTTTAGGCAGCGCATCGACAAACTCGATCCAGCGCGGATATTTGTAGTGTGCCAAGTTGCTTTTGACGTGGTCTTGGATCTGCTGCTTCAACATTTCCGAAGCCGTGCTGCACTGGGTAAGTACCACGTAAGCTTTCGGCTTAACCAGCTTGTCGGCGTCGATATCCGGTACTACGGCACATTCGACGACTGAGCCGTGCTCGATAATGCTGGCTTCAACTTCGATGGGGGATACCCAGATCCCGCCAATTTTTAGCATGTCGTCACTACGGCCTGAATAGCAGAAGTAACCCTTGTCATCGCAGCAGAATTTATCGCCGGTGTTGAGCCATTCGCCGAGCATGGTGGTCTGGGTCTTTTTATGTTTGTTCCAGTAGTAAGCCGCCGCACTGCCACCTTTGACCAGCAGGGTACCCACCTCGCCGCGGGGCAGGTCATGTAGGTTTTCATCGACAATGCGGGCCTCATAACCGGGCACCATGCGCCCGGTACTGCCGGGGCGGCACTCACCGGGACGATTGGAGATGAAGATATGGACCATCTCGGTTGAGCCTATACCGTCGATAATTTCGACCCCGAAACGGTCATGCCAGCGCCGGAAAACATCGGCAGGCAAGGATTCTCCGGCGGAAACGCCCAGGCGAACGCCATCGAGACTACCCTCTTGTTCAAGCATCTGGGCATACAGGGTCGGCACACCAAAAAACAGGCTGGGCTTATGGCGGGCGATTACGGCATAAATTTCCTCGGGCGTCGGGCGACCGGGGTGATAGACCGCAGTGGCACCGACGCTGAACGGGAAATACAGACCGTTACCCAGACCGTAAGCAAAAAACAGTTTGGCGGCGGAAAAACAGACATCGCTCTCTTTTATGCCCAAGATCTGCTGAGCATAGGTCTCAGAGGCAAAAATCATATCGCGTTGCAGATGTACGGTGCCTTTGGGCTGACCGGTGGTACCCGAGCTGTAGAGCCAGAAGCAGGCGTCGTCAGGGCTGGTTGGGGCCGTTGCCAGTTCGCTGGATTGGCGTGCCAGCTCGGCGGCCAGATTCAGGCCGGTGGCCGCTGCCTCACCGTTAGCGACGATGATGTGCTTTAGAAAAGGAAGTTCGGCGGCGATCTCATCGATATTGTGCTTAAGCGCTGCATCAACCACCAGAACCCGAGCCCGGCTGTCATTCAAGAAATACTGATAGTCTTTAGGCCGCATCATGGTGTTGAGACAAACCGGTACGGCGCCCAGTTTGATCGCCCCGAAGAAGGTTTGCGGGTAGGCTTCGGTGTCCAGCAGCAGCAGTGCTACCCGCTCTTCCATGCGCACGTCAAGATCCCTGAGCAGGTTGCCGAAGCGGTTAACGCCCTGCTGGATCTGAGCGTAGCTGAAGCGTCGATCCTCGCAGATAACCGCCGTTTTAGCGCCACGGCCCTCGCGAACATTACGATCGATAAAGTCGTCAGCGGCGTTATACACATTGTTGCTGTCAGATCCGGGTTGCATGTTCTCTCCAGTCGAGTGGCATGGATTCCCGATTCCTTCTGGGCATCCATCGAATTATTGTTATGGGTAACCACGTAAACATTGAGATTTATAATGCAGAACTTGTGCCGAAATGAACTATATTGCGCTGATATTTTTAAGCGACGGATAGTAAAGAGGTAATTTGATATTTTTCTGATCGTCAGGATGACTAATGTCATTAATTTTCAAGTGGCCTTTTGCGTCGTGTAAATATTTGCTGAGCCGTGTAAAAAAACGTATCTGGTCGGTAATGCTTATATCAGCATTGTTGATTTTATATGGACGGGCTGTCCGCTAGCGCTCTGCTCTCGAGGGGCACTTAACATGGGCGGCTGAGCCTTGGCAGATTGTTGTGTAAACAGAGATAGAGTATTTATAACCGTAAACATGCAATATAGCGCTGGATAGTGCGAGCTAGTGCTGGGTAGTGGGAAGGCATATTTAAGCACCGTCTCAGCTTTCGTTTCAGCTTTCGTTTCAGCTTTCGATTTAGCTTTCTATCTAGATAAGGGGCAAGTTTTTGAACGTTACAGTCGCTATATCCAGGCCCACGGGTCTGGCCGATAGCCCATCTCGATTCGTGGAGTGACAGGGTTATATGACTCGGATCCGCCCTCTCAAATTATGGACGTTGCTGTTTATCCTGGTCGCCCTCAGTATGGCGGCGCTGTACGGCATTTTGTTGGCAACAGAAGCGGTCCGCCAAGAGGCAAGAGAGCAGTTTTTTGAACAGTACAATCGGCAGCAGCGGCTGATGGCTGAGCAGGCTTCTGCATCGGTTGAGGTTTTTTTTGGAACGCTCAACCGCAGTCTGGGCTTGGTGACCAGTCTGTTTGAGGGCCATCCGGTTAATGAGGCACGGGCGCTGGAGGTCGACGGCAGCCTGTTCAAACTCAATCAAAGTCTGGCTGATTCTGCCATCATCGACTTGGTGGTGTTTAACCGTGCTGGTACCGTGGTCGCCATTCAGCCCTCGGACCCTTATACCCTGGGTCGAAGCTACGCCTGGCGGGACTATTACCTCTGGGCCCGGGATGTCGGCAAGCCGGGACAGATGTACGCCTCGCCTTTCATGCGGCTTGAAGGGGGGCAGCACCGGGGTGACAAGGCATTAATCGTCGCCCAGGGGATCTATGCCAAAGACGGAGGATTTAGCGGGGTGGCCATGTTTACGGTTAATTTCGATGAGCTGGCCCGAAAGCACATTTTGCCGGTCCGGATCGGCGAGCATGGTTATGCTTGGCTGGCGGACATCAACAACCAGACCCTGCTGGTGGATCCGCACGGTGCGGTGGCCGGACGCAGCTTCGAGGATGCTTTTTTGCCGCAATGGCCCAAACTCTATTCACTGCTGACCTCGGCGCAGTACGGTGGCGGTGGAACCGATTGGTACAGCTATGAAGATCCGGCCGACCACAACCAGTCGGTACGTAAGCTGCTGGGCTATCAAACCCTGCAGATCGGTGATCATCGGTGGTTTATCGGCGTCGCGACCCCCGAGCGTGAAGTGGACGCGCAGCTCTCATCTTTCCTACGTCGACAGGAGGCCTTTTCGCTAACATTGGCGATCAGCATTCTGACCGGCACCGTGATTATCTGTGGCCTGCTGCTGGCCTGGAATCGGATGCTCTGGCGGCGGGTGGAGGTCCGTACCCGCGATCTGGCCGCTGCGCGAACGCAGCTTGAAGGCACCTTCGAAGAGTTGTTAGCGTCCAAAAAACTGGCCGCCGTGGGGCATCTCGCGCTGGGGCTGACGCATGAAATACGTAATCCGCTGTCGGCAATCCGAATGAATATCAAGATGATCCAAAAAAAGTGGCAGCCGGAAGGGCGGTTGCAGGAACATTTTTCGATCATCGATACCGAAATTTTACGGCTCAATCGCTTGCTCAGTGATGTGATGGATTTTGCCAAGCCTGGACCGTTACGGCTCGAGCGTAATGACCTGAACGAGATTGTCCGGCAGGTCAGTACGCTGCTCGGGCAGCGATTTGAAGAGGAGCGGGTGGAGGTTGAAATCCACATGCCCAGTCCGCTGCGGGTGGTCTGTGATGCCGGCCAGATCGAGCAAGTGCTGTTAAATTTGCTACTCAACGCACTGGATGCGATGAGCCAGCTGCGTGAGGAAAAACGCTTGTCCCTTGTCGGGGGGGCGGATGAGAGCCAGGTATGGATTGAGGTGAGCGACAACGGCTGTGGTATTCGTCCGGATGATCGCGACAAACTGTTTGATCCGTTTTACACCACCAAGCCGGCCGGTGGTGGCCTGGGGTTGTGTAATTTGCAGAGCATCCTGTTGCGGCATCAGGGCTCGGTGGAGCTTGTTGATCCTAAAGAGGCTGGCGCCTGTTTCAGGATTCGGTTGCCGCTGAACGGACCGCTGGTCGATGACGCGACTGCCGACAAGGGGAGGTTGTGATGACCCGGATGAGCAAGTCTATTGATACTCAAGCAAGCCTTTCTTCGGGAGATTCTTCTAAGGACCATCTGTCTAAGCAGAATGTGTCTAAGGACCATGTGTCTAAGGACCATGTGTCTAAGGACCATGTGTCTAAGGACTATGTGTCTAAGGACTATGTGTCTAAGGACTATGTGTCTAAGGACCATGTGTCTAAGGACTATGT
>JBALTG010000010.1:0-59590 GCA_036964625.1 Motiliproteus sp.
AGTATCATGTTTCAGCTGATCGGACAGTCTCTGCAGTTATCGAAAGATGGACCGTGCGCTGCCGTAATAAAGGCATCCTAGCGCTGTATGGGTGGCTGATTGCTACGTTATGTTAGGCAGTATCATGTTTCAGCTGATCGGACAGTCTCTGCAGTTATCGAAAGATGGACCGTGCGCTACCGTAATAAAGGCATCAGGGCGCTTTATACGTTGATGATTGATGCTTTATGTTGGGCAATATCTTGTTTTGGGTAGTCCGGCTGGTGCTGCTGTTTCAACTGCTTGAACAGCAGCGGTAGCGGCACCGGCTTGCTGAAGAAATACCCCTGCACCTGATCGCATTGGTTGCGCTCCAGGAAGGCGATCTGCTCTGCGGTTTCGGCACCTTCGGCGATAACATCCTTGCGCAGATTGTGGGCCAGATTGATGATGGCACGGACAATCTCAGCGTCGTCAGGATTATCGGTCACCCCCTGAACAAATGAGCGATCAATCTTGAGGGTGCTGATCGGCAGTTTTTGCAGGTGTGCAAAGGAGGAGTAGCCGGTGCCGAAATCGTCCAGCGAGAAGGTGACCCCGAGGGTGTTAAGATCGGCGATACAGAGGCTGACGTGCTGCTCGTTGAGCGCCACCGAGGTTTCTGTAAGCTCGAACTCGACCCGGCCGGGATGGATGCCGCTGCGGCTGAGTAATCGGGATATGGTGGGCACCAGGGTGTCGTCCTGGAATTGGCGGAACGACAGGTTGATGCCGATCTTGTTGAGTTCGTAGCCCTGGGCATCGAGCAGTTTGATATCTTCCAGCGCTTTATTGAATACCCAGTAGCCCATCGGCACGATCAGCCCGGATTTTTCCGCCATGGGGATGAAGGTATCGGGATACAGCAGCCCTTTTTGTGGGTGCTGCCAGCGGACCAATGCCTCGACACCGACAATGCGGCGGCTGTTGAGATCGATTCGGGGTTGGTAGTGCAGCACGAACTGTTCCTGGCGCAGGGCGCTGAGCAGTTCCGGCTCGAGAGTGATCTGGTTGACCGCGTCCTCGTAGTTGCTCTGCTGATAAAAACGGTGGGTGCAGCCGCGCTCTTTTTTGGCCAGGTGCAGTGCCGAACCGGCATGGCGCACCAGGCTGGCCATGTCGCTGGCGCTATCGGGGTAGACCGCGCAGCCGATACTGACCCCCAGCGCCAGGTTGTGCCCCTGAACCCGGTAGGGGCGCTGGTGCAGGTAACAGATCCGTTCGATCTGCTTGCTTAGCAGGGCGTCGACCTCGTCGCCGAGCACCAGCAGGGCAAACTGATTATCACCCACCCGCGCTAGCTCCTGTCCGGACTCCAGTCCGGCTTGCAATCGGGAGGCAACTTTGCTGATGGTTTCGTCGCCGACCTCCGGCCCCAGGGCGTTGTGTACCCGTTTAAAGCCGTCGATATTAAGCATCATCAGCCCGAGCTGCTGGTTGCTGTTGCTGGCCTGGTCATACAACAGGTTCAGTTGCTGGGTAAAACTATGCCGCGACGGTGATCCGGTCTGATCATCAATGAGTTTCAGGTTGGCTATCTGGTTGTCACGCTGATGCAGGCGCTCGATATAGCGGAATGCACGGCGCAGTACACTGAGGTTGATCTGGGTTAGTTCCAGGACATCGATCGCGCCATTGGCGATATAGCGATCTTCGTCCAGCGGCTTGATATCCTGGCCGATGACAATCAGTGGAATACTCAGCTGCAGCCGACGGGCTTGCTGAAGGTAGTTATGTTGCGGTGAGTTGGCAAAATGGTCGGCGAGCAGGACGAGATCAAAATTTGATCGGCGCCCCTGGCAAAGGGCCTCTTTGACCGATAAGCACCAGGTCAGTCGATAACCGGGCACCGGCGCCTGGAGTAACGGCCAAGCGAGCCCTTGATAGGCCTGTTCCGCGGGTGCAATAATCAGCAGGTGCGGAGCGATATGGTTTTTTGTATTGCCAGTGGGCATAACATCTCAACAGGTCCAGCGAGTATGATTTCCACTCCCTGGGCTGTAGAATCGCCACTCCTTCGGCTGAAGTTCTCTAACTTATCTAATATCGGCCGTGCTGGCTATCGCTTTAATCGAATTTCGGTCCCTTATGTGAGCCAATAGCCGATATCCTATTTTTCGAAAGATCAATAATTTAACCAGGGATCCAGAGCTGTGAGCAATCTTAACCCTCGCCAGAAAGAGGCGGTACTGTACGTTGATGGGCCCTTGCTGGTGTTGGCCGGTGCCGGCAGTGGCAAGACCAGCGTCATCACACGCAAAATTGCCTATCTGATCGAGACCTGCGGTATCAAAGCGCATCACATTGCGGCGTTGACCTTCACCAATAAAGCCTCGCGGGAGATGAAGGAGCGGGTCGGCAAGCTGGTTAAGGGGCCCGCATCGCGGGGGCTGACGGTCTCAACCTTCCACAATCTTGGGCTCAATATCATCCGCCGTGAGCACAAACTGCTGGGGTTCAAGCCGGGTTTTTCGATCTTCGATGCCCAGGATGCCCAGGCCCTGATCAAAGGCCTGATGCAGAAAGATAACCTGGAAGAGACCGATCTGGTCGATAGCATCCAGCATCAGATCTCCAGTTGGAAGAATGATCTGGTGGGGCCTGATCGTGCTTACCAGCAGGCTCAAAACGGTAACGAAGAACTGGCGGCGCGGGTTTATACCAGCTATAACCGCAGCCTGCGGGCCTATAACGCGGTTGATTTTGACGACCTGATCCTGATTCCAACGCTGCTGTTTCAGCAACGTACCGATGTCCTGGAGCGCTGGCAGCGGAAGATCCGCTACCTGTTGGTGGATGAGTATCAGGACACCAATACCAGCCAATATTTGATGGTTAAACTGTTGGTGGGGATGCGTGGAGGATTGACCGTGGTCGGCGATGACGACCAGTCAATCTACGCCTGGCGCGGTGCCCGGCCGGAGAATCTGTCGCTGCTGAAAACCGATTTCCCATCGCTGAAGGTGGTGATGCTGGAGCAGAATTATCGCTCCACCAGCCGTATTCTCAAGGCGGCCAACCAGCTGATCGGCAATAATCCGCACGACTTCGTAAAGACCCTGTGGAGCGAGATGGGTGCGGGTGAGCCGCTGCGGGTGATCATCAACCGCAATGAAGATGCCGAGGCGGAACGGATCGCCGCGGATATTATTGAGCGTCGACTGAAGCTGCAGAATCACTACCGTGATTACGCCATCCTCTACCGCGGTAATCATCAGTCACGCTTGATCGAGATGAAGCTGCAGGTCAATCAGATCCCCTACAAGCTCAGCGGCGGCACCTCGTTTTTCTCCCGCGCCGAGGTCAAGGACATCATGGGCTACCTTAAGGTGTTGATTAACCCCGATGATGACAACGCTTTCCTGCGTGTCATCAACCTGCCGCGGCGCGAGATCGGCCCAGGAACCTTGGAGAAACTGGCCGGCTACGCCGGCGAGCGCCAGATCAGTATGTTCGAGGCCAGCGCCGAGCTGGGGCTGGGGCAGGTGCTCTCGGCTCGCGCCCAGGCCAAGCTGAACGAGTTCAGTAACTGGCTCAAAGGGGTGCACCAGCGTTGTTATCAGAGCGATCCCATCGAGGTGATCAAACAGATGGTGCGCGATATCGATTACGAAACCTGGACCTATCAAAACTGCAATTCGGATGTGCAAGCCGAACGGCGCATGGCCAATGTCGGGTTCCTGATCGATTCACTGCAGCGCACCCTGGAGCGGCTGCAGGAGGATAACCCCGAGGCTCAGATCGACGATGCGGTGACCCGCTTACTGCTGATCGATATGCTGGAGCAGCAGGAGGAGGATGACGACGATGACCGGGTCCAGCTGTCGACCCTGCACGCCTCCAAGGGGCTGGAGTATCCGCACGTCTTCCTGATCGGGATGGAGGAGGAGCTGCTGCCGCATCGCAACAGTATCGAGGAGGATTTTGTGGAGGAGGAGCGGCGCCTGGCTTACGTGGGTATCACCCGGGCGCGCAAGACCTTGACGATGACGCTGACCCGTCAGCGCAAACAGTATGGCGAGATGATCGACACCGTACCCAGCCGGTTCCTGGATGAGTTACCCGAGGAGGATCTGGAGTGGTTTGGCCGCGATCCGGGCTGCGCAGTCGAGAATAAGGCGCAGGGACGAGCGACCCTGAGTAGTTTGCTCAACTCGTTCAAGTAGTGGATCGGCATAGCTTCCGACGTCGGCAAGGCGTGGGTTAAAACCCGCCCCACGGGACTGTATTCAGCGTGCCGAAACCGCACCGCTAAACATTCCCATACTGCTCCCCCTGCGCCAACCAGCGGCGAATAATCCCATCACAGTTTGGGTGCAGGTGTTCGATCTGCCCGGCCACCTGTTTGACTTGCTGCAGCAGGTCGGCATCGCGCGTCAGATCGGCGATACGGAACTGCATCATGCCGGTCTGACGGGTGCCGAGCACTTCACCGGGGCCGCGTAGTTCGAGATCTTTTTCGGCGATGATGAAACCGTCGTTGGTTTCGCGCATCACCCGGAGTCGCTCGCGGCTCTGCTGCGACAGCGGGTTGTGGTACATCAGTACGCAGTGACTGGCGACCGAACCGCGGCCGACCCGGCCACGCAGCTGGTGCAGTTGGGCCAGTCCGAGACGTTCGGGGTTTTCGATGATCATCAGGCTGGCGTTAGGGACGTCGACGCCCACCTCGATCACGGTGGTGGCGACCAACAGATCCAGTTGCCGGGTTTTAAAGCGCGCCATGACCTCGGCTTTTTCGGTCGCTTTCATGCGTCCGTGGACCAACCCGATGCGCAGCTCCGGCAACGCCAGGGTCAGCTCTGCGGCGCTGACTTCGGCGGCCTGGCAGTCCAGTGCTTCGGACTCTTCGATCAGGGTGCAGACCCAATAGGCCTGGCGGCCCTCAGCACAGGCGGCACGGACCCGGGTGATGACCTGGTCGCGGCGGTGATCGGCGATCAGTACCGTATTCACCGGGGTGCGCCCGGGCGGCAGTTCGTCGATCACCGAGCAATCGAGGTCGGCGTAGGCGCTCATGGTCAGGGTGCGGGGGATCGGGGTGGCGGTCATGATAAGTTGGTGCGGCACCAGGCCATCGCGGCCTTTTTCACGCAGGGCCAGGCGCTGGTGCACCCCAAAGCGGTGCTGCTCGTCGACGACTATCGCGCCCAGACAGTGGAATTGGACCTCGTCCTGGAACAGCGCATGGGTGCCGATCACGACCTGAGCCTCACCCGAACCGATCCGCCCCAGCGCCTCGCTGCGTTTTTTGCCTTTGAGTCGCCCCGCCAGCCAATCGACCCGCAGCCCCAGCGGCTCGAACCAGCTGCGGAAGTTGAGCATATGCTGCTCGGCGAGGATCTCGGTCGGTGCCATCACCGCCGCCTGATAGCCAGCTTCGATCGCCTGCAGCGCGCTGAGCGCTGCCACCACGGTCTTGCCGGAACCCACATCACCCTGCACCAGCCGCAGCATCGGGATCGGCTGCGTCAGGTCGCGACTGACCTCGTTCCAGACGCGCTGCTGGGCGCCGGTGAGGGCAAAGGGTAGCTGAGCCAGGAAGTCATTAATCAAGCTGCCTTGGGTACAGAGGCCGGGGGCGCTGTGTTGTTGTTGCTGGCGCCGTAGCCGCAGCAGGCTGAGGTGATGCGCCAGCAGCTCTTCGAATGCCAGCCGGCGCTGAGCCGGATGACGCGATTCAGCCAGCTGCAGCAGGTCGGTGTCGACCGGGGGGCTATGCAGGTAACGCACCGCGGCGTTCAGGTCGCTGAGTGCATACTGTTGTCTGATCTGAGCAGGCAGCCACTCCTGCAGCCCCTCTTGCTGCGCCATGATCTCCAATGCCTGGCCGCACAGGCTGCGAATCCGGGCCTGGGTCAGCCCTTCGGTGGCGGGGTAGATCGGGGTCAGGGTGGTGCTGATCGGTTCCGACTCCGCTTGGTCGGTGCTTTTGTATTCGGGGTGATAGATCTCCAGGCCGCCACTGCCGATCCGGGCTTCGCCGAAACAGCGCAGCTGGGTACCGGGTTTCAGGTTGTTTTTCTGCGCCGCGCTGAAATGGAAAAATCGCAGAGAGACGCTACCGCTGCTATCGCGGAGGATACAGCGCAGGCTGCGGCGCCGCCCCTGCAGCAACTCGCTGCTGACAATATGGCCCTCGATTACCCCCTCATCGCCGGGGCGCAAGCGGCCGATCGGTACAATTCGGGTTCGATCCTGATAGCGCAGGGGCAGGTGGAACAGCAGATCCTGTAGCGTCTCCAGCCCCAGCTTCTCCAGCTTTTGCTGCATCGCCGCGCCGATCCCTTTGAGCCGGGCTACCGAGATCTGATCCAGGCGACGTAGTGGGGCATCATTCATGGTTGCAGGGCCTTTATGGAGCACTGATTCAGGCTGCGTAGCGGGGCATCATTCATGGTTGCAGGGCCTTTATGGAGCACTGATCCAGGCTGCGTAGCGGGGCATCATTCATAGTTGCAGGGCCTTTATGGAGCACTGATCCAGGCTGCGTAGCGGGGCATCATTCATGGTTGCAGGGCCTTTATGGAGGATGCGGGCAGCGTAACGGCGCACTGACAGAGCGTGTCGGTCAAGATATCGATCGCCTTGGGGCGGGTGAAGCTGGCTCGCCAGGCCAGCGCCAGGGTGCGCTGGGGGGCGGGGTCACTAAAAGGGATCGCTTTGACCAGGGGCGAGTGCTGCTGTGGATTGATGGCAGACAGCGGCAGTGCGGTCGATCCGAGGCCGGAGGCGACCATCTGGCGGATGGTTTCCAACGAGCTGCCTTCGGTGACTAAGCGCTCACCCTGGCTGCTGAGTCCGCCGCAGGCTTCGAGCAGCTGATCCCGAAAGCAGTGACCTTCGCCGAGCAGCAGCAGCGGGGTCTGATTCAGCTCGGTGGCGTCGATGCAGGTGCGCTCGCTCCAGGGGTGATCGTGGGGCAGCAGCGCCATAAAGGGCTCGTCGTAAAGCCTGCGAATGAGGATGTCAGGCTCTGCGAACGGCAGCGCGATAACGATAGCGTCCAGTTCTCCACGGATCAGCTTGGCTCGCAGGGTTTCGGTATACCCCTCCTCAAGATACAGCGGCATATTGGGCGCAATGTGGCGCAATTTGGGTATCAATTGTGGAAACAGATAGGGGGCGATGGTGTAGATAGCCCCGAGCCTTAATGGGCTGGTCAGAGGATCGCGACCGTTCTTTGCCAGCTCGTCGATCCGTTTCGCTTCGCTGAGCACTTTCTGTGCTTGTTCGACCACCTGCAGGCCGACCGGGGTTGGTTGAACACCGTTTTTGTTGCGTTCAAACAGAGTGACACCGAGCTCGGCTTCGAGCTTTTTAACCGCAACACTCAGGGTTGGCTGGCTGACAAAGCAGCGCTCTGCTGCCCGGCCAAAATGGCCCTCTCGGGCCAGAGTGACGATATAGCGCAGTTCGGTCAGGGTCATCCGCGGGGATCCTTAAAGTGAGCGTCAGCAGCCTGTCGGACTTGACCGGTCGTTACGAGGGGAAGGCCGATTTGAGACAGTTTTCGAACTATTTTGAGGATAATAGTGGTTCTATTTAACGAAGAATAGAGTGAAAAATGGCCCCCCTCTATCTTAAGAGAACCGGCTTTCCCCGCACGACTGCATGGATGCAGGAGGTAGAGCAACGCAGGAGCGGTTGCCGAGTAGCTCAGTGTTAAGTCCGACAGGTTGCCAGGGCGCTCGATACCAACCTGTGCGGGTGCTCGCGTGACAAGCGGGCGTTGACGCGCCAGACTAGGCGTTTTCCCATGGCAGGCCAGCGGCGCTGGCCAATGCATAAAAGAGGTCAACATCATGGCAACAGTACTATTGGTCGGTTGTGGTGATATCGGAACCCAGCTGGGGCTGGAGTTGTGTCAGGCAGGACACCAGTGCGTCGGCCTTAAGCGTCATCTTAATCAACTGCCTGCGCCAATCCAAGGTCTCTGTGCCGATGTCACCGATCCCGCCAGTTTAGTCGAATTGCCGCCGCATGATTACCTGGTCTACTCGTTGGTGCCTGCCGCGTTCAGTGCCGAGGGTTATCAGCGCGCCTATGTTGACGGCCTGGCGAATCTGCTCGAGGCGTTGCAGCAGCAGCAGTTGCAACCGCGGCGAATTTTTTATGTATCGAGCAGTGCGGTCTATCATCAACGGCAAGGGGAGTGGGTCGATGACCAGAGCCCGACCGAACCGAACGGCTTTTCGGGGCAGGCGATGCTGCGTGCAGAGGCGCTGTTACAGCACAGCGAGCTGCAGACCACCGCGGTACGCTTCAGCGGTATCTACGGTCCGGGTCGCGAGCGGCTGCTTGACTGGGTGCGCCAGGGGGTCGGTGCTCTGGCTGAGCCGAGCCACTATGGCAATCGCATCCACCGGGATGATTGTGTCGGGGTGTTGCGGTTTTTGATCGATAAAGACCTGGCCGGACACGATCTGGCCGACTGCTATCTGGCCTCGGATCCGCACCCTGCACCCTATTACGAGGTGCTGGAGTGGCTACGCCTGGAGCTGAATTTGCCCGAACCGGAGCAGCGCCAGGATTTTAGCCAAAAATTACGCAGCGGCAGCAAGCGTTGTCGACCGCAGCGGCTGCTTGATGCCGGTTATCTGTTTCATCATCCCGATTATCAAACGGGCTTCAGGGCGCTACTGAAGGCGACTGCTGCACCCAAGCAAACGTTATAAGATGGGCGCGCCGGGGCTTAAACGATCGTACCCACATTGACGTCCGGGGTTTAAGGTCTGCAGTTTAAGGCCTAGAGTCAGGCTCCTAGGCATGACAGTGAAGACAGCAAGGAGAATGGCATGAAACAGATCGCGGTGATTTTATCCGGTTGTGGGGTGTTTGACGGCTCGGAAATTTATGAGTCGGTGATGACGCTGTATCAGATCGAACAGCAGGGCGCGAAGTACCACTGCCTTGCGCCCAATATTGCCCAGCGGCATGTGGTCAATCATCTGACCGGAGAGGAGGCTGCAGGCGACTCGCGGAATGTGCTGGAGGAAGCCGCGCGCCTGGCGCGCGGTGAGATCAAAGATCTGTCCCTGGCTGATCCGCAAGATTATGACGCCTTGATTATTCCGGGTGGGTTCGGTGCGGCTAAAAATCTATCCGATTTCGCTGTGGCGGGCACAGACTGCGAGGTCAATCCCCAGGTCTTGGCGTTTACCCGGGCGATGCACCAGGCCGGTAAGCCGGTTGGACTGATCTGCATCGCCCCGACCATGGCGCCGCGACTCTTTGGGCAGGACGTTCTTTGCACCATAGGTACCGATGCGGACACCGCCACGGCGATCGAGGCGATGGGGGGGAAGCACCAGAGCTGTAGCGTCCGGGACGTGGTTATTGACCCGCAGCGTAAGCTGGTCACGACGCCGGCGTATATGCTTGCCGGCTCGATCAGCGAAGCGGCGGAGGGGATCACTAAGTTAGTCACGCAGGTATTGCGGTTGAGCGACTCTGCCTAGCAGCTTGTCGGGCTTAACGCTGATCTACTCGGCAACCGCTCCTGCGTTGCTCTACCTCCTGCATCCATGCAGTCGTGCGGGCAATCTGACGTTGGCCATTTTTTACCCTCTTTTTCGTTTAATATAACCACTATTCTTCGCAAATTAACGATATCCAAGCAACGGCTTAGGGCATTGAGATGTATAAGCAATGGATTGTTTAATAATGCCCCCTTCTAGCAGGGGCTCCCCTTATCTACGCGGCTGGTTTCGGGCGCTGCTGCTGCTGTTGGTTTTGCTTCCGGCCAGTAGCTGGGCACGTCAGTCATTACTGCTGGTGTTGAGCCAAGATAGCCCGCCCTATCACGAGCTGAGTTCAGCCTTACTGCAGCGTCTGCCGCTGGAGCGCTGGCAGCTGAGCAGCGTACTGGCTGATCAATATAGCCCGACGGCCGTTCAGGCCGACCTTGTTGTCACGGTGGGTGCCCAGGCCACCCGAGAGGTGTTGCATGGGCCGCTGTCCTGGCCGGTGCTGAGCGTGCTGATACCGCGCCAGACGTTTAATTCGCTGAGTAGCCAACCCGCGTTGTTGTCCCGGCGAGAGCGAGGATTGTTAAGTGCGATCTATCTGGAGCAGCCGGTTGCCCGGCAGTTACGCCTGGCGCAATTGATCAGCCCATCCATTAAGCGGATGGGGGTGGTGTTGGGGCCCAACAGTGATGACCAGCTACCCGCTATCGCGTCTGCCCTCGATGCGATGGCTTGGCAGCAGCGGTTAGCGCAATTTAGATACAACGAAAATCCGATTCGGCTATTGGAGCCGCTAAGTGAGAGTAGCGATGCGATTTTGGTGCTGCCCGACAAGGCCGAATTTAACCGCAGTATCTCCAAATGGCTGCTGCTGCTGTGCTATCGGCGCAATATTCCGCTGATCGGCTTCTCTAGCCGTTATGTTGACGCCGGTGCGACGGCGGCCGTGTTCAGCACTCCGGTATCTATCGCTAAAGATGCCGCGGCCTGGTTAGAGCGCTGGTATTCGCAGCAGGCCAAGAGGTTGCCCGCGCCGGCGTATCCCCTGTTTTTTGAAATTCGCACCAGTCTCCAGGCTGCGCAGAGCATCGGCTTGAGTCTGCCGAGTGTGGCTGAAATTGAGGCCGGGATGTCCCGGGATGGCCGCTTATGAAACTAATCGCGCAGTTATCCCGCTTGAGTATCGGTCAGCAAGTGATGTTGACGGCACTGTTGCCGCTGCTACTGCTGACCTTCGCGCTATCGGGGTACATGATCAGTTCGCGTATTCAGGACGCGCATCAGGCACTCAACGATGAGGCAGAAACGCTGATGGACTATCTGACCTCGGCCGCTGAGTTCGGCTTGTTGACGCAAAATGTCGAGGTTTTGGAGCAGTTGGCCAGAGGGCCGATAAAACGGCCTGACGTGACCAATATTATGTTTATCAATGCGCAATCGAAGTTGCTCTACCAAAGCCAGGCGCGGGTGTTGGATTTCAAGCGAATCATTGCTGGCATCCAGGAGCACGAAGCGGGGCAGCGGATCTATCTGCCAGGGATTGAGGGGGGCTGGATGCTGGTTAAGCCTGTGCTTATGGGGGCCGTGGCAGTGGATGATTTTGACCTGAGTCTTGCCCCGGAACGTCATCTCGGCGCTGTCGTGCTTATTCTAAACGATCGGGCTCTGGTGCAGCGGCAGCAACAGATTATTCTCTGGGGGCTGTTGATCTCTGCAACGGGGTTGCTGCTGGCGGCGGTCCTGGCGTTACGCATCGGGCGCAATATTAGCGCACCGATTCGGGCGCTTAGCCATTCCTTAACGCGTTACCAGTCTGGCGGCGACCCGCCGGTTATCGCCGCCACCTATCAGCGCGAGATCGGTGCGTTGCAGCAGGGTATCACGGCCCTGATTGCGCAGGCGCAACAGCATCAGCAGTCGTTGCAGCGAGATGTGGACCAGGCCACCGCTGAGCTGCAGGCAGCCTTGGCTGAGTTGGAGCAGAGCCACCAAACGTTGCAGCAGTCGAAAGAGCGAATAGAGCAGTCCGCCCGGGCCAAGGATGATTTCATGGCACGCATGAGTCATGAGCTGCGGACCCCCATCAGTTCTGTGATCGGCTTTATCCGGCTGTTGGAAAAGAGTCCGTTAAACGACGGGCAGCGTGAGTATTGTCGAATTATTCTCAGTGCCTCGTCGTTATTATTGCGCCTGATCGACGATATTCTCGATTTTTCCAAGTTCCAGTCTGACAATCTCAGGCTGGAGAATATCCCCTTTAATCCGGAGCTTTGCCTGGAAGATGTGCTTGAGATGCAGGCACCCGCTGCGGCGCACAAAGGGCTGACGCTAGCGCTGCAGTGTGAGGCGCAATGGCCGTTGTCGCTAGTGGGCGATCCAACCCGCTTTTCGCAGGTCATCAGCAATTTAATCAGCAATGCGATTAAATTTACCGAGCAGGGCGGTATTCAGATACGGCTTAGCAGTCAGCAACAACAGGGCTGGACCCAGTTGCAGATCGAGATCGAAGACACCGGGATCGGTATTTCGGCGGCCGAGTTAGAAACGCTGTTTCAACCCTTTGTTCAGGCAGATACGTCGATCAGCCGGCGCTTTGGCGGCAGTGGTTTGGGGCTGATGATCAGTAAACGCCTGGTTGAGCTGATGGGCGGAGCGCTGACCCTGAGCAGTGAGGTGGGTGTTGGCAGTCTGTTGAGTATCAACTTGCGCCTGGAGAGTGCCCCCCCACCGCCGGTAATCCAGTTGCCCGAGCTCAATGTGTTGTTATGTTGTTCTGATGCCTCGTGCCTTGCTCGGCTTGAACAGCAGTTCCGAACCTGGGGCTGTCATGTCGATGTCATGGATGATCGGCAGCGGCTCGTGGCGCAGCTGCAGGCATCTGCGCTTGCCTATGACCGGGTGCTGGTGCGGCTGACGCTGGCGGAGTTGAAGGAGTTATCCTGGACTCGTTTTCTAAGCTCAGTGCGGGAGAGCTTCACTGGTGAATTGATCCTGCTCACCGAGCACGGCGATGATGCCACCGGGTTGGATGTGGGGCGGTTAGTCGAGTCGCTGGCACCCGCTACCATGTTGCGGCTGCCCGTGGGCCGTTATCGGCTGCTGCATGCCCTCGAGGCCAAACCTCTGCCGAGTCGTCAGGCGTCGCAACCGCTGCTCGCGCTACAGGGCGTGAGGGTGTTAGTGGTTGAGGATAACGGTTTTAATCGGCTGCTGTTGACGCGGATGCTGGAGGCTCAGGGAGCCTTGGTGGAAACTGCGGCTAATGGTCGTGACGCGGTCGCTGCCGTGGCGCGCAGCCCTGTTGATCTGGTCATTATGGACCTGCATATGCCGATATTGGGCGGAGCACAGGCCTGCCAACAGATCCGCCAGCTGCCTTCGGTCGCGGCGCAGACGCCTATTGTTATTCTTACTGCGGATGTGATCAGCAATGAGCTGGAGCTGGTTGCGTCCCTTGGGCTTCAAGGGGTCCTGTATAAACCGGTGGATGAGGCGATGCTGGTTAAGCAGGTCTTAGCTGCCTATGCACATGGCAAGGTGCGCTCGGTCAGCGATGTGGCGATGCGAATGCAGCGTTTTGGGATTCAGGAGCAGGAGTTGAAACAGGCGTTTGCGGAGCAGTTCTCAGCTTTGCAGCGGGTGCTTTTGAGCGGCAATGAATCGGCGTTACGCGAGCAGGTGCATCAGTTCTCCGGGTTGGTGGCTATGGTCGGGCTAGATTCGCTTGAAACGCAGCTCAGAGCGATTGCGCTGGCGGCCAAGCAGAAGCTGATGGACGAGGCATGGCGGCTGTTCCGGGTGATGGAAAGTGATTTTGATAAGTCAAATTCTGTTTGTGATGATTCTTAATCTAGTTATAATCTTTGTTGTTTGATTTTGTTTTCTTGTCCGTGTCTTGACTTCACCTGTAGTCGCGCTTTTTTGATATTCTAGGCTGCCCTGTTCGAAGGACATAGTTGTTTGAATTCAATCAACGTACTTAAAGCGATCGCCGACGCGCGATCTGAGTTGCGCAAGTCCGAGCAGAAGGTGGCGGATTACGTACTGGCTCAGCCCAAAGATATCATCCATATGCGCATCGTTGACTTGGCTGCAGAGGCTCGGGTCAGTGAGCCGACTGTGGTGCGATTCTGTCGGGCACTCAACTACGATGGATTTCAGGACTTTAAGCTGACACTGGCACAAGTGCTGGGGGCCAGTTCCAGTTTTGAACAGTTCTCTCTCGATAAAAAAGATACGGTCAGCGACTTCAAACAGAAAGTCTTCGATTCGACCATCGGTAGCCTGATTAACATCAGGGAGGCGCTCGACTCCGAGATGCTTGAGCGGGCAATAGAGGCGCTGGCCCGGGCCAACCGCGTCGAGTTTTATGGCTTCGGCGCTTCCGCTGCGGTCTGTACCGATGCTCAGCACAAGTTTCATCGTCTTCGGGTCAACGCCGTGGCGTATTCAGATCCGCATCTGCAATCGATTGCGGCGGTCACGCTCGCTGCGGGCGATGTGGTGGTCGCCGTATCCCAGACCGGGCGCACTAAAGATCTGCTCCACTCGGCGCGGCTGGCGATGGCACAGGGGGCGCAGGTGATTGCGTTATGCCCCAGTGATACGCCGCTGTCCGAGCAGGCGACGATTCCGCTCCATATAGATCTAGAAGAGGACAAAGATCTCAGCGCGCTGATGTCGTCTCGGGTGGTGCAGCTGGTGGTGATTGACGTATTGGCTGTTGGCTTGGCAATGAAGCTGGGGCCGGGCGTGATCGAGCATCTCAAGGCGATCCGGCGGAGCCTGCGCTCGTTGCGTATGAACGAAAAAAAAGCACCGCTACGCAATCCCAAGATGGCGCCATTGCCCCCTCGCTAAGCTAATTGCCGACACCGCCGTGATGCGGGCATCTGCTTCCGACTGAGCATAATCTGCCACGCAGGGCGCACGGTTGTCATGCTGCGGTCATACAAATATTTTATACCTGATCGTTCTTTAATCTGGAGTCATTGCCATGATGAGACACGATCAACAGCTGCAAAAAATTCATAGTGATCTGTTCGATGCTTTTATGCGCGTAGATTGCGACTCGCATCACGCCGGTGAAAAGGCCGCCCTTATCCGCAATCGTAACGCGCGCCGGGGGATTGAAGTCCACTTCGAGCAGCAACAACTGAGCAAAAATCTGGCTCACTACGCGTTCGACTGACGCCCGTTAAGCAAGCCCGCGCGTTGGCCGGTGGATCTATGGGTCGAGCTAAATGACTCGTGCTAAGCGGGTCGTGCTAGGCGGACCGAGCTAAACGGGTCGAGTTAAACGGGTCGAGCTAAATGACTCGTGCTAAACGGGCCGTGCTAAATGAGCGTGGAGCCGTTTTCGGCGGCGGCTTGGCTTACCTCGGCGCAGCGCAGTCGTTATAATTACCGGTTCGTATTTGTAACAACCGGAAACAGCATGTCTGATAGTCAATTTGTTCATCTGCGCGTCCACTCTGAATTTTCGGTTGTTGATGGTCTGGTCCGGGTAAAGGCGCTGGCGGCGGAGGCTGCCAAGCAGCGGATGCCCGCGGTAGCGCTGACCGATCAAACCAATTTTTTCGCGTTGATAAAATTCTACCAGGCGGCCATAGGCGCGGGGGTCAAGCCGATCTGCGGCGCCGATCTGTGGGTAGAGAATCGCGATGATCCCAAGGCGCCGCCGCGGCGGATAACGTTGCTGGTTAAGGATCGGCTGGGTTATCGCAACCTGACCGAGCTGATTGCGATGGCGTACCAGCAGGGTCAGACCATCATTGCCGAAAAAGCCCTGGTCAAGCCGGAGTGGATCCGGCAGAAGGCGCAGGGGCTGATCGCACTGTCGGGTGCAAAAGAGGGCGAGATTGGTGCCGCGCTGCTGAGTGAGCGCCCGGAGGAGGGGCGTGAGCGGCTGGCGGAGTGGATGGCGGTGTTTCCGGAGGCGTTTTACCTTGAGCTGCAGCGTACCGGGCGACCTAAAGATGAGGAGTGTCTGCACGCCAGTGTACGGCTCGCCAGCGAATTAAACTGTCCAGTGGTGGCGACCAACGAGGTGATGTTTTTGCGCCCGGAGGAGTTTGATGCCCATGAGGCGCGGGTCTGTATCAATCAGAGTCGGGTGCTCGCCGATACGCGGCGGCCGCGCAGTTACAGTGCCCAGCAGTATTTCCGCTCAAGCGAAGAGATGGCTGTGCTCTTTGCCGATATCCCTTCGGCCTTGTCGAACACACTTGAAATCGCCAAGCGCTGCAATATAGAGATCGAACTGGGTAAGTATTATCTGCCTAACTATCCGATTCCCGACGAGATGACGATGGATGAGTTTTTTATCGAGGTGACCAAGAAAGGGCTGGAGGAGCGACTCGAGAAGATTCTCGATCGCAACGATCCTGAGTATGCGGCCAAGCGCAAGATCTACGACGATCGTATCGAATTCGAGCTGAAGATCATCATCGAGATGGGGTTTCCCGGCTATTTCCTGATCGTGATGGACTTTATCCAGTGGGGTAAGGATAACGGCGTGCCCGTGGGTCCCGGGCGGGGCTCGGGTGCCGGTTCTCTGGTGGCTTACTCGCAGAAGATCACCGATCTGGATCCGATCGAGTACGACTTGCTGTTTGAGCGCTTTCTTAATCCCGAGCGGGTATCGATGCCCGACTTCGATATCGACTTCTGCATGGATGGCCGTGACCGGGTCATCGATTACGTGGCCGAAACCTACGGCCGTGACGCGGTGTCGCAGATCATTACCTTTGGCACCATGGCGGCCAAGGCGGTGGTGCGCGATGTTGCCCGGGTACAGGGTAAGCCGTTCGGACTGGCCGACAAACTGTCTAAGCTGATCCCGTTTGAAGTGGGGATGACGCTGGCGAAGGCGGTTCAGGAGGAGCCCGCCCTGGCCGAATTCCTGGGGATCAGCGAGGAGGCCCAGGAGATCTGGGATATGGCGGTGCAGCTGGAAGGGGTCACGCGCGGGGTGGGCAAGCATGCCGGCGGGGTGGTGATCGCGCCGACCCGGCTGACCGATTTCGCACCCCTGTACTGCGATGAGACCGGCGCCGGTCTGGTCACCCAGTTTGACAAGAACGATGTCGAATACGCCGGGCTGGTGAAGTTCGACTTTCTCGGCTTGCGTACCCTGACCATCATCGACTGGGCGTTGAAGACCATTCATGCCCAGCAGGCCAAGACGGATGAGGTGCCGCTCGATATCACCACCATTGAACTGGAAGACCCGCGGGTCTACGAGATGCTCAAGCGTGGCGACACCACGGCGGTGTTCCAGCTTGAATCCAGCGGCATGAAAGATCTGATGAAGCGGCTGCTGCCGAGCCGTTTTGAGGACATTATCGCTCTGGTGGCGCTGTTCCGGCCCGGGCCGCTGCAGTCGGGCATGGTGGATGACTTTATCAACCGTAAGCACGGCAGGGCTAAGCTATCTTTTCCGCATGTCGACTATGAATATATGCCGCTGAAGCCGGTGCTGGAGCCGACCTACGGGGTGGTGCTGTACCAGGAGCAGGTGATGCAGATCGCTCAGGTGATGGCAGGCTTCACTCTGGGTGGTGCGGATATGTTGCGGCGTGCCATGGGCAAGAAGAAGCCCGAAGAGATGGCTAAGCAGCGGGTCGGCTTTCTGGAGGGGTGTCAGGGCAACAATATTGATACCGATCTGGCAGGAAATATCTTCGATCTGGTAGAGAAGTTCGCCGGATACGGGTTCAACAAGTCGCACTCGGCCGCCTATGCGCTGGTGTCGTACCAGACCGCCTGGCTCAAATATCACTATCCTGCCCCTTTTATGGCGGCGGTGCTGTCGTCGGATATGCAGAATACCGACAAGGTGGTGATCTTTGTCGAAGAGTGTCGGACGATGGGGCTGGCGCTGGTGTTGCCCGATGTCAATTTCGGTGACTACATGTTCACCGTTAACGACGCGGGTGAAGTTGTTTACGGTCTGGGGGCCGTTAAAGGGGTTGGTGAAGGCCCGATCGGGGCGATTGTTGCTGCCCGTGCCCAGGGAGGTCCGTTTTCCGATCTGTTCGATTTCTGCGAGCGCGTAGGTGGGGCGAACATCAATAAGCGGGTGCTTGAAGCGTTGCTGCGCTGCGGCGCGCTGGATAAGCTGGGGCCTAATCGCTCGGTACTGATGGCGGCGATTCCTGATGCGGTCAAGGCGGCGAATCAGAAGGCGCGTAACCTCGACAGCGGCGTATTCGATCTGTTCGGTGATGTCAGCGTGGCGCACGAGGGGGTTGATAATCCCTATGAGCCCTATGGGCGGATTGAAGAGTGGACCGATAAGCAGCGATTGGCAGGCGAAAAGGATACCCTGGGCCTGTATGTTAGCGGACATCCGATCGACGAATACGAGCAAGAGCTGCGCAAGTTCGCCCCTAGTCGGCTGGTCGATCTGAAACCGATGCGTGGTACTCAGCAGAAGATGGCGGGTTTAGTGCTTGATATTCGCCTGATTAAGACCAAACGCGGCGATACCCTGGTGATTGTTACCCTGGACGACCGCAGTGCGCGGTTGGAAGTGGTGCTGTTTGGCGAGCTTTACGACCAGTGTCGGGAGTTGATCGTTAAGGATCGGGTGCTGGTGTTTGAGGGTGAGGTTTCATTCGATGAGTATAAGGATCAGATGAAGGTGCGCTGCAATCGGGTGATGGATATTGCCGATGCACGGCGCTGTTTTGCCCAGGCGTTGCAGATTGAGCTGCAGGCCGGCGGCGCAGATATCGCCAGGCAGTTGTCAGCCTGGTTGCCGCAGCATCGCAGTGAGGCGGGGGTTGTGGTGCGGATTCGTTACCAGAGTGAGGATGCCCGGGCTGATCTTGTGCTGGGCCAGGATTGGCAGGTGCGGGTAACCGATGAGTTGCTGCAGGATCTGCAGCGGCGCTATGGAAAGGAGCAGGTGGCGTTGCTCTACGGTGGCTAATCCATTATTCGCAAGGTAGAATTGGCCTATTTTCCGCCTTTATTCCTGCGATTGGGATGAGGCTTAGTATCAGAAGCGGACAGTTATGAACCCTAATTATCTGGATTTCGAGCAGCCGATCGCCGAGCTGCAGGCTAAGATCGAAGAACTGCGCATGGTGGGGCAGGGCAGTGACCTCAATATTAGCGATGAGATAGACAAGCTGGAGCAGAAAAGCGTCGGCCTGACCGAAAAGATCTTTGCCGATCTGTCGGCCTGGCAGGTCGCCCAGATTGCGCGTCACCCTAAACGCCCCTATACCTTGGATTACGCCGAGCTGATCTTTGATGATTTCGATGAGCTGCACGGCGATCGTCACTACGCCGACGATGCCGCGATTGTCGGTGGTATTGGCCGTATAGACGGGCGTCCGGTGATGCTGATCGGGCATCAGAAGGGGCGTGAGACCCGGGAAAAGGTGCGCCGCAACTTTGGTATGCCGCGCCCTGAGGGTTACCGTAAAGCGCTGCGGCTGATGGAGATGGCTGAGCGTTTCAAAATGCCGATCATCACCCTTATCGACACTCCGGGGGCCTATCCTGGTATTGATGCGGAAGAGCGGGGTCAGAGTGAGGCGATCGCCTATAACCTGGCGGTGATGTCGCGTTTGAAAGTCCCGGTTATCTCGACCGTGGTCGGCGAGGGTGGTTCCGGCGGCGCGTTGGCCATTGGTGTTTGCGATAAGTTGTTGATGCTGCAGTACGGCACCTACTCGGTAATCTCGCCTGAGGGTTGTGCTTCTATTCTCTGGAAGAGCGCCGATCGGGCGTCCGATGCCGCGAAGGCGATGGGGATCACCTCGGCGCGTCTGCATGAGCTGGGTCTGGTTGATGTGGTCGTTAAAGAGCCGCTGGGTGGTGCGCATCGTGACCGGGAGTTGATGGCGGCCTCGTTGAAAACGCAACTGCTTGAGGTGTTAGAAGAACTGGATACCTTCGAGGTTGATGGGCTGCTCCAGCGGCGCTACGAGCGCCTGATGTCCTACGGCATCAGCTGATACACCAAGGGCACCTGCGGGTGCCCTTTTCTGTTGTACGCGATGATCTTTTCTGCTGCTGTTTTAATCGATCGATTGGCTCAGGTCGCTGTGGGTAATACTACGGGCGTGATCTGGATCGCCTACAGCGGCGGCATGGATTCACGGGTGTTGTTGCAGCTAGCGTTAGAGGCGGGGCTTAATGCTGAAGGGCGGCTCAAGGCGGTGCATATCCATCATGGGCTGCACCCCCTGGCCGATGACTGGGCTCTGCATTGCCAGTCAACAGCTGAGGGGTTGGGGGTCGCGTTAGCGGTGCATCGGATCTCGATTGAGCCGGGCAGTAGTCTGGAAAATCAGGCGCGCATCGGCCGTTACCGGGTGTTTGAGTCGCTGTTGGGCGATGCTGATCTGTTGCTGCAGGGGCATCATGCCGATGATCAGGCGGAAACGCTGCTGTTGCGCTTGATGCGCGGCAGTGGTGTGCGGGGGCTGGCATCGATCCCCAAAACCCGGCCGCTCGGTCGGGGGCGGCTGATCAGGCCACTGCTGGATTGTACCCGCCGTCAGTTAGAATGCTATGCCGTGGAGCGGCAGCTGCGCTGGGTCGATGATCCGAGTAATCAGGATATGCTGCATGACCGGAACTATCTGCGCGCCAGCGTGCTGCCGTTGCTTAAGCAGCGCTGGTCCGCGGCGGTGCCGCTGCTGGCGCTGAGTGCGCGCAACAGTGCCGACGCGCAGCGGTTATGCGAGGAGTTGGCAGCGATCGATCTGCAGCGCTGTCAGCAGCAGGACGCCGGCTTGTCGGTCGACTCGCTTGCTCAGCTCTCAAACCATCGCCGTGCCAATCTGCTGCGCCATTGGCTGCAGACACGGGCTGGAGTGTTGCCCGATGCGGCGTTGCTGCGGCGGTTGTGGGCGGAGGTTGCGAATGCGCGAATCGATGCGCAGCCGCAGATGCAGCTGCGGGCTATGTGGTTACGGCGCTTCGAGGGTGGTCTGTATCTGCTGCCGGAGCCGCTACAGATCGATTCCAAGCAGGTTTGGGATTGGCTGCTGGTGCCGGGCGGTATCAGTGAGCTGCAGCTGCCGGGGGGGCGGCTGCGAGCCGAGCCGCGAATCGGTGCCGGATTGGCGTTGCCGGACTCGGGCGTGCTGCAGATCAGGCTGCGCCAGGGGGGCGAGCGAATTCAGCTGTCCGGACGGGCGGGGAGCCGGTCGTTGAAGAAGCTATTGCAGCAGAGTCGGATCGCGCCCTGGCAGCGCGAGCAGCTGCCGTTGATCTATGCAGGCGCGCAGTTGTTGGCGGTGGCGGACCTGTGGCTTGCCGAGGGTTGTCTGGCCGCCCCGGAGCAGGTCGGACTCGCGTTGAGCTGGACGCCGCTGCCAGCAGCGGTGGTGCCGTTGAACGATGGTGATTTTTGATTGACGGCAGCGGTGGTGCTGTTGAGTGCAGGTGGTTGCTGATTGTCCGCAGCGGTGGCGCCGTTGAACGATGGTGATTTTTGATTGACGGCAGCGGTGGTGCTGTTGAGTGCAGGTGGTTGCTGATTGTCCGCAGTGGTGGCGCCGTTGAACGATGGTGATTTTTGATTGACGGCAGCGGTGGTGCTGTTGAGTGTAGGTGGTTGCTGATTGTCCGCAGCGGTGGCGGCGTTGAGTGATGGTGATTTCTGATTGTCGTGAGAGGGTCGATCTGCTACCCTGTAGCCCCATCTTGAGGTGCTTCGCATCTCTCCCAAAAACACTGTACTTACATCTGCGAACAGGTTCCGAATGACGCATTATATCTTCGTCACGGGCGGCGTTGTGTCTTCCCTAGGCAAAGGCATCGCCTCCGCATCTTTGGCTGCTATCCTTGAAGCGCGCGGTCTTAAAGTTACCATGATGAAACTCGATCCCTATATCAATGTGGATCCGGGCACCATGAGCCCGTTCCAGCATGGCGAGGTATTCGTCACCGAAGACGGCGCCGAGACCGATCTGGATCTGGGCCATTACGAGCGCTTTATTCACACCACGATGACCCAGGGTAATAACTTTACCTCGGGTCGGGTGTACGAAGAGGTGCTGCGTAAGGAGCGTCGGGGTGATTACCTGGGCGGTACGGTACAGGTGATTCCGCACATCACCGACGAGATCAAGCGTCGAATCATTGAAGGTGCCGGTGATGCCGATATCGCGCTGGTCGAGATTGGCGGCACCGTCGGTGATATCGAGTCGCTGCCCTTTATGGAAGCGGTACGGCAGTTGAAAGTTGAGCTGGGCAGTACCCGTGCGCTATTTATGCACCTGGTGCTGGTGCCCTATATCGCGACGGCGGGTGAAACCAAGACCAAGCCGGCGCAGCACTCCGTTAAGGAGCTTCGTTCGATCGGTATTCAGCCCGATATTCTGGTGTGTCGCTCCGATCACGAGATCCCAGCCGATTCGCGGCGCAAACTGTCGCTGTTTACCAACGTCGAAGAGCGTGCGGTTATCGCTTTGGAAGATGCCAATACCATCTACCGTATTCCACGCATGCTGCATGAGCAGGGGCTGGATGACATTGTTGTCGATAAATTTAATCTCGACTGCGTTGCTGCCGACCTGAGCGAGTGGGACGATGTGGTGGACGCCAAGCTCAATCCGCATCGTGAAGTGACTATCGCCATGGTCGGTAAGTACATGGAGTTGCTGGATGCCTATAAGTCGCTGATCGAGGCGATGAGCCATGCCGGGATTAAAAATCGCGCCAAGGTTAATCTGAAGTTTATCGACTCCGAAGAGATCGAGCGTAACGGCACCGCAGTGCTCGACGCGGTTGATGCGATCCTGGTTCCGGGCGGTTTTGGTGAGCGCGGTGTCGAAGGTAAGATTGAAACCGTACGCTTTGCCCGTGAGAACAAGATTCCTTACCTAGGTATCTGCCTGGGGATGCAGGTCGCCGTCATCGAATTTGCGCGCAATATTGCGGGCTTGGAAGGCGCCAATAGCACCGAATTCAACCCCAAGAGCGAACACCCGGTGGTGGGCTTGATCACCGAGTGGACGACCGCTGCGGGTGATGTTGAAACCCGTTCTGAGGATGCCGATCTGGGTGGGACCATGCGTCTGGGGGCTCAGCAGTGCCGCCTGGAAGCAGGCTCTACCGCGGCGGAATGCTATGCCCAAGAGGTCATTCTTGAGCGCCATCGGCACCGTTACGAGGTCAATGACAATTATGTTGAGCAACTTCAGAATGCCGGGCTGCGGGTCTCTGGACGCTCCATCGACGGCACTCTGGTCGAGGTGATTGAAGTGCCCGACCATCCCTGGTTTGTGGCCTGTCAGTTCCATCCTGAATTCACCTCGACCCCCCGTGACGGCCACGGTCTGTTTTGCGGCTTCGTCAAGGCGGCCTTGGTTCAGGGCGGCAAGTAATACGGCGCGGTATTAATAAGAATTGAAAATTATCAGGCTTTAAACGGAGTGAACGGCAACATGACAGCGATTACAGATATCAAGGCACGTGAAGTGCTGGATTCCCGCGGCAACCCCACCGTTGAAGCGGATGTGACTCTGGCCTCGGGTGCCTTTGGTACTGCCTGTGCACCTTCTGGTGCCTCTACCGGATCTCGTGAAGCGCTGGAGCTGCGTGATGGCGATGCATCACGCTATCTGGGTAAAGGGGTGCTGAAGGCAGTTGCTGCGATCAACGGCCCGATCCGCGCGGCCCTGTTGGGCAAAGACGCCTGCGATCAGCGTGGCCTCGACCAGTTGATGATCGATCTGGATGGGACCGAGAACAAAGGCAATTTGGGCGCTAACGCGATCCTGGCTGTGTCTCTGGCGGCTGCCAAAGCAGCGGCGGTTGGCAAAGGGATGCCGTTGTACGCGCATATCGCCGAGCTTAACGGCAACCCCGGCGACTACTCGATGCCGGTACCGATGATGAACATCATCAACGGTGGCGAGCATGCGGATAACAATGTCGATATCCAGGAGTTTATGGTGCAGCCGGTGTCCGCACCGAGCTTTGCCGAAGCGTTACGTATGGGTGCCGAGATTTTCCACAGTTTGAAGAAGGTGTTGACGGCTCGCGGTCTGAATACTGCGGTGGGCGATGAAGGCGGCTTTGCGCCGAACCTGGCCTCCAACGAAGAGGCGCTGGTGGTGATTCAGGAGGCGATCGAGCTGGCCGGTTACAAGCTGGGAGAAGATATCACCCTGGCACTGGATTGCGCGGCTTCAGAGTTCTATAAAGAGGGGCTGTATGATCTGGCGGGTGAAGGTAAAAAATTCGACGCCGAAGGCTTTGCCGATTACCTGGCCGATCTAACCCGTAAGTACCCGATCCTTTCCGTCGAAGATGGCATGGACGAGAGCGACTGGGACGGCTGGGCGACCCTGACGCGCAAGATCGGCGACAAGGTGCAGCTGGTCGGTGATGATCTGTTTGTGACCAATACCAAGATTCTGGCGCGCGGTATCGAGCAGCAGATCGGCAACTCGATCCTGATCAAGTTCAACCAGATCGGCACCCTGAGCGAAACCCTGGATGCGATCAAGATGGCGCAGGATGCGGGCTTTACTGCGGTTATCTCGCACCGTTCTGGCGAGACCGAAGATACCACCATTGCCGATCTGGCGGTGGCCACTAAAGCGGGTCAGATCAAGACCGGCTCACTGTGCCGCTCCGATCGCGTTTCCAAGTACAACCGCCTGCTGCGGATCGAAGCCGAGTTGCAAGGCACGGCGCCTTACAAAGGCCGCTCAGAAATCAAAGGTCAGGCGTAACCAGCCCGGAGCAGCGATAAGGCTCCGGATCAGCTTGCTTGGCACCGTGTCGAGGGTAGGGTCATGAAATGGCTGCTGGCAATACTCTGCGTGCTGCTTCTGGGTTTGCAGTTTCGATTATGGTTTGGTGATGGCAATCTGCCGTCAGTGTGGGCGCTGCAGCATTCCATCACCGAACAGCAGGCCTCTAATCAACTGCTCATCGATCGTAACGACGCCCTGCGCGCCGAGGTGGATGACCTGAAGCAGGGAACCTCGGCGTTGGAAGAGCGAGCCCGCAGCGAGATGGGGATGGTCAAGCGTGGCGAGACCTTTTTCCTGCTCCCCGAAGAGAAGTAGTCTTTGAATACTTATAATCTTGATTTTCCCCGGTTCCATGGCGAACCGCCTGCCCGCGGCGTTATCCGCAGTGTGGCGGAAGACTTCCAGGTCGATGAGCAGCTGGGTTTCGAGCCGGATGGCACGGGCGAGCACCTGTTCGTGTTGCTGCGCAAGCGTGGCGAAAATACCCAGTGGATTGCGGCTCAGTTGGCCGCTCTTGCTGGCATTAAGCCGATGGATGTCAACTACGCCGGGCTTAAAGATCGTCATGCTGTCACGACTCAGTGGTTCAGTCTGTGGCTACCGGGGCAGCCGGATCCTGATCTAAGCGGCTTGCCCGACAGTGTTACGGTGCTGCAGACGACACGTCATAGCCGTAAGCTCAAACGGGGCGGGCATCGCTGTAATCGCTTTGTGCTACGGGTTCGCGATCTGCAGCTGAACGGTGATCTTGAGTCGCGCCTGGAGGCGATTCGTGACTTCGGGGTGCCCAACTATTTTGGCGAGCAACGCTTCGGCCACGGCGGGGGCAATCTGACCCAGGCCGACAAGCTGTTTAACGGCGAAATTAAAATTCGTGACCGCCACAAGCGCAGTATGGCGATCTCTGCGGCACGCTCTTATCTGTTTAATCGGGTGGTGGCGGCGCGCATTGATCGTGGCTGTTTTGACCGCTACCTGGCGGGTGACAAAGCGATGATCCGAGGGTCGAGTAACCTCAGCCATGAAGCCGATTCCGCCCTGCTGGCGGCGGCGATTGAGCGGATCGAGTTGCATCCGACCGCACCGTTGATGGGGCGGGGGCGGGCGTTGGTTGAGGATCAGGCGTTGGCGCTGGAAACAGCGGAGCTGGTCGGATTTGAAACCTGGTGTCAGGGGTTTGAGCGCCTGGGGCAAGCTCGGGAGCGACGTTCGGTACGCTTTCTGCCGCAGCAGTTCAGCTGGCAACAGCCCGAGCCGGAGCTGCTTGAGGTGAGTTTCGAGCTACCTCCTGGCACCTACGCTACCAGTGTGCTGCGTGAAATTTGCGATTACCGGGTCGCCGCAGGTCAGGGTGCTGACACTGCCGGTGCTCAGCGTCCGGAGGCTGAAGATTAGATGCGCATATTGATCTCTAACGATGATGGCGTACATGCACCGGGTCTGGCTACCCTTGTGAGGGTGTTGGCGGAACAGTTTGCCATTCAGGTAGTGGCGCCGGAGCGGGATCGCAGTGGCGCCAGTAATTCACTGACGCTGGATCGGCCGCTGGAGCCGCAGACGTTAGGGAATGGCTTTATCAGTGTCAACGGTACACCGACCGACTGCGTCCATCTGGGGATTTCAGGGTTGTTGGGTTTTGAGCCAGAGATGGTGGTTGCGGGTATCAACGCCGGGGCTAATTTGGGTGACGATGTGCTCTACTCGGGCACGGTTGCTGCGGCAATGGAGGGGCGTTACCTGGATAAACCCGCGATTGCAGTTTCGCTGCATGGGCGACAGCATTTTATAACGGCGGCAACGGTCGTGAGTCAGCTGCTACCCCAGCTGGGGCGGTTGAATTTAGCACCGCGCACAGTACTTAACATCAATGTGCCCGATCTTCCTCTGGATCAGATCAAAGGGATCCATGTGACCCGTTTAGGGCATCGTGTATTGGCCGACCCGCCGATACTGTCCGTTGATCCGCGCGGTCGGGAGCGATTCTGGCTTGCGGCGGCGGGGGCCGCACAGGACGCCGGTCCCGGTACCGATTTCTACGCAATCGCCGCAGGCTACGTGTCGATTACACCACTGCAGGCAGATATGACCCATTACAGCGGGTTTGATAATTTGGGTAGCTGGCTTGAGGAGTTGGAGTGAATAAGTTCGATATCCAGGGTATAGGGATGACGTCGAGACGAACCCGTGATCGACTGATCGCACGTTTAGTCGAACAGGGGATCGGCGACCCGCGGGTGCTGGAAGTGATGCGTGAGGTGCCGCGGCATCTGTTTGTCGATGAGGCGTTATCGCACCGTGCATATGAAGATACCGCACTGCCGATCGGTTTTAATCAGACCATATCCCAGCCCTATATTGTGGCCAAGATGACCGAAATTCTGCTTAACGGAGGCCGTCCCGAGCGTGTTTTGGAGATTGGCACCGGCTCTGGCTATCAGTCAGCAGTGCTGGCCTGTCTGGTGGGTAAGGTGTTCAGTGTCGAGCGGATCCTGCCGCTGCAAAAAAAAGCCCGAAGTCGCTTGCGTGAGTTAAGCCTGCGTAATGTTTATTTCAAACATGCCGATGGCGGCTTTGGATGGCCCGAAAAGGGGCCTTTTGATGCGATAACCTGCGCCGCGGCTCCCGAGCAGATTCCGCCGGAATTGTATTCGCAATTGGCGATCGGTGGGCGGATGATCATTCCTGTCGGCGGCGACAAACAAGAGTTGCGGTTGGTTATCCGCAGCAGCGACACCGAGTACGAGCACCACGTGCTGGAGGGGGTCAAGTTTGTGCCCATGCTCAGCGGCTCAGTGCTTTAATTGGCGTCGGTAATAATGCGTGCTGATAATTCGGTCAGGTTGCTAGGGAGAGAAGAATGAGCCGAACAACAGGCGACTGGGTGTCGCTGTTTATGAAGGGTGCCGCGATGGGTGCCGCCGATGCGATTCCCGGAGTCTCGGGTGGCACCGTTGCTTTTATCAGCGGTATCTATGAAGAGTTGCTGGATTCGATTCGGCGGATTACCCCGCAGGCACTGGTCTTGCTCATGCGCCAGGGCCCCGGGCCTTTTTGGAAGCATATTAACGGCACTTTTCTGGTTGTATTATTGTCTGGCGTGCTGCTGAGTCTGATGCTGGTCGCGCGCTTAGCTATCTACTTGTTAGAGCGCTACCCGGTCTTGCTGTGGGCATTCTTTTTCGGACTGATTATAAGCTCGTCGATCTGGATGCTAGGGCAGATTAAACGCTGGGATTGGCGGCTGATTATTGCGCTCTGGGCGGGCGTCATCTTCTCCTATCTGGTTACATTGATGACGCCAGTTGAAGTAGAAGCGACCTCGCTAATCGTTTTTGGAGCCGGTTGTATTGCCATCTGCGCGATGATTTTGCCAGGCGTCTCGGGCAGTTTTATCTTGTTGCTGCTGGGTCTGTATAGCCCGATTATGGGGGCAATTAAGGATTTTGATGTGCAGATCCTGGCGCTGTTTATGGCGGGCTGTACGTTGGGTTTGCTGAGTTTTTCGCATCTGCTGGCCTGGATGTTTCGGCATTTTCACGATATTACCCTGGCGTTGTTAACAGGGGTGTTGCTGGGTTCTTTGAACAAAGTGTGGCCCTGGAAATACACCACCGACTATCGGATTAACAGCCGTGGCGAGTCGGTGCCGTTGGTGCAGGACAATGTGTTGCCAGGCGGCTATCAGGCGTTGACCGGGCAGGAGTCTCTGTTCTGGGCATCGCTGCTGCTGATGTTGCTGGGAGCCGTTGCGGTCTATATGCTGGAGCGCTACGGGAATAAACCCTGAGTATGTCGGCGGTAGTTGTTCGGAGATCAAACTGCCCCAACCTTGTCGGCATGTTCGGGTACTTCAATAGGATCGGCAGATTTGCGATTAAGGATGGCGAGTAGCCTCAGGCAGACGGCCGCAGCAGCGGTGCTTAGCGGTGCTTTGTTGTCAGGGTGTGGCGGGCATATGGCCCCTGTCAGCGACTATTCGATCAATGTTCCCTCTGCTCCCTCCCCTTCTGCGTCCTCTACTACCTCTGCCAAGCGTAAAACGGTCAAGCCCGAAGCCTATTATCGGGTCCGTGCGGGCGATACGCTGTACTCGATCGCCTGGCGCTACGGCAAAGATTATCGTGGTCTGGCCAGGGCGAACGGGATTGGCAGAAATTATCGGATATACCCGGGCCAGTTAGTTCGCATCGCTGAGGCGCCGTTGAAGGCTCAGGTTCGAACCGCGCAGGTCGCAGCGAATGCGCCCCCCCGTGCGCAGGGTTCGGCGGCGAGGGTGGCTGTGTCTGTAGCAACGTTGCCCGCATCAACGCCCTCATCAGATTCAGAGCCTATCTCTAAGCCAGCTTCTAAGCCGACTCCTAGGTCAGCACCGAAGCCAGCTCCTAAGCCGATAGCCAAGCCGTCACCCTCGCCTGTATTGCCGTCGGGAAGTGCTGCCAGCGGCCCTGTTGTGTGGCGCTGGCCTGCAACAGGCCGGGTCATTCAGCGCTTTTCTACTAAGGGTAAAGCCAATAGCGGTCTAAATATTTCTGGATATCGGGGGGACCCGGTGTTTTCGGCTGCCGCGGGTCTGGTCGTCTATGCAGGCAATGGTTTATTAGGGTATGGTAATCTGATTATTGTCAATCACAACGAAACGTTTTTGAGCGCCTATGCGCATAACGACAAGTTATTGGTGAAAGAGCAGGATAAGGTAGCGATAGGGCAAAAGATTGCTGAAATCGGCAATAGCGGCGTGACTCGGACCATGCTACATTTTGAGATCCGAAAAGAGGGCAAGCCGGTGGATCCGGCCCGGTATTTACCTCATCGGTAGCAACAGGGACGTACCCGGTGGGTTGATTAGTCGGGAAAGAATGCTATTTAGGCTCGGAATAACGGTTGTTCGACCTGCGCGGGCAACACTTTGATACGCTAAAAGCACACGACGGATACTGTGATGGCTATAGATGATATTACCGACAATGCGGATGTAATGGATGCAGATGCAGATGCGGAAGTGATGGATAAAGCGCGTGGTGAGGTCCACAAGGATCTGGTGAAAGCCAAAAATATGGACGCCACTCAGCTTTACCTGAACGAAATTGGATTCTCACCGTTGCTGAGCGCAGAAGAGGAGGTGTTCTTCTCGCGCAAGGCGCTGCGTGGCTGCGAGGACTCTCGCAAACGAATGATCGTGAGTAATCTGCGTTTGGTCGTAAAAATTTCCCGGCGTTACATCAACCGTGGTCTGACCCTGTTGGACCTGATCGAAGAGGGTAATCTGGGCCTTATTCGTGCGGTTGAGAAATTTGATCCTGAGCGAGGGTTCCGTTTTTCTACCTATGCGACCTGGTGGATTCGGCAGACTGTTGAACGCGCGATCATGAATCAGACCCGCACCATTCGTTTGCCCATTCATGTGGTTAAAGAGCTTAACGTGTATCTACGGGCAGCCCGTGCACTGGCTCAGCAGCTCGACCATGAGCCGACCTGCGAAGAGATCGCGGAGATGCTCGATAAGCCGGTGGAAAACATCAAGCGGATGATGGGGCTTAATGAACGTGTTGTTTCCATGGATGTCCCGGTAGGAAAAAGCTCTGAAAAAACCCTGGTTGAGACCATCGCCGACAGCGATGCGGCGGACCCTGAAACCTGGCTGCAGAATACCAACCTGATCGGTCGGCTGGATGATTGGCTGGAGACATTACCGGAGAAGCATCGGGAGGTGCTGATGCGCCGTTTCGGCTTGCACGGGCATGAGATCAGTACTTTGGAAGAGGTCGGGCGCGAAATTGGCCTGACCCGCGAGCGGGTACGTCAGATCCAGGTCGAGGCTTTGAAGCGACTGCGTGACATCGTTGAGAATAACGGCCTGAGCGGTGACGACCTATTCGAATAAACCGTTAGCTTGTCAGAGGGCGCCGACAGGCGCTAGCGTTCCAGAAGCTTAGTTTTGTCCGCTTTGCCATCCCAGTCGGCAGCATCCGCAGGTGCTGCTTTCATCTCCGCGATATTGGGCCAGATTTCTGCCAGTTCGGCATTAAGCTGAATAAACTGCTGCTGATCCGGCGGTACCTCACCCTCTTCGAAAATCGCATTGGCCGGGCATTCGGGTTCGCACAGGGCGCAATCGATACATTCGTCCGGGTGTATAACCAGAAAATTGGGGCCTTCATAAAAGCAATCTACCGGGCATACCTCGACACAATCGGTATATTTGCACTTGATACAGTTCTCTGTAACGACAAAAGTCATGCGTGTCTACTCCCCTGGATTCAGCTCTATTAACCCGGCGGGTTAATAGGAGACGCAAGGACGCGTCAACATTGGTCGAAGACCAATGCGAGCCCCAGAAAATCAAGCAGTTCCACGCAACTGCGGCAGATTTTAGGGGCGACAGACAGATAGCTATGGAACCTATTTGTCCGCCAAGTTAATAGTATAGAAGTTATTAAAGAGCCTGCTGTTTCAGTAGATATAACTGCTCAAGTGCCTGGCGCGGGGTCAGGCTATCCGGATCGATCGCCTCGAGCGCTGTCTCCAACGGGTGTGGGGTCGCGGGGACGGGTTCTGGCTGGCTGAACAGGTCAGCCTGGAGCGGCGCAGCAGCGGCGTTAATTGAGGTGGATTCAAGCTGTTTCAGTTTGTGCTTAGCTTCATCGATTACCTGTCCGGGTACCCCTGCCAGTTTTGCCACTTGCAAGCCGTAACTCTGGCTGGCAGGGCCTTCGTGGACGCTGTGGAGAAAGATGATGTGGTCGTTGTGTTCAGTGGCCGTCAGGTGGATATTGGCGACGCCGAGTTCGGTGTCGGGCAGTGCCGTGAGTTCAAAGTAGTGGGTGGCAAACAGGGTGAAGGCGCGTGTCTTGGCGGCCAGATGTCGGGCGCAGGACCAGGCCAGAGACAGGCCGTCGAAGGTGCTGGTGCCGCGCCCTACCTCATCCATCAGTACCAGACTCTGTGGCGTGGCGTTGTGGAGGATGTTAGCGGTTTCGGTCATCTCCACCATAAATGTAGAGCGCCCGCCAGCCAGGTCGTCCGACGAACCCATGCGGGTGAAGATGCGATCGACCAGGCCAATTTGGGCCTGGGCCGCAGGGACGTAGCTGCCGATATGGGCCAGCAGCACGATCAGCGCTGCCTGGCGCATAAAGGTCGATTTACCGCCCATGTTGGGGCCGGTAATAATGAGCATCCGCCGCTCCGGATCAAGCTGCAGGTCGTTGCCGACAAAGGGGTTATCCGAAACCCGTTCGACCACCGGGTGGCGCCCCTCCCGAATCAGAATGCCGGGCACCTCGGAGAGTGTCGGGGCGCAGTAATCGAGCCGCTCGGCACGCGCGGCGAGATTGTTCAGTACGTCCAGCTGGGCCAGTGCCGCTGCGCTGTCCTGCAGCGGTGCCAGCTGTTCAGCGAGGATTTCAAGCAGCGCGTCGTAGAGCATCTTTTCCCGCGCCAGCGCGCGGCTTTTGCTGCTCAGGGCCTTGTCCTCGAACTCTTTCAGCTCGGGGGTGATAAACCGTTCCGCATTTTTAAGGGTCTGTCTGCGGATATACTCCGCCGGTGCCTGCTCCGACTGGGCCCGGCTGATCTCGATGTAATAGCCGTGAACCCGGTTATAGCCGACCTTGAGGGTGGCGATGCCGGTGCGGGCTTTTTCGCGCAGTTCAAGTTCCAGCAGATAACCGCCAGCGTTCTCGCTCAGCGCACGCAGCTCATCGAGTTCGCTGTCGTAAGCTTCGGCGATCACCCCGCCGTCACGGATAATCACCGGCGGGTTGTCGCCGATTGCGCTTTCAAGTAGCTGTTGCAGCTGTGGAAATTCGCTGATAGAGGTGCCTAGCTGGCTCGCCAGAGGAGACTGCAAAGGCGTTAGCAGTTGCTGCAGCTCGGGGAGGGCGCCCAGTGCGGATTTGAGCCGCTCCAGATCGCGCGGCCGGGCCGAGCGCAGCGCCACTCGAGCCAGGATACGTTCGATATCACCGATCTGTTTCAATACTGGTTGCAGGGCTTCGAAACGGTATGCCTCGATCAGGCTGCCGATACAGAGCTGACGCTGTTGGATGATCTCCAGGTCGCGTAGCGGACGATGCAACCAGCGCCGTAACAGGCGTCCCCCCATGGGTGTCGCCGTTCGATCCAGCACCGAGATCAGGGTGTTGTCGGTACCGCCCATCAGGTTAGCGTCCAGCTCCAGATTGCGCCGGGTTGCGGCGTCCAGAATGACGCTGCCGTCCTGAAGCTCGGTGGCGATCGCGCGAATATGCGGCAGCGCCGTGCGTTGGGTCTCCCGCGCGTATTGCAGCAGGCAGCCCGCTGCACGCAGTGCTGTGGGCAGCGGCTCACAGCCGAAGCCGCTCAGATCACGGGTTTGAAACTGTTGTGTTAACAGCCGATAGGCGCTGTCAAAGTCGAAATTCCAGGGGGGTTGGCGGCGCAATCCGTTGAAATGGCTCAGTAGCGCATCGATGCCATCGTCTTCGTTGTATAGCAGTTCGGCGGGTTGCAGTCGCGCCAGTTCGCTGAGCAGCGCGGTCTCGCCGTCAAGCTCCATCACCAGGAAGCGCCCCGCGCTGATATCGAGGCTAGCGATACCAAAGGTGTTCTTGTCGCGTGTTACGGCAACCAGCAGGTTGTCGCGAGAGGCGTCCAGCAGCGCCTCATCGGTCAGGGTGCCGGGAGTGACGACGCGCGCAACGCGGCGTTCGACCGGCCCTTTGCTGGTCGCCGGGTCGCCAAACTGTTCGACGATGGCGACTGATTTGCCAGTGCGCACAATCTTGGCGATATAGTTTTCGGCAGCGTGGTAGGGGATACCTGCCATGGGTATCGGTTCACCGCCGGAGTGACCGCGACTGGTCAGGGTTATGTCGAGTAACTGCGCCGCCTGGCGGGCATCGTCGTAAAACAGTTCATAGAAATCGCCCATACGATAGAATACCAAGTCGTTGGGGTGTTCCCTCTTGAGCCCAAAATATTGGGTCATCATGGGAGTATGAGTGCTGTTCTTGGCTGGGGCTTTGCTCATGCTGGGATCAATTTCATCGGCTAAAGGGTGGTGAGAGAGAGCGCCGTTTTGGTGTTCGGCAAAGCTGGCCATTCTACGTCATCTTGTGCCATATTTCTAAGCCGATACAGCGAGCAGCATAACGATGAGCAACAACATGCAAAAGCAGATTGAGCAGTTAGCAATGACCCTGGTGCAGCGTCACTGGACTCTGGTTACCGCAGAGTCCTGTACCGGCGGCGGCGTGGCGTGTCGGTTGTCCGCGGTCACGGGAAGTTCGGCCTGGCTTGAAGGAGGCTTTGTTACCTATTCCAATGCGATGAAGCAACAGCTGCTGGGGGTAAGTGCCGAGTTGCTGGAACAGCAGGGCGCAGTCAGCCAGGCCTGTGTTGAAGCGATGGCGCGCGGGGCGCTGGCCCATAGCCCGGCTCAGCTCAGTGTGGCGATCAGCGGTATTGCAGGGCCAGGGGGGGGCACAGAAGAAAAGCCGGTCGGTACCGTGTGGATCGCCTGGGCGCGCGTCGATGGGGTGCTCGTGAGTCAGCGGTTTGATTTCAGTGGAGATCGTCAATCTGTTAGAGATCAGGCGGTTGAAAATGCAATCCAGGGGTTTCTGGCAGTGCTGGAGGAATAAATAGCAAACCAGGGTTGCGTTTAAATAAAGCTGTGAAATAATACTGTTTAGATATACAGTTGTTTTGGCATGAATCAGGGCGCTACCCATAAGGGTGAGCCCGTTTCGGAAAACCTAATGAGTCAGGGTAAGGGTATCGCAATGGATGACAACAAAAAGAAGGCGCTGTCAGCCGCGCTAGCGCAGATCGAGCGTCAATTCGGCAAAGGTGCGGTGATGCGCATGGGTGACAAGCCGCGCGAAGCGATCCCTTCGGTGTCGACCGGTTCGCTGGGGTTGGATATTGCCCTTGGGATAGGGGGGCTGCCTTATGGCCGTATCTGTGAGATCTATGGGCCGGAGTCCAGCGGTAAGACCACGCTGACACTGCAAGTTATTGCTGAAGCGCAGAAGCAGGGTAAGACCTGTGCTTTTATTGATGCTGAGCACGCCTTGGATCCAATCTATGCCGAGAAGTTAGGCGTCAATATTGATGATCTTCTGGTCTCTCAGCCTGACACGGGTGAGCAGGCGCTTGAGATCTGCGACATGCTGGTGCGTTCGAATACCGTCGATGTGGTTGTCGTGGATTCGGTGGCGGCGCTGGTGCCTCGCGCCGAGATCGAAGGTGAAATGGGTGATACCCACGTCGGTTTGCAAGCCCGTCTGATGTCTCAGGCGCTTCGCAAAATAACAGGTAATGTAAAGAATGCGAACTGTTTGCTGCTCTTTATTAACCAGATCCGGATGAAGATAGGGGTGATGTTCGGGTCCCCAGAGACCACGACCGGCGGTAATGCGCTGAAATTCTACTCCTCGGTGCGTCTGGATATCCGCCGCACTGGCGCCGTGAAAGACAAAGACGAAGTTATCGGTAACGAAACCCGGGTCAAGGTCGTCAAAAACAAAGTCTCGCCGCCGTTTAAGCAAGCCGAATTCCAGATCATGTATGGCAAGGGCATTTATAAGATGGGCGAGCTGATCGATCTGGGTGTGAAGCAGGGCCTCGTCGATAAAGCAGGGGCTTGGTACGCCTATAAAGGCAGCAAGATCGGTCAGGGTAAAGCCAACTCTGCCAACTACCTGGCCGAGAATCCAGCGATCGCTGAAGAGATCGAAGGCCTGATTCGTGCAGAGATGATGCCGCAACCGGATCTGAGCCCGAAGCCGAAAGAGCCGATTCCAGATTCGGTCACGGGTGAAATCGTGTTCTGATAACTTTTTAAGCAAGGGTCATAAAAGAGCAGCTAAGGCTGCTCTTTTGCGTTGTTGGCGTACCCTATTGGTTAAGCACGAGCGTTTGTCTGGTTGGCCTGAAGGTTAATGTAAACCCCCAGTTTTGTTTGCTTTCAGGCTACCGTAGGAGTTTGTGCGCGGGTGGATATGGTGTATCGTTCGGACGTTGATATCTATCAAGGATCAGAGGGTCGAGGCTATGAAAGCCCTATTAGTTGCTGGTGTGTTGTGTCTGCTGTGGTCAACGACCCATGCGGGGCCGTCGGATCTCAGTGTTGCGGCCTCTGATGTTGCTCAGGTAACCGGCTGTGAGCGCTGTGGGGTGATACTTAACGAGATCCGTGACGTCTTGGTCGAGCGTTGTGAGACGGTGCCGAGTCCGGCCGATTTGCGCAACATGCCGATATATCTTTTTCTGAGTATCTTTGATGAGGTCAGTCAGGGCGGTGATCCGGTTCTGGCAGAGCGTGTCCACAATGCTGCGATCCTGGGGATGGCGTGTGATAATCCGGATGCTGGGATTAAAGATGCTCAGCAGATGGCCAATCGTTTAATGCTTGAAAGCCGGATTTGATTGCGGCTTCTCAGCACACCCGCAGCGAACTCGTGCAGGTCTCCGCGGGCTGTTGTTACAGCATAGGCTGGAAGCTTCGCGACGATCACTCTATCATAGTCCCCTTTTTGCACTCACTATAAGGCATACGCGAGCATGACCGAACAGGACCCGCATCAGCAGTCGGAACAGGTTACTGAGGCTACGGCCTCTGTCGATAAGGCCAGAGCCCGCAGTCGTGGCATCTACCTGTTGCCCAATTTGTTAACCTCCGCCGCATTGTTTTCTGGATTTTATGCCATTATCGCGGGGATGAATGGTAGTTTTGAGAAGGCCGCCATCGCTATCTTTGTGGCGATGGTGCTTGATGGTCTCGACGGTCGCGTGGCACGAATGACCAATACCCAGAGTGAGTTTGGCGCCCAGTACGACAGCTTGGCGGATATGGTCTCCTTCGGCGCCGCGCCAGCATTGGTGGCGTTTTCCTGGGCGCTGCATGATGCGGGTAAAGTGGGTTGGTTTGCTGCGTTTGTGTTTGTTGCCGGTGCTGCATTGCGGCTGGCACGCTTTAATACGCAGATCGGCAGCGTCGATAAGCGCTACTTTGTGGGGCTTGCTAGTCCTGCGGCGGCAGGGGTTGTGGCGGGCATGGTGTGGGTCGGCACCCAGTTTGAGATAGATGCCGAGCATTATGCGTTAGCCATTGCGCCTATTGTCGCCCTGTCTGGCATCCTGATGGTGAGTAATTTCTACTATCACAGTTTCAAAGAGATTGATTTTAAGGGCAAGGTGCCTTTTGTGGTGTTGTTGGCCGTCGTCATGGTGCTTGCCGTCATCTCGATCGATCCGGCGACCCTGCTGTGGTTCATCTTCGTGGTTTATGCCTGTTCCGGTCCGGTTCAGGCGGTACTGCGTTATCGGAAAAAACAGACCCAGTAATTCAATCCCGTCTGCGATAAGGCGGGTAGTCTTTTTTACTCTAGCGTAACGTCCGGGCTCTTGATGCAGTTAGCCAGTTTTGTGAACAGCTTTGGTGGCCATATGCAGCGAAAATATGGCTGCCGGGTTCACAAATTGGCGCTTAATGCCAGTTTTACCTGCCCCAATCGCGATGGCAGCAAGGGGCTGGGCGGCTGTACCTTCTGTAATAACACCTCGTTTAGCCCCAATAGCAAGCAGCCGCCGAGTATTGCCGAGCAGGTTGAGGCGGGCCGGCAGGTGATTCGCAAACGCACCGGCGCGCAGCGCTATCTGGCGTATTTTCAGGCTTATACCAACACGTACGCGGACATAGGCTACCTCAAAGGGCTTTATGACGCGGCCCTGAGCGAGCCGGATGTGATCGGTTTGTCGGTGGGAACCCGGCCCGATTGTGTGCCTGATCCGGTGTTGGATCTGCTGGCCGGGTATCAGGAACAAGGCTATGAAGTATGGCTTGAGTTGGGGCTGCAATCGGCCAACGATACGACCCTGGCGCGGGTCAACCGGGGGCACGGCTGGGCCGAATATGAGGATGCGGTTCGGCGTTCTCAGCGGCGCGGGTTGCAAATCTGTACCCATCTGATTGTCGGTCTGCCCGGTGAGGCCGCACTGGCCAGTGTGGCGAGTTTCGACCGGGTGATGGCGCTAGGAACCGCCGGGCTTAAGCTGCATCCGCTGCATATCGTCAAGGGCACGCAACTGGCCCGACAGTGGAAACAGGGGCTCTATCAGGGCGTCTCTTTCGATGCCTATGTCGAAGCCTGTGTTGAAATTATTCGGCGTAGCCCGGCTGAGCTGGTATTTCACCGCCTGACCGGGACTGCGCAAGCCTCGCTGCTGTTGAGTCCAGGCTGGTGTGCCAAAAAGTGGCGGGTTCTCAATGCGATTGCCGAGGGGTTGGCCTTGGTTGATGGGTGTCAGCCAAGGCCCTCTTTTGCGCCCGTCATTGCGACTCCACTGGCGTTGGCTCAGCTTCGTTCGTAAGCGTTGCGGACCTCATCGGCGATGATCTCGATCCCCTTTTTTACCTGATCGGCTTCCTGGCTATAGGTGACGCGGATGCATTCATGTTTGTGCTGCCATTCATCGCTGATGCCAGGGAAGAAATAGTGGCCAGAAACGATCAGTACACCGCGTGCTTTCAGGCGCTGATACAGTTCCAGGCTTGAGATCGGCAGGTCCTTAAACCACAGCCACAGAAACATCGCCCCTTCCGCCTTGTGAATGTAATAGGGTAGCTCGCCTAATGCGGAGTGGAACCAGTCCACCGCGAGTTGCGAGCGCTGCTGATAGTAGGGTTTTACCAGATCGTTGCTGATGCGAATAATCTCGCCGCTGCGCACCATGTCCTGGGTTAGGGCCGCGCCGAAGCTGCCGGTGGAGAGGTTGATAATGGCGTTGATTGATGAGACTGCGCGGATAACCGCTTCGCTGGCCACGATGATGCCGGTCCGTGCGGCAGGTAGGCCAAGCTTGGATAGACTCATGCAGGCGATGATGTTGTCGTTCCACAGCGGCGTGGCATCGGTAAAGATCAGGTTGGGAAAGGGGGTGCCGTAGGCACCGTCAATGATCAGTGGGATGTCATGCCGTTTTGCCAGCTCATCGAGTTTTGCCAGTTCGTCATCGGTGATGACGTTGCCGGTGGGGTTGGTGGGACGTGAGACGCAGATTGCACCGGTCTGCTCGGAGATCTTGATCTCATCGAAGTCGACCCGATACTTGAAGGTATGGGCATCCAGATAATCAATTTTTGGATGGCCGGCGGTGAAGAAGTCACTGTTGAGGCCTGCGTCTGAATAACCGATATATTCCGGAGCCAGCGGTAGTTGAATCTTCTTCTGCTGACCGTTGCTGTATTCGCCAGCGAACATGTTAAAGAGCATAAAGAACCCGGACTGGCTGCCGTTGGTCAGGGCGATGTTGCGGGCGCTGACATCCCAGCCCAGTTCGCGACGCAGCAGTTTGGCCATGTTGGTGGTAAATTCGATTTCACCCTGGGGTGGATCGTAGACGCCAATCAGGTGGCGGAACTCCTTGGGGTTGTCGAGAATTCGCCTTGCGCGGTCGTGAAAGAGTGTCTGAACTTCGGGGATGTGGCTGGGGTTGCCCCCGCCCATCATGATCATGTCCTGATCTCCGGCCAAGGCGTTGCCCAGGTCGTCCATGAGGCTGAGGATGCCTGACTCGGTGGTGAATTTGGTGCCGAAAGCGGAGAGTTTCATGCTGAGCCCTTATGTTCCTGGCGCTATACCTAGGCATCATGTATCAACTTGCTGCGCAAAAGCGTTAATACATGAAGCCTGATGTCTTAGCCAATAATTGCTCCATAAAAAATCACTCTGGAACAATTGCTTGCAAGTTAATACATATCAGGAGGCTGTCCGAGAATAGCGATCGTAGCGAGAGATACGCATTTTGAGTCAGATTAATCGGTCATTTGCGAAAAATAGTGGTTCTATTTGACAAAAATGAGCGGGCAATCTGGGCGAAATGCGAATTTCGCAGTAGGTCCGTCTGTTCTCGGTCAGCCTCCTCGGTTGACCGATGGTCTTGAAAGGCGGCTATTCTATCGGTGCGTCCCGGCGCTGGCAAAGTTGAGAGGTGGTTATGAGTGATGAGTTGATGCATCAGCTAAGGCAGTCGGCGTTGATGATGCTGTCCCGAAGAGAGTATAGCCGGGCCGAGCTGGTGCAGCGGCTGGGCCGTCTCGAAGGGGCAGAGCGGGTGCTGACGGCGGTGCTTGATCAGTTGTTGCAGCAGGGGTTGCAGAGCGATCTACGCTATGCTGAAAGCCTGTTGCGCTCCCGGGTGAGTCGGGGCCAGGGGCCGGTCCGGATTGTCCAGGAGTTGCGGCACAAGGGGGTCGATGCGTCGATCAGCGATGCGGTGCTGAGTGGCTGTGAGCAAGATTGGTTTGAATTGGCGCGAACAGTGCGCCAGCGGCGCTTCGGTCTGGACGTGCCAGAGGATAATCGGGCTCAGGCTAAACAGTGGCGGTTTTTATTGTACCGCGGCTTTACTCAAGAGCAGCTGCGCTATGCCATGAGCGCAGAGGAGGCTGACTATTAACCCGGCCCCTGCGAGCCTTATCAGAGCCCGTGAGTCTGCCTGCTTAGGCCCGGGTAGATTAAGGCGAAGGACACATAGATCAGTCGATCTGTTTGTCTGTCAGGTTAATGGTGGAGTCAGAGGCTGTTTATTTGTCAAGCGAAGAGTATTCTGCTACCCACGCCACATGTATACTGTGACCCAATTTTGCAAGCAATAAAGTTGTTGGTTCTTGGCTCTTGGGGTATCGCTCCATGGATCAGGGGGTAAGTCGTCGGTGGTTGGGTGGTTATGAAACAGATGAACAGCGCAAAGATTCGCCAAGCGTTTTTGGATTACTTTGAACAGCAGGGGCACAGCGTTGTCTCCAGCAGTTCGTTGGTGCCAGGCAATGATCCGACCCTGCTGTTTACCAATGCGGGTATGGTACAGTTTAAAGATGTCTTTCTGGGCACGGATAAGCGCCCGTATAGTCGCGCCGTTACCTCGCAGCGCTGCGTTCGGGCTGGGGGCAAGCATAACGATCTGGAAAATGTCGGCTACACCGCTCGCCATCACACCTTCTTCGAGATGCTGGGCAATTTCAGTTTTGGCGATTACTTCAAGCGTAATGCGATCCAGTTTGCATGGGAATTTCTGACCTCTGCAGAATGGATGGCGATACCGGCTGACAAGCTCTCTGTTACGGTCTACGAGGACGACGACGAAGCCTACGCGATCTGGTCCGACGAGATCGGTGTGCCGGTCGAACGTATTATTCGTATTGGCGACAAAGGCGGACGGTATAACTCAGACAACTTCTGGGCGATGGGTGACACGGGTCCTTGCGGGCCCTGTACCGAGATATTTTACGATCATGGCGAGCAGATCTGGGGTGGTCCTCCCGGCAGTCCCGAGGAGGATGGTGATCGCTTTATTGAGATCTGGAACATCGTCTTTATGCAGTACGTTCGCTCCGCGGATGGTGCTATGGCGCCGCTGCCTAAGCCTTCGGTCGATACCGGTATGGGGCTGGAGCGGATCGCTGCGGTGATGCAGGACGTGCACAGTAACTATGAGATTGACCTGTTCCAGAATCTGATCAAAGCGGTGGTCGACGTCACCGCGACGACGGATCTGGAGAGCAAGTCGTTGCAGGTAGTGGCCGACCATATCCGCTCCAGTGCATTCCTGGTGATCGATGATGTAGTGCCCTCCAATGAAGGGCGTGGTTATGTGTTACGGCGGATCATGCGCCGGGCAATTCGGCACGGTAACAAACTCGGTGCCAGCGGCCCCTTCTTCCATAAGCTGGTTGCGCCCTTGGCGCAAGAGATGGGGGCGGCCTATCCCGAGCTACTGCAGCAGTGTGCGCGGATTGAGCAGGTGCTGCTGCGAGAAGAGCAGCAGTTCGCCAAGACTCTTGAGCAGGGGATGCGCATTCTGGAACAGGATATTGCCAGCTTGAGCGGCACTGTGATTCCGGGTGATACCGTGTTTAAACTCTACGACACCTACGGTTTTCCGGTCGACCTGACCGCCGATATTGCGCGTGAGCGCGAGCTGAGTCTGGATCTGGACGGTTTCGATATCGCCATGACCGCTCAGCGCGAACGTGCGCGTGCGGCGGGGCAGTTCAGCGTCGACTACACCGACACGCTGGATCTCGAGGTTGATACCCATTTTGACGGCTATGATTCGCTCGAAGGACGCGCCCAGGTAGAGGTGCTGCTAAGTGGCGGTGCCAGGGTCGATGCGCTGACGGCCGGAATGGAGGGGGCACTGGTGCTGAAGCAGACTCCGTTCTATGCTGAATCAGGCGGACAGGTCGGTGATCAGGGCGTGATCAATGGCTGTGGTGTGAGTTTTCTGGTTCAGGATACTAAAAAACAGGGCGCGGCATTCCTGCATCATGGCAAGATGATTGAGGGTGAGCTGAAGGTCGGTGCTGACCTGCAGCTGTTTGTTGATGCGGATAAGCGCACTGCGACGACGCTGAATCACTCGGCAACGCATCTGTTGCACGCGGCTTTGCGGGATATCGTCGGTGAGCATATAACCCAGAAGGGCTCGCTGGTGGATGCAGATCGATTGCGGTTCGATTTTTCCCACGCTGCCGCATTGAGTGCCGACGAGTTGCAGCAGTTAGAGCTGCGGGTCAACGCCCAGGTTCGTGCTAATTTGCCCGTGTCTACCGAGGTGATGACGATCGAGCAGGCCAGGGCTCAGGGCGCGATGGCGCTGTTTGGCGAGAAATACGCGGATGACGTGCGTGTTGTCAGTATGGGCCAGGCGCAGCAATTGGTCTCGCTGGAGCTGTGTGGCGGTGTTCACGTCAAGCGCACCGGTGATATCGGCCTGTTCAAGATCACGGCAGAGGGCGGGATTGCCGCAGGCGTGCGCCGGATCGAAGCGGTGACCGGCCCGGGGGCTTTGAGTTGGTTGGCTGATAGCGAAGCGGCATTAAATCGCATCGCCGGGCTGGTTAAGAGTGGTCGTGATGCGGTCGTCGATAAAGTCGGCGTGCTGTTGGAGCGAAATCGTCAGCTGGAAAAAGAGCTGGAGCAGCTTAAGGCAAAGTTGGCGAGTACGGCAGGTAATGATCTGCTGGATCAGGCGATTGAAATTAACGGGGTTAAGTTGCTGGTCGCAAGGCTAGACGATGTAGAGCCTAAATCATTGCGCGATACCCTGGATCAGCTCAAGAATAAGTTGGGTTCTGCGGTGGTGTTATTGTCCACCGTTGCGGGCGACAAGGTAAGTTTGCTTGCTGGTGTCAGTAAGGACGTGACCGGGCGTGTAAAGGCGGGTGATCTGATTCAGCATGTGGCAGCTCAGGTGGGTGGTAAGGGCGGTGGGCGGCCGGATATGGCCCAGGGTGGTGGTACTGATCCGCAGGCATTAACAGCCGCGCTGGATTCGGTTGCACAGTGGGTAAAGCAGCGGGTTTAAACCCCAGGCATAGCAAGGACTAGATACGCAAATGGCACTGATTGTTCAAAAGTATGGCGGCACCTCTGTAGGTACGGTTGAGCGTATCCAGGCAGTGGCGGCTAAGGTAAAAAAATTCCGCGAAAACGGCGATGACGTTGTGGTTGTGGTCTCGGCGATGAGCGGAGAAACCAATCGGCTGCTTGGGCTGGCCAGTGCGATACAGGAGCCGCCCACGGCGCGCGAGATGGACGTGCTGGTATCGACGGGCGAGCAGGTCACCATCGCCTTGTTGTGTATGGCGCTGAACGAATGTGGCTGTCCGGCGCGCTCTTATACCGGTAGTCAGGTGAAAATTCTCACCGATGATACTCACACCAAGGCACGGATTCAGAATATCGACGATGGGCCTATCCGTGGTGACCTTAAAGAGGGCCTGGTTGTTGTTGTTGCTGGTTTTCAGGGTGTTGATCTTGCTGGTAATATTACCACATTGGGGCGCGGCGGATCGGATACCACGGCGGTGGCGTTAGCGGCTGCGTTGAAGGCTGACGAGTGCCAGATCTACACCGATGTTGATGGCGTCTATACTACAGATCCAAGGGTGGTTGAGGGCGCGCAGCGCTTGAGTAAAATAACTTTTGAAGAGATGCTGGAAATGGCAAGTCTCGGCTCCAAGGTGCTGCAGATTCGTGCCGTGGAGTTTGCCGGTAAGTACAATGTGCCCCTGCGGGTGCTGCATAGTTTTCAAGATGGGCCTGGAACCCTGATCACGATAGAGGATGATAATAGCGTGGAAAAACCGGTAATTTCTGGCATTGCGTTTAATCGTGATGAGGCAAAGCTAACCGTCATGGGTGTTCCTGATATCCCGGGTGTGGCGTCAAAAATTTTGACGCCGGTCAGCGCGGCTAATATCGAAGTGGATATGATTCTGCAGAATGTTGCGGAGGATAATACGACCGATTTTACCTTCACAGTGCACCGTAATGATTACGTCAAAACCTGTAAAGTTCTGGAGCAGGTTAGTCAGGATCTACAGGCGCGTGAGGTGATTGGTGATGGCAAGATCGCCAAGGTTTCCATCGTTGGGGTTGGGATGCGTTCGCATGCGGGCGTGGCAACTAAGATGTTTACTGCGTTGGCTAACGAGTCAATCAATATTCAGTTGATATCAACCTCTGAGATTAAGATATCAGTGGTGATCGCTGAGAAGTATTTAGAACTTGCTGTACGCTGTCTTCATTCGGCTTTCGAGCTGGATGGAGCCGAGGTCGTGCAGGAGTCCTGATGTGTGTGCGGGCCGGGGGACGGTCTGCTTCTGTCCTAGTGTTTTTTTTGAGTAGTAACTACTGTTGTTTGTCTGAGGTCTATACTTGGTTGGACTAAGTGCTATACGATAATCAGCTATATAGCAGATGGGCACAGTGGATAAGGAGATAGTATGTTAATTTTGACCCGTCGAGTGGGCGAAACCCTCATAGTTGGTGACGATGTTACCGTGACTGTTTTGGGTGTAAAAGGCAATCAGGTTAGGATCGGTATTAACGCGCCTAAGGATGTTTCTGTTCATCGCGAAGAGATCTATCAGCGCATCCAGAAAGAAAACGAGAATAACCCCGAATAAATTTGGATTAGAGCTTTTCTTCTTCCGCCATTCTGGTATGATTCGTCTCCGTTGTTGGAGAGCTGGCCGAGTGGCTGAAGGCGCACCCCTGCTAAGGGTGTATAGGAGAAATCTTATCGAGGGTTCGAATCCCTCGCTCTCCGCCATTTTATGGCAACGTTTTGGGCACCCGTAGCTCAGCTGGATAGAGTACTCGGCTACGAACCGAGCGGTCAGAGGTTCGAATCCTCTCGGGTGTACCACTTATTAAAAACGGATCTGATTGAATGGGTTCGTGCTTCGTATGAAGCAGTTGTTTAGCGCAATGGCACTGAACAGCACTGCAGGTTAATGCACCCGTAGCTCAGCTGGATAGAGTACTCGGCTACGAACCGAGCGGTCAGAGGTTCGAATCCTCTCGGGTGTACCACTACATAAAAAGGGCCTGGCGCAAGCTGGGCCTTTTTTATTTGCGTGCTAAAACACCTGGCGTCTTTAGATGGATAGCGAGCGGTCGTAGGAACCGCGGCAGGGGTTTGGGTATAATTATTAGTTTTCTATTATCAGGCCGCGCCCGCCATGAAATTTATCGTCAAACTATTTCCCGAGATCACGATTAAGAGCAAGCCGGTGCGGCGGCGTTTCATCCAGCGGTTACAATCTAATCTGCAGATTGTGCTGCGCCGAATCGATCCGAAAGCGCATGTCTGTGCCCAGTGGGATAAGGTGACGGTAGAAACCCAGGTTGAGGATGCGGAGCAGCTGGGGCGTCTCACCGCAGCGATGCAGGTCACGCCGGGAATTGCCTATATTCTGCGGGTGAAGCAGTATCCGTTAGGTGATTTTGAACAGGTGTTCCAGCGGGTCCGTTCGGTCTATGCTGAGCAGTTGGCGGGTAAGCGCTTTGTGGTCCGGGTCAAGCGTGCCGGTAAGCACGACTTCAGTTCTCTCGATCTGGAGCGCTATATTGGCGGCGGTTTACTGCAGCATACCGATGCTGTTCGGGTCGATCTGCACCATCCCGAGGTGACAGTTAATGTCGAGGTGCGCGACCAGTCATTGTTTGTTGTTGAGCAGCGCTATCCCGGTCTTGGTGGGTTTCCTTTGGGGAGCCAGGATGCGGTGTTGTCGTTAATATCGGGAGGCTTTGACTCTACCGTGTCGAGCTATATGACGATCAAGCGCGGCTGCCGCACCCATTACTGTTTTTTTAATCTTGGTGGCGCGGCCCATGAGACCGGAGTGAAGCAGGTTTCGCATTTTATATGGCAGAAATTTGGCTCATCGCACCGGGTTAAATTTGTCACGGTACCGTTCGAGGCGGTTGTGGCTGAGATTCTCGCCAAAGTGCATCATTCTCAGATGGGCGTGGTGCTAAAGCGGATGATGCTGCGTGCCGGAGCCCGGGTGGCCGAGCGTTTAGGGATTGAAGCCTTGGTGACCGGTGAGAGTGTGGCGCAGGTTTCCAGTCAGACGCTGCCTAATCTGGCGGTGATCGATTCGGTGATCGATACCCTGGTGTTGCGTCCGCTGATCGTGACCGACAAGCAGGACATCATCGATACGGCTAAAGCTATCGGAACCTATGACTTCGCCAAATCCATGCCGGAGTACTGCGGTGTGATCTCTGACCGTCCCACCACGCATGCCAAGCGTGATCGGATCGAAAAGGAGGAGGCGGCATTTGATCTTGATGTGCTGGAGCAGGCGATAGTCAGTGCCAGGGTGGTCCGCATTGATCAGATCGAAGCGGAAGTTCAGGATCAGATTGAGGTCGAAAATCAGCAGCAGGTGCTATCGTCAGAGATTATTATCGATGTGCGTCACCCGGTCGAGGAGGAGCGTGATCCGCTCGTTATCGCGGATGTTGGTGTTCTTAAAATCCCGTTTTACAGTCTGGCGACTGAGTTTGTTAAGCTGGATAGCGAGCGCCAGTATCTGCTCTATTGCGACCGCGGGGTTATGAGTCAGCTGCATGCGCTCTATCTGAAAGAGCAGGGCTACACCAATGTGAAGGTGTATCGCCCTGAATGATGCTGCTGAGGCTTGCTGGGTGGATCAATAGCCCAGCAGTGCCTCAAGGTGTGCCTGGACGCTATACGCCAGAGCGCTGGGGTTGTAGCCGCCTTCTAGAACCGATACGACCCGGTTGCTGGAGTAGATTCGAGCGGTATCCATGATCAGCTGCGTGACCCAGCGGTAATCCTCCTCGTTAAGCTTCAGATCCGCCATCGGGTCTTCCCAGTGAGCATCAAACCCTGCTGAGATTAAAATCAGATCCGGTTTGTGGGTCTGAAGTGCGGGTAGCCAGTTGCTCTCTACGGTTTGGCGGAAGCAGTTGCTCTCACTGTGGGCTGGCAGCGGGCAGTTGATGATGTTGGGGCGTTGGATCTCGCTATAGCGCTCGGGGTAGAAGGGGTGCTGGAAGGTCGAGCAGACCAAAACCTCGGGCTTGTCTTTGAAAATATCCACCGTGCCATTGCCGTGATGGACGTCGAAATCGAGAATCGCCACCCGTTCAATGCCTGGCTGTTGGAGGGCGTGCATGGCGCCGATCGCCACGTTGTTGTAGAAACAAAATCCCATTGCAAGGTTGTGCTCGGCATGGTGTCCGGGTGGGCGCACGGCGCAGAATACATTGTCGGTCTTGCCACTTAGGACGCGATTGACTCCCAGGATGGTCGCGCCTGCGGCGAGGCTGGCGGCGTGCAGCGACTGTGGGCAGAGCGCGGTATCCTCATCGGTATAGATGATCCCTTTCTCGGGGAGCTTCATCTGCAGGCGTTGCGAGTGTAAGGGGGCGTGAGCCAGTCGTATCTGTTCCTCCAGAACAGGTACTGCCTGCATCTGCTGGAGCTGATCGATGAGACCGGTGCGTTCGAGTTGACGGGCGATCGCCAATAGCCGAATCGGGCTTTCAGGGTGCTCCGGTCCCATGTTGTGAAGGCCGCAGTCCTGGTGGCTGATATAGGTTGTTACCATTGCGTAATTCCATGCAGTGAACACGGCGTGCCTGAGAACGAGGCAGGGCCGATGGATCTTATTGTGTTACGCCAGGGCCAGTGAGTGATCTGACCAGCTTCGAGGCGCGGGATCTAATTCTTCATCGTTATTTCGAAGTGTAAAGTTAGCACCTGCACTGCGGCCTGTCTTGTAACTTTTTGTCGTATATCTGCTAGTTTTTGTTAACTGCAGGCCGCTAAGATACCAAGCTAATGCTGGTTTGCCGCACTATCAGAGGTACAATGCCATGCGCGTATCGCCAAGGTTTTTTGTTAGGGCTGGTCGGGTCAGGTAAACCTGTGATGCGCTTAACATGTAGGTAAAGAAAGTGCTGCTGCGAGGGGGGCTCGAGCTTGCTAGGAAGTCCAGATTACAGCAGCAAATCGGTGTTGCTGATCGACAGTAGCGGTAATTTGCGTGCGACCGTAAAAAGCATGCTCCAGAGCATGGGCTTCTCCTCGATAACAACGACATCGATCTCGTCGCAGGTGTTGGAGGTTATTATCTCGGGTGAGTTCGACATTATTCTCATCGGTCATAATATCCACGACTCCTATTCGGGTCTGCGGTTGTTGGAAGAGGCGCGCTACAAGGGGTTGATTAAGCCGACCTGCGCTTGGGTACTGATGACCAGTGATGCCTCACAACAGTCGGTCCTGTTTGCGATTGAATTTCAGCCCGACGAGTTGTTAACCAAGCCTTTCACGCTCGATGCGCTTAGTCGGCGTATTCATCAGCTCTGTGTACGCCGTACTGCGTTGGAGCCGATCCAGCGGGCCATCGAGAGAAAAGCGATCAACCGTGCTGTCGCGCTCTGTGACACATTGCTCAAACCCTCGGATGCCTGTTACAGCAAGGCTCAGCTGATTAAAGGGCGGCTGTTGCTGGATCAAGCTAAATTTGTCGATGCCAAGGAGGTGTTTGAAACCCTGTACTGGGCCGGAAAGGCATTGCTGCCCGGCTTCCATCTGGCGGAGTGCCACTATCATCTGGGCGAGTTTGAACCTGCACAGCAGTTGCTGCGGGGGTTGCTTAGCCAGCACCCGCTGCTGATTCCTGCGTATGATCTGCAGGGTCGGGTGTACGAGGCTTCCGGCGACTTGGCGGCGTCTAAGAAAGCGTTGCAGACGGCGGTGTCGCAATCGCCCCTGAGTATCCATCGGCAGATGGAGCTGGGGCGGTTGGCGGTGCGGACCAATGATTATTCTCAGGCTGAAAAGGCTTACCGCCGCTGCATTCATCTGGGTGGTAGCAGTTATCTGGATAGTGCTGCGCCCTATCTCAAGCTGGCTAACGTACAGCGTCTGCAGATGGCGCAAGGCGGTGATGCTCAGCGGCAGGATGCGCTGGTCCAAATCGAAACCTTGCTTGAAAAAGCCGGGCAGCGTTTTCAGCGGGACCCTGAGGTGCGGATTCAGACCTTGCTGATGCGCGCCAAAGTGCAAGAAACGCTAGGGGATGCCGATGAGGCGCAGCGCTGTTATGAGCGGGCGCTACAGCAAGCCGAGTTACGCGGGGTCGAGGTTGATCTGGATCGGCTGTGCTCCGACATGCTGGATGAGACGGTGCCCGCGTCGCCTAAGCCTGTGCACGCCGGGTCTGCAGAGCCGGCAGTGAGTAAGCTCGACCCGGCAATGAGCGCCAAGGTTAATCGGATAGGTGTGCGTAATTATCTGGCAGATAAACAGGGTCAGGCGATTCGTTATTTTGCGCTTGCGTTTGAATACGATCCACGCAATGCCCGAGCCTTATTAAATTTGGCGCAGCTGTTTTTGGAGGCGGCCCGTGACACTCCGAGCCGCAGCGAAGAGCGGATGAAAATGTACCGGCGTTATATTCGCTTAGCGGAGCGACTGGCAGTTGTTGATGATGAAAAGAGCAAGCTGGAGCTGTTGCGTACGTTGGCGGAGCAGGTCTTGGAGCAGATTCCCCGGGGGGCGTTGGCGCCGCTGCTTAAATAGCATCGGTAGACTTGGTTCAAGGAAATTATGCTCGGAATTGGTTATAGTTTAACCGTTGTTGAGTTTTAGGGAGGTTAGCATCGTGGGTACTGAGCGTCGAGGTATTGGCCGAGTAAGGGTTGTTTGGAAGGCGACATTAACGCGCCTGAACGGCGAGCAACTTCCTGGTAGTACCGATAATGTATCTGTTGACGGGGTTAATGTAATCGTTGCCAAGCCGCTGCTGGTGGGTGAGTCGGTACGGATCGATATCATTAGCATCTGTCCTCAGGGAACCTGTTATTTTAGGCTCCAGGGTGTGGCTGTTTACTCGCGGATGCTGGATCTTAACTTAGGCAGTGCAGTGGGCTTGAGGCTTATTGACCCGGTGGATTCTTATGCCCGGTTAGTGGGTTCTCTGGCAGACGCTGTCGATGTCGCCTGAATTCCCTCGCTACGACCGGGCAAGCTGCTGGCCGATTCAGGGGTGCTGGTTGGCGTAGGCCAGCGCCATCTTTGTCTGCATGTAAAATTGGTTAAAGCTGCGAAAGGTCTCTTTATCGATAGGTCCGCTTTGCGCTAGTTTGTCCGCGTATAAAAAACCGATGGTGCGGGTGCCCGCCAGTAGCGGTGCCATGATAAATCCATGCGGATTCACATGCGTCAGGAATGATTCGGGCAGTCGCTCGGTCCAGCCTTTTTCCTGAGAGTCGGCAACCAACAGCGTCATCTGCTTGGCGAGCACTTTAAAGAAGAAATCATTACCCTTGCCTTGGGTGATATTAAAATAGGCTTTTAGATCGTCGATCGCGTCACCGTCACCGAGGCGTAGCGTCAGTTGACGGCGGTCTTTGCTAATCATTATGAACGCCGCGCGGTTAATGCTTGTCCCTGCCACGATCCCTTCAAGGGCTTTTTTAAGCAGGGTTGGAACGGGTGTGTGCTGCGTTACCAGTTCGCTGAGCTCTTGGAGATAATTGAGCTGTATTTGAGCGCGCGCCGAAGGGGCTTCTTGAATCGGCTGAGCGGCTGCTGGCGGGTCCTGAATGGCGTCGCTATGGCTGCTGTGGCTATGAATGAAGTAGGCGGTCTTGCGGCTGAACTCATCGAGCTCATGGTCGCCGCTTTCACGGAGGGGCGGGCTCAGGCTTTTCGACGACAGGCTGTATTCGTTGGCCAGGTCGCAGACCAGCTTAAATCCGCGGCTTATCGCCTGGTTTGTTTCCTTCAGGGGCATGCCGCTGATCTTGGAAAGTGTTTCTAATAGATCCGTGAACGCACCGTTATCTGCTGTAGTCTGCGCATAGATAAGTTGCAACAGCTGGTCGGTCGTGGAGGTGATGTTGAAATTCTGGCGGACGTTGCCCTTGGGGGTGTCAGCCGTCATCGCATCCATGGATTGAATTACCGCGGGAGGGAATCCCCAGCTTTGGGCCAGCTCCTGGCCGATGTCACAAAAGTGAGCTCCGATTTCGTCCAGCTGAATTCGCTTCCAGGTTTTGTCTGAGGTCTGTCTGAGTTCGAGCAAGCGGTTGTATTCATCGCTCAGCGTACAGGCAAATATAATCTCGCCTAATCCGTGCAATAAGCCACAGGTGTAAGTCTCTTCGATATCATCAATGCCCGCTTGGATGGCCAGTTCGCGGCTGATCGATGCGGACAAAAAGGAGCGCATCAGTAAGGCGCTAATATCGGTAGTTGGATTTGCTTTGTTGAAGCTTTCAATGAGCTTGAGCGTGACGGAGATGTTTTTGATTTCGTCGAAGCCAAGCGTGATCACTGCGCGTGATATCACATTGATCGATTTGCCACTGCGGTTGTAGTGGCTAGAGTTGGAGAGCCGTAATAGCCGGGCTGACAGGTTGGCATCCTTCATCACGGCCATTGCCAGAACCATCGCGTCGCTCTCTTTAGAGCTGCTGATCTGTTCAATACGGTTAACGGTTGCGCTGAAGACAGGTAGGTCACCGAGACGGTCTAGTTTTGCGTGAATGGCATTGAGTGTTTTTAGGTATTTCACGATAGGGCGATCGTCAGTGTTAGCAAGGGGTTATCCATTGGTGAGAAAGCATGGCAATTACTGTGCGACAACGTCCAATGGCCTTCCTGCCACGTATGATAACGTCCTTTTATATAGGTTTTTGTTTTGGCCTGCAATCATGAATGTTGCGCGCTGAAACGACGATGACTAGTTAGTGCGAGTAGATCATATCACTGTCTGTTAGTTGGTGGGTATAGAGCGCCCGTGTTGTTGTTGGCTTGGGGTTAGTCGTCATAGAATAAACGCGGCTAATTTGATACAGGGCTGCTTGATCATCGCTTATCTGATGGCCGCAGAGTCGCGCGCAGAGCACTACTCGTGCGCTGTAAATCCTAAAACGCATCCGCAGGGTGATGAACCTGCGACCAACTGAGCGTTTGCGCTTGCCGAAGCCGTGCTGTCTGAGTAGAATACGCCCCTCTCGTAAGAGATACCCAGTGCACCCGTAGCTCAGCTGGACAGAGTAGTTGGTTCCGATCCAATTGGTCGGGGGTTCGAATCCCTCCGGGTGCACCACTTTCCAGTCCGAACACATCCCCTAAAGTCCGTCCTATAGCCTTCTCAGGCTAGTTCTGCCTATACTCACGTCTGTAGTCATCCATCTTGGTGCCCCCTAATCCAATGCTTTTTGGGGCCCTTTATGGGGGCTTATGCAGTTGCTGATTATTTGGGGCCCCCAAAAAAAGGGCCCCCAGTAAAAAACAGGTGGGAATATGCCGTTAACAGACCGTGCTGCTGCCAGCGCTAAGGCGAAGGAAAAAGAGTACAAACTCAGTGATGAGAAAGGGCTCTATCTACTGGTTAAGCCGAACGGCTCGAAGTATTGGCGGCTTAAATACCGCTTTCTTGGCAAAGAAAAAAAGCTGGCGATAGGTGTCTATCCTGAAGTCAGTCTAAAAGCCGCTCGTGCCAGTCGCGATGAAGCCCGCAAACAGCTAGCGGACGATATCGACCCCACGGCAGAGAAGAAAGCGCGAAAAATCACCCAGCACACCCAGGCCCTGAACAACTTTGAGGCATTGGGGCACGAGTGGTTCGCCAAGAAGATGACCGACAAGAGCCAGACGCACCAAGACCGTACCTGGCGACTATTAGAGAAAGACCTATTCCCACGGCTGGGCACGCTGCCCATCCTCTCCATTGATGCCCCTACGCTTCTCGATGCACTACGCCGGATTGAGGCCAGAGGGGCGATAGAAACCGCTCACAGGGCTAAGAACGTCGCCGGTCAGGTGTTCCGCTATGCGATTGCATCGGGACGTGCGGAACGTGACCCCAGCGCCGATCTACGCGGGGCACTGGCAACCGCTAAAACCACCCACTTTGCCGCGATTACCACCCCCAAGGAAGCAGGCCAGTTGATGGTTGCCATCGATAACTATCAGGGCACGGCGGTGGTCTGCGCCGCGCTGAAACTGTCGCCGTTGCTGTTTTGTCGCCCCGGCGAACTGCGCTCGTTGGAGTGGGCCGATCTGAATTGGGATCAAAACCGGATTGAAATACCCGCCGAGCGGATGAAGATCAAAGAGCCGCACATTATCCCCCTCTGCCGCCAAGCCCTCGAAACCCTCAACGAGCTGCATTTGCTGACCGGTCGCCACCGCTACGTGTTCCCATCGGCCAGAGGAGCCAGTCGCCCGCTATCGGAAAACGGCGTAAGGGTGGCATTGCGAACAATGGGCTTCGACAACACCCAGATGACCGCCCACGGCTTTAGAGCGATGGCCAGGACTCTGCTGGATGAGGTGTTGGGCTTTCGTATCGACTGGATCGAACACCAGTTAGCCCACGCGGTAAAGGATGCCAATGACCGCGCCTACAACCGCACCAAACACCTACCGCAACGCATAGATATGATGCAGAAATGGGCGGATTATCTCGATCAGCTACGGGCGGCGGCGTTGAGTGGTAATGTCTTGCACTTTAAAGCGGGAGGAAATGTTTGATGGATAGCCTACATCGTATGGAACTTTTTACTGACGCACCTTGGCGTAAAAAGTCAGTTCATCAGATAGAGTCTAAGGAAATATTCGAATATTTAGCTCAGAAGAGGGCGGCCACCGAATCTAGCTTTGATGATGATACGGAGTGGAGGATAGTTGATCTTTATGAGTCTATCGCAAAGGAAGCATTAGCCAGTAAGGATGTAGAAAGAATTGCCTCTGCAATGTTCTATCTTGGTGTCGCAACGCAAGAACTCGGCTCCATCAGTCATAAACAAGCTGTATCTTTTATCGCCAACAAGTTTGATAGAGAATTTCCATTCTTAGAAAAAAAGATGGAGCAACAAGTCATATCAAGTGCTGCAAAAGAAGCTGCTATAGAAATCTGGGAAGAAGATGTTGATGAAAAAAAATCTTTGAGCGATGTCTGCCAAGATGTCTATTCACTAATACACCAAGCAGCTTCGTCATACACTGGAAATGATAAGGAAGAGCTGGAATTTAACGAGATAATTCTAAATCGTCTGCCTGCGACTGCCGATGGCCTGAAAAAACATCTTCGAGAAGTAGCACCAAATTACGCCACAAGACCAGGAAGGAGAAAAAAGTAATGCGTACTTCGTACGAGAAATATATTTTCCGTACGAGAGCTATATTTTAATCAATAAAATCATATATATAATCGCATATCAGTGTTTATCCATTAAGGAACTGATATGGCCATTACAGACCACTTTCAAACTATCCCCGCAATCGGCTTTCTGCGCCTACCCCAAGTCCTTCACTTTGTTCCGGTCGGAAAATCGACATGGTGGAGTGGTGTCGCGTCAGGGCGGTTTCCCAAAGCCGTTAAATTAGGCCCAAGAACCACCGCTTGGCGCTGTGAAGATATTCGCCAATTACTGGTAGATCTAAGCAATGGGGGTGAGGCATGAGCCAGCACTACTTGGTTGAAGTCACACAGCAGCAATCATTTACCGTGGCTATCGATGCCGAAAGTCCATTGCAGGCTATTGAGTTGGTGAATAACCAGCAAGGGGTGCCAGAAGGCGATCCGCAGTCTATTGAGCTGCTGACAGACAAGACTCGCATCATTAGCGGTGACTAACCGTGCCAAGCGTCAAAGCAATTCTGGCTAAAGGGCATCTGCTTCGTGTTGATCAGGGGCGGTTGTGCCTTGAATCCGCTAGCAATGCGCCTATACCGGACGGCTGGTTACAGCAGCATTATCAGATTCTTGTTGCTGATATTTTGAAGCAAACCGGCATCGATGCGCTGAGCTATGAATCCTACAGTACCGGCAGATATGGTCCTAAGATGGTCGGTGGGGTAACACTACAATGTATTAGCCTGCTAACCAATGCTGACCGCTACGCTATTTTTAATGCTGAGTTAGACCGCGCTAGAAACATAAAAACAGCCAAGGCGGGTAGCCCCTTACCTAACGGTCAATTCAGGGTGGGGAAGAAAAGCCACCTCTATCGATTTTGGTTAAGCACTGGCCTCAAACAACCGCCAAGGCTTTCGTCATTACATGACTATATGGGAAAGCTAAAAGGCATTCTGTTCATTGCCAATACCAGCAAAGGCAGCCGGTTAGATTGCAGCTCAATACAACCGCTCTCACTGACGCATCAGCAGCTGTTAGCCGCTTTCGATATAGATTTATCGCCAGACAAACCCCGGACAAATTCCAGACAAACGCCGGACAACTGCCAGACAAGCAAGCCGGACAAGAAAAACGCGCCACCCGTTGTATCACCTGGTTTTCAGCCAGATCCAGCTACGGGCGCTGATAGCTACGGTAATACGGTAAAAGGTAATGCGGTTTCACGGGTAGATGTTAACCCTCTATCACTCCCTATGAAGCCAATAGAGCAAACCACCGATGACTGGTTAGCGGATTACGCAGCAACTGAGTGACACAGCCTCAGAGGTTAAACAGGATGATTAAAAGTCGAGTTTGCCTAATGATTTCGGTGAATAAAACAGGAGGTAATTATGGGTGGCAAGGGTAGCGGCAACTGGTGCCGGTGGAACACGGGAACCACCCTAGAACAAACCCGACGGATCGACATTCGTTATATGACAAAGCAAGGACTACTCAAAGCCGGTCGCGGCGGTAGCCTGAGCTGGTCAAGTAGAGGCGAACCCGACGGCAGCATCAACTACCAATGCTTTGAACATCTGTTACAGCTCAATTTCAAAAGCCGGTCACACGGCGAGGAATGGGAGTCAGTAAAGCAAAGCATCTGGTTTGATCGCACCCCCTGCCACTACGGCGGAGAACGGTTGTGGTTCCTCTGCCCACGTTGTGATCGACGCGTTGGCATATTAAGCGGCCACGGTACGCTATTCCTGTGCCGCCACTGCTACCAACTGCCCTACGCTTCACAGAATGAAAGTCGCATAGAAAGGCTGATAAGCCAGAAGCACAAGCTAGGCGAGCGGATCTTTGAGCATTACGACTACGGCGAGGGCTGGGGCAAAAAGAAGGGAATGCACTGGAGCACGTTTAACCGCTTACACGCCCGCTATGAGGCGATGGAACAGCATTGGTGCCAACATATGGGACAGTATCTGCATTTGCTGTAGCAAGGCTAAAGGCGGCCGGTAACCTTCTAGACTTCTAATATATGAGACCTAACCGGCCAGTATCGGCGCACCATGAACTTAATGTTTCTATACGCGGATCAACCTGGGTTCACTAGAAGTGCTAAAACTGCAGGAACCGGAAGGTACGATCCCCTCTAGATAACCCTTGATCCATTGATAAAATCCCTGTATTTCGGGACTAAAGTTGGCATTGAATTGATTCATTTTGAGGCAATGCAGTCTTCTGACCCCGTTAAGCTCGATGGTCTCGCTGACAGGTTCAATAGCGAGGCCATGTCTTTCCAATACTCGCCTTACGCGAGTCTCTCCCAAGATGAGTACGTTTTCCAAGTACTTCAGTTCAGCTATCGCGAGTGATGCCAGAACTAACCCTGCCAATATTAGGAGGTTATTTAGACCTGCAGGTTGATCATTGGAAACAATACCTTGGCCAAGACCACCCCGGTAGCAAGCGGGGATTGCTAACCTCGATAATTCACCGGTACTGGCAGAAAAGAGCTGGTCAGAATCAGCCGTCAACACCCCCTGTTGCTTCAAATGCGTCACACAGGGCAAATCCTTAGAATGACCTCCTTCAACGAGCCTAACCGTGCCGACAAATTCTCCTGTTTGCCGGTGTTGAATCAAACAGTGCGCGGCTTGCAGATCATGACAATCAACCTCCAGCCCGCTGTCAGATATTTTTTCCCACCCCTTCTCATCACAGTAAACGTCATGGCGTAATTTGAACGAAGATTGACGGAGTGCTTCGGTATCGGCGAATCGGATCGAATATATCTGTCGGAATAGCTGAGCTAAGTTACTTTTTTCAGGCTGCATATACGACAACTCCTGGACCGTCTGAATATCATTCAAACCGCCCTACCTCTAATAACAGTTCCAAAACCCTTGCTCGGCGCTATGGATCAATCCATTGATACCGTAGGGTAACCTTGTCATTTTTCATTAAGCTGTTGATATCGGTTAAGCAAAATATAACATTGCAAAAAACAAGCCTATTTATTAGTACGTTGTTTTTAAACAGTTATATTTTATTTAGGTGCTCGGGTGTAAAAAAAAGTGACACTCGGTACGTTTTACGACGACGGGGAAGACTGGGGCAAAAAGAAGGGGATGCACGGGAAGACCTTTAACCGCTTACATGCTCGTTACCAGGCGCTAGAGCGGCAGTGGAATCAACACATGGCTGCGTATCTGCATTTACTGTAGAGGGGCTGTACGGCTGCATAAGTGGCCGCTAGCGACAAAAACTTAAGTCTGTATGGAAGGGATGACAATCGACTGGGTTGGCCTGCCAGAAGAGCGATAAAATACTTAACGGTGCTAGTGGTAGGTGATATTTGTCGAAAGTAGTTATTCGATTTCAGATAGGTTTTTACACGCTAGCTCGAAGCCCATTCCGCATGATATATAATACTCGAGCTTTGCATCGTTTAGGTGCCCCATTTTGTGTAAAGCAAAGCCTTTATTGTTGTACGCAGTAGCCGAATCCGGATCAAGCTCAATAGCTTTGGATGCATCGCTAAGGCCTTGTTCTAGCCTGTCTTGCATCGTTGCGGCTGCTGATCTAATAATGAACCCTCTTACATTTGCAATATCTGTTGCAATCGCTTCACTAGCAAAGGAATAGGCTAAATCATACTCGCCTGCGTCGAAGTACTCAGAGGATTTTTTTGTAAAATACTCTGATTTATCCGCTGGATAATAGCCTGAAATCGCCTTGAAATTGTCGCACCCGAGTTGGAAAGTACCAAAACAAGATGTTTCGTAAAACTTTGTTGCTTGGTCTAGATGTCCTGCATCTTGATATACAACTCCTAGGTTGTTGTTTACAGAAGGGTTTTTGTTATCGATCATCAATGCAATCGCTAAGTCGTCTCTTGCCTTAGCCATAAAGCCAAGTGAGATATAGGCGACGCTTCTATCGATATATGGATCAATGAATTGTGGGTGTAGGTTGGAAGCAACGTTGGATGTTCGAATCACTTCGGACCACATTTCAGCCTGAACCGCTACTTTAGTTTTTTCATACCACGCTTTCGCCTTGGATCTATCATTCCATGAGGTGTCTTTCTTCAAAATATTTTTATGAGAAGTTATAGACAGCTTTGCACTCGCATCAGGAAATAATGGTTTATTAGAGATGCCAGTTGTGGCGATGGTTGTGGGCAGCTCAGGTTCTTGCATATTATTTTTCAGTAAATATGTAAACTTCCCTTTTTTTAATTTTGATATGTAGCTTACGGGAATAGCGAAGTTTAAGTTCTGTGCGTCTACTAATCCTTCAGTTGTAATTCCGATCGCTTTTCCATCTTCATTGATAAGTGGTCCTCCGCTACTACCGCTTGATATCGGGGCTGTTATTTGAATTTTATTGATACCGTCATCGTCTCTTAAAGAGCTTACGATGCCGGTTGATATAGTACGTGATAGCCCCTTAGGATTTCCGATGGCGATTATTTTTTGACCTATTCGTACTTCACTTATATCTAGGGGCAAAAACGGTGCTGAAATTGAGGTCTTCAATAATGCGATATCAGCATTTTTATCTGATGCAATAAGGATGGCTGGAACAGTTTTTCCGTTCGTTTTGTAATAGATGTAGATTGTATTAGCTTCGGGTATTACGTGCTCGTTTGTCAGTATAAGTCCTTGTTTGTCAATAAAAAAACCTGTCCCAAACGATGACGTTTCGCCTTTCTTGTTGGTAGCGACAACGTAAACTATAGCGTCTTTAGAGGCTTCGTATATAGACTCGGTATCCAGCTCCCTACTTTCCACAACAGGTGTAGCGAAGAGGAGGAATGAAGTAAGCAATGAAGCGTTAAATTTGGTATAGGTAGGCATGCTTACGAATCCATTTTAAGCGGTTACTCTGAATGTCGCTGACAGAGATTGATGGAAATATGATTGCTTGAGCCAAGCGATACGGCGTGAGATTGGATTATACATTTTCCAGGAGAAAAGTCTGTTTGTCCTTGATAGTAGGGCGTAGTCAATCGGTATCGTTGGTGAGGTAGGAATTTTATTTGGGGGCACTTTTGGGGGCACCTAACCGCAAGAGTCTAAATGACTCTACTTTAGATCAAATACTTACAGTGGTTATTCGGTAGACTCCGGGTCTGAATACATCCATTAAAGTCCAATATATAGCCATATCTGGCTAATTCTGCCGATACTCTTGTCTGTAGTCATCCAGCAATACCCACCTGAAATCTAATGTTTTTCCTGAATACACGCAAAACTCAGCCATGATGCAGCCGCTCTATTCTCGCGAGCGTGTATGCCCATAGCTTGTCGCTGTGATGGCTGATAGAAAAAGATTACAAGCTCAGTGACGGCAAGGGGCTGTATCTGCGGGTTAAGAGCACCGGCCCGCTGTATTGGTGGTTCAAGCACCGGTTACTCGACAAGGAGAAGACCCTGGTGCTGGGGGGCTATCCTGAAGTGCGCTTGAAAGAGGCCCCAAAGTCACACTTCACTCCCCTATATCCCTTAAAAGTGTGAACTTGACCTCCATCAAGTATCAGGTTGATGCGTTCGGATATAGTCCCTACATAGGGATTAATCCTAGGGTAACCTGCCTAGGTTAACAGGGATCATGGGTGCTAACTAAAGCGTCGTTTCGATCCATAGAGGTCATTAAAAAACGGCAATACGAATTAAGGTGCTGGTCAGCAAGCAAAAATAGGCCGTACCAACGAGGTATAATAATGCTAATTGAATGTGTTCGTAACGATGGTTTTGAAGATCAGTTGACCGCTAGCTCCGCTTATCAGGTCAAAGGACTCGGGGAAAACTCCTACCTGATCGAAAATGATAGAGAGGATCAGCGCTGGTACGGGCGCCAACATTTCACAATCAAAACTGATGACTAATTAC
>JBALTG010000011.1:0-57110 GCA_036964625.1 Motiliproteus sp.
GATACGTTTTCTGCCAGTCCATGGCGCGGGTCGGGCTTTGGATTTTGGATGTACTGAGCAGCAGCGGTGAAGAGCTGCGGTGTGGAGCAGAGGCTTCGACCCGAGCGCGCTGTTCGGACCTTTTGGGTATTATTTCAAGGTTTAAACTACTCCAACATGTTGCGCCAGAATCCTGTATGATGTAGGGCTGATTTTCTAACCCTCGAGGCACTATCATGGTCGCAACCGTAGCGAAGACCACCGTTTCAAAAAAGAAAAAAGCAGCGCAAACTGAAACCACGCTGTCTATCCAGGAGCAGACCGCCGCTTTCTTGAAAGCGGGTGGGGAGATCCAGGTAATCAATTCCGGTGTCAGTGGTCAGGCTAACCTGGCAGGCCCCAAGCATATTACGTTGGGTAATAAGCCACGCGAAGCTTAGTTTCTATCGTTAACAGCTTGTAGTGCGCTAACAGGTGATAGTGTTCAACGGATTCTCCTGTCGGGTGCCTGCTGCAGGTACATGGTCAGCGACGGGATCGGATTCAGGCGAGGGCTTCTTGCCGTTCTATTAACGGGGGCAAATCGGCAGAACTTACTTTCTGGCTTGTAGCGACTGTTGGTGCTTAACTGTAGCGATCAAAGGTGGCGAATCAGCATTTTTCGATCCTGGTCGATCAGTGCTGCTCATGGGTGCAGGGTCGAAGCGTTTGCTATCGCAGCAGTCGGCGCTGAGCCCGCTAATAGCGAACCCGATTCCACCAGGGCTTCAAATTCTGACACCGGCAATGGGCGGCTGAACAGGTATCCCTGATAATGGCTGCAGCCGTTATCATACAGGAACTGGCGCTGTTCATCGGTTTCTACCCCCTCCGCAATGACGTCGTATTTGAGGCTTTGAGACAGGCTGATAATTGCCTTCACGATCGCGGCATCATCGGGATCGGTGGTGATGTCGCGGACAAAGGATTGGTCAATTTTCAACTGCTGCAGCGGCAGGCGTTTGAGGTTGGAGAGGGATGACTGGCCGGTGCCAAAGTCGTCCATCGAGAACTGGACCCCCAGTTGGTTGAGTTGCTGCATGGTCGCAATGGTTCGTTCCACATCGTCCAGTACCAGGCTTTCGGTTAATTCCAGTTTAAGCCGGGCCGGGTCGATTGTTGCGGCGGCAATGATGTCCCGCACCTCTTCGACAAAACGTGGCTGTTGAAATTGTCGAGCGCTGACGTTGACGGCTATCTGCCAGTCCTTTCGAGACTCCTGGGCCGCCCAGATTTTTAGCTGCTGGCACGCCGTGATCAGCACCCAGCGACCGATGGGGATGATGAGTCCGCTCTCCTCAGCTAGGGGGATGAAATCAAGCGGAGACACCATGCCTCGGGTTGCATGGTGCCAGCGCAATAATACTTCGGCACCGCAAATCCCCTGGTGTTGGTCGATCTGTACCTGGTAGAAGAGCTCCAGTTGATCGCCGCTAATGGCGTCGTGCAGATCGGACAGTAGCGCGCTGTTTTTCTCCAGTGAGGCCTGCATCTCCGGGTCAAAGAATCGAATCGTATTGCGGCCTGCCGCCTTAGACTGATACATGGCGACATCGGCCTGCTTCAGGATCTCATCACGGTTACCCAGGTCGGATCGGAACAGGCTGATGCCGATACTGGGGGTGCAGTGATACAGTAATAGTTGTTTGGGGGCGGATGCGAGGGCCGTATTGAGCTGATAAGGCTCGCAGAGCGACAGCCGAATTTTTTCGGCGATACCTTCAGCGGTCCCAGCAGCGCTGATCTTTTCGCTACCCAGGTTGCAAATCATGGCCACGAACTCATCGCCACCCAGGCGGGCCACCGAGTCCACATCTCTGAGGCAGTCGCTGAGTCTCGCCGCAACGGCGATCAGCAGTTGATCGCCGACATTGTGTCCCTGGGTATCGTTGAGGGTTTTAAAATGGTCGAGGTCGATAAAAAACAGTGCGCCATGGTCATGGCTCCGCGCGCTGGCTGAAATCGTCAGTTGCAACCGGTCCATCAGCATCCGCCGGTTAGGCAGTTGGGTCAGCGGGTCGTAAAAAGCCAGGTTGCGAATCTGTTCCTCGGCAGTCTTGCGCTCGGTGATGTCGCGACTGACGCTCACCAGTCCGAACAGGGTGCCGTCCTGGCCGTGGAATCTGGTCTTGAGGGTTTCATGGAGCACCTGGCTACCATTCGGATAGGTGACCCACTCTTCGTGGTTGTGGGGTTTTTGCGATGTGCTGAGCTCGCTATCACCCAGTTCGGTCAGGTCTGAGGGGTTGGCGGTGGCTGTGAGTTGCTGCTCGGTCTTGCCGATAAGTTCCGCTTCGCTAAGGCCGGTATAACGTTCAAATGCCTGGTTGCAGCCCATATAACGTCCCTGGGTATCCTTGAAGGAGATCAGGTCGGGAAGAGAATCCACCAGTCCGCGCAGCAGGCCTCTTTCGCGGTCCAGCAGGTGCTGGCTTGCAATGAGTTCCCGTTCGGCTTTACGGCGGTCGCGCTGGCGGCGCAGGACCAGCCCCAGCAGCATGGTACCGACGGGGAATATCGTTATTAAAGGGAGCCACAGCTCGCCGATGATGGTAAAGCGCAGGCTTACGGGCATTAGCAGTAACAGGCTCAGGACGCATAGCTGGATCAGCAGTCCGAACAGGTATAGCCGGAGCCAATCCAGGGGTTGATGGAGGCGTTCGCTTGCATAGCGCCATACCAGGCCGATGCAGGCTGGAATAATGATAACCAGCGAGCCGACCATCCCCCCGGCTCCTCCTATATAAAGGCGTTGAGCGACCATTATGGTGGCGGCAATGAGGGTCGGTACGGTACCGAAAAACAGCCCGCACAGGCTGATCAGGACCCAACGGGTATCGAAGATAAGTCCGGGTGCAAGCTCCCAGGCGGTGTTCATGACCGCCAGGCCGAGTACACCGACCAGTAAGCCGGATAGTAGTTGGCGTTTAGTTTGGTTAACGACCGCGTCTAACCCTAAGGCGTCATAAATCACACCCAGAGCGATTAACAGGGCGGCGTTGTTGAGTAATCCAGTAAAACTGCTGCTATCCATCGGTTCCTGTACGGCGTAGTTGAAATGAGAAGCGGTCAGGCCGTTTGACGTCTATAGGAGCCTGTCGGTCTTAACACGGGCCTGCTGGCAACCGCTCCTGCGTTGCGCTACTTCCTGTATCCATGCCATCGTGCGGACAATTCGGTTCGCTTAACTTAGAAAGGGGCCAGATTTCACGTTCATTTTGGGCATAAATAGCCACTATTGTTCGCCAATGAATGATAAATCTGACTCAAAATACAGCGCCCTCGCTATGGTCGCTATTCTCGGTCAGCCTCCTGAGCATCAAGTTGCCGGGTATTGTACCTTGGTTGATGTTTTTGGAGAAAGGCTGGCGCTGAGATTAATCATAGAGCTGATTTTTGATCGCTGCGAGTTCGCAGGCAAGCGGCTACTCCGGCTGTGGCTATCGAAGCACACTCTGGATCGGGTGGGTAATCAGCGCTGTTTTTTAGCCAAAAATATCGTGTGCCGACTGCCTTTTCCGGGGCGGGCTCTGACCGTCTCGGTACGGGCGCTAAACCCGGTTTTTTTCAGACGCTGAACAAATGCAGGATCAGGGAACGCCGACCAGATGGCAAGTATGCCTCCGCTGCGTAACGACCGGTACATCGCGTCTAATCCTGAATGCGAATAAAGCCGGTGATTGTCGGTCTGGGTCAAGCCTTCGGGGCCGTTGTCGACGTCGAGCAGGATGGCATCGTAGCGGGGTTGGTGGTTTTGGAACAGATCGGCTACATCGCCGATATGAATCTGGCTCCGCGGGTCCTGTAGCGGCTCTCCTGCACACTCACCTAAGGGGCCCCGGTTCCACTCCACCACGGCGGGTAGTAGCTCGGCCACCCAGACCTGTGCCGACGCCGGAACCGCTTTCAGCGCGGCGGCAAGGGTGAAACCCATGCCCAAGCCTCCCACTAATACCTGAGCGGCAGGCGTTGATTTGAGGTGAGCACAGCCCAGCTCTGCCAGTGCTTCCTCAGAGCCGTGCGCGCGACTGTTCATCAGCTCGCCACGCACACCGGAGAGGCGAATGGAAAACTCTGCGCCTCGGCGCGACAGTTTGAGCTCGCCGCCACCGTTAGGGATCTCTGTTTTACCGAGTACTGTCCAGGGGTTCATGCTGCCTCAAAAGTTGTCATTAATGTCGTAGGCTGCACTTTATCACGGATGGAAAAGATAGCGGATAGACCGAGTAGGTTACTTCGGTTGTTGCGGCACAATGAGTGTTGGGTTATTGGGTTATTGGGTTATTGGGCAGGGGGGCGTCTGGCTGAGTAGATGTGAGCTGTGCGCGATTTGTTAGGCAGGCTTTTTGTTGGTTTTTAGGTATAATGCCACCTTTTATTAGCGGTTATGCGATGTTTTCGGTCGCTCCAATGAAGTGCGCTGAATGAAATTATTGCCTCGGTTTTTGTTTACCTATTTTATTATCTCCATGGTGGTGTTGCTGTTTGGGTTTTTCTCTTATCAGAACAATCAGCGCACCCAACAGGAGTACCAACTACTCAATCAGCACAGCCTGCCCTTACTGTCGAGTCTTAATGCGCTTCAGCAGGGTGCCCTGCGCATTGTGGCATCGACCTCTGAGGCCGGGTTGCTTCATTATCTGACGATCGATACGGGTGCGGGTGCGGGTGAAGAAGAGCAGGAATTAGCCGAACAGGGGGGGGTGCTGCTTAGCCAGGCCATGGCCGAGTATACAGCGCTGGTCGCGCGAGATTTCCCCGATGATCGCAAGCTTGCCTCTACAGTCAACGAAGATGCACTCTATCTGGTGCAGCTTAGTGATGCGTTTTTTGGGGCTTTGGCGGCCAGTCAAAGCAGCGCAGCCTTGTTAGAGCTTAAAGAGGAATTCGAACAGGCAGAACGGCAATTTTTAGCGGTGACTCAAGCCGCCATCGACCATGAAACTCAAAAGATAGATGCACGCACCCAAGAGGTCCGCGGTGCTATCCAGCAGCACCTGTATATACTGATGATCGGTGTGCTGCTGATGCTGCTGCTGGGTATCAATATGGTGCGCAGTAACATGGTACATATTCTCATCCCGCTCCGACGCTTCAGGGACGCTGCCAATACCATCGCCGAGGGTGATCTCTCCGTCCAAGTGCCGCTGCGCAGTCAGGATGAGCTGGGGCAGTTGGCTCAAGCGTTCAACCAGATGACGCAGGGGCTCAAGGAGAACCAGCTTGCGTTGCAGGACGCGCACGGGTATACCGAAAATATTCTCCAGGTTATGGAAGATATTCTGATCACCACCGATGCCGGGGGGCTGATCAAGAAGGTCAATCGCGCTGCCTGTGAGCAGTTGGGCTATGCAGAAACTGAGCTATTAGACACACCAGTCGCGGCGTTGCTGGAGAATGGTGGTAAATCTCTGGCAGATTTTATTCCGGTTAATAGTGACGGACACTTTGAGCGTGACCTGCGCAATAGCGAGGGACACCGGATCCCCGTGCTGGCCTCGCTGAACCGGATCGATAACAACGCCGATCAGGGCTTGCTGCTGATCGCCTCCAATATCTCCGCCCGCAAGCTGGCAGAAGAGAAGATCCATAAGCTGGCCTTTTACGACACCCTGTCCGGGCTGCCCAACCGCACCCTGTTTAATGACCGTCTGGTGCAGGGGGTTAAATTTGCGCTGCGCCAGAAGCATCATCTCGCGGTGCTGTTTTTGGACCTGGATAACTTCAAACAGATCAACGATTCTCTGGGTCATGATATCGGTGATGAGCTGCTGCGAGAGGTGAGTGCCCGACTGGTGCAGACGCTCAGGGACTCCGATGTGATCTCGCCGGTGGGGCAGGGGCTGTTGACGCCGACGGTGTCCCGTCATGGCGGGGATGAGTTCCTGATACTGCTACCCTATGTCGCCGATCCTATCGATGCGGGCAAGGTCGCCGAGCGTATCCAACGACGCGTCAGCAAGGAGTTTCAGGTCAGAGAACATGGGGTTTTCACGACCCTGAGTATCGGCATTTCGATCTATCCGGACAACGGCGCCGATGCTCGGTTGCTGGTTCAAAACGCCGATACCGCCCTCTACAGTGCCAAGGCCCGGGGTAAAAATCAATTCAGTTTCTTTGCCGCCGAAATGAACAGCTCTGCCCTGCGGCGCCTGGATATCGAGAATAATCTGCGTCGCGCGCTGACTAATCAGGAGTTCGTGCTCTACTACCAGCCGCAACTGGACCTGTCCAGCGGTCGGGTGATCGGCATGGAAGCGCTGATACGCTGGCAGCACCCTGAGTGGGGCCTGGTTTCTCCGTTGGAGTTTATCCCCGTCGCCGAAAGCACCGGGATGATCCTGGCTATTGGCGACTGGGTGCTGGCAGAGGCCTGTAACCAGTGGCGGATCTGGAAAGAACAGGGCTACGATCCCGGGAAAATCAGTGTCAACCTTTCTGCGCTGCAGTTTCGTGACAACGACCTGTCCGGCAAGCTAAATACGATCATCGCGCAAAGCGGTATCGATCCTGAGTCGCTGGTTTTGGAGATCACCGAGACCGTGCTGATGCAAGATGCCGAAGTTACCCTGTCTCAGCTGCGCGAAATTAAGGCATCGGGGGTGCGTTTTGCTGTCGATGATTTTGGTACGGGCTACTCATCGCTGAGTTATCTAAAGACCTTTCCGCTCGATTACCTGAAGATTGATCGCGCCTTTGTCCGTGATCTCGAATCCAGTGAGAGCGATCTGGAAATTGTACGCACCATCATTGCCATGGCGACTCGGCTCAAATTGCGGATCATCGCCGAGGGGGTCGAGACGCCGACCCAGTTGCGGATGTTGCAAGCGCAGGATTGCACCTACGTGCAGGGTTTCCTGCTTAGCCGTCCGGTGTCGGCGGCTACCTACGAGGCAAAGTTTTTGGACTCAGCGGAGCAAGAATCCGATGAGCAAACGCTGTGCCGCGACGCCCTGGGAAGACCGCGTCGTGCAAGGCTTCTAGTAACCTAAGCGGTCAGTACGGTCCTGATTACCCACAAAGCTCAGCCACGATGCAGCCGATCTATTCTTTCATTAACCCTGTAGGTCTGGCTGAAATTGCTCCTGCATTTAAGACACTTCGCTCATCCCTGTGGGTCGGTCTGAAATTGCTCCTGCATTTAAGACACTTCCCACATATATGGACCCATCCCTGTGGGTCGGTTTCATTCTGACAGAACCCACAGGGGGTTATCTATGTCGGGATGACGCACCCAAAAAAACCAATATTCCTTCGTGAATTTGGGTTGTTTTCGATCAGGGTGCTGCATGCGTCAGGCTGAAGCCCGACCCACAAAAGAGAGATGCAGGCTGGGAGGTGTTGGTTTATGTGGGTCAGCCTGAAAATGCTCCTGCATTTCAAGCACTTCCCACATCCATGTGGGTCGGTTTCATTCTGACAGAACCCCCAGGCGGCTGCCTGTGTCGGGATGAAACACCCAAAAAAATTCGATGTTTCTTCGTGGGTTTGAGTTGTTTCCGATCAGGGTGCTGCTTGCGTCAGGCCGAAGCCTGACCCACAAAAGAAGCAGACGTATGCGCATCACATGTCGCGGTGATGGCTGAAGATCATGGGTAATCAGGTAGCCTTAAGTTAACTATCAGCGCTCAACGCTCTATCAGTGTCAGCCGGGCCTTGCTGTATCCCGCTTCCGGGAGCGGTTCCAGGTTGAGCTTGTCCAGTGCGACTCCTTGCTGTGATAGACGGTCGATCATCCTTAACAGGCTGTTGAACTCGACCCGGTCCAGCCACAGTTGCAGGGTCTGCTCGTTGTTACTTTGCAGCCGGGTGAGGCCTATTTTTAGTGCCGCCGCAGTTTGGGTCACACGCTGCTGCAGTGATCCGGTTATCGCCGCGTTATTGCTCTTGTTGCGATAGATTTCGATCTGTTGAACCGTTCGCTGCATCTCGGCCAGCTGTCTGGCTTTGCTGTTAATGGCACCTTCTAACTGTTGCGTGCTGCTGTTTAGGGGGCGCCAGACGAGTAGTAACAGCACTAGCATGACGGTGACGCAACTGCCAACGGCAAAGAGCATTTTTTCGCGATCGCTCAGGCTTAGGTACCAGCGATTAAACATCATTTTTCTCCCCTGATACTGAGCTGTGCACTGACCTGTCCGCCCTGTTGCCGCGAGCGCTGGATCTGGGCATCCAGATTCTGCTGCGATAGCTTGGCAATGAAGCTTTCCAGCGCGGTATGGTTGTTTGCCTGTAACTCCAGGGTGATGGTTTGGGTCTGCGCCTGATAAGCCATATTCTGGATCTTAAAGCCGTTACTGCTCGTATAGGCAGGTAGTGCCTGCTGCAGCAAGCGCAGAAAATCACTGCCCTGGCTGCGTTGCTTGAGCTGGTTGAGCGCTGTGTCGAGCTGCACCTTAGGATTGACCCGTCGGCTACCCGGTAGGGTCGCGCTAAACAGATCGCTGATCTGCTGCTCCAGCTGTTGTTTGTGTTGCTTGAGTTGCTGCTGCTGCCATAGCAGCTGCCCCCCCTCGAGTAACAGAGCCAGCCCCAGCAACAGGGCGGGCAATTTCCAGGCGCGCAGCAGCTGTTTGACCGGATCTTTGAGTTTGTAGCCGCCCTGCAGCAGATCGATGGCGGTTTCGGGGGCAAAGCAGCTTGCCAGTGTTGCCAGTCCCTTATCCTTGTTGAGGTCGAGGTGGCCTGTCTCCAAAATCGACTCAACGCTCTGGCCCAGTTGGTTTTCTACCAGGGTCAGCCACGCGTCAGCCTGAGTGCTAGGAATGGAAAAACTCTGGCCATCGGCGTGCCGGATCAGGGTTTGATCCAGCAGCTCGACCAACTGCACGGCCCCCGCCTGGGTGGCGATCGACTGGGCATCGACGAGCAGCGCCTGAATCGGAATACCTGCCTGTATCAACCCCTGTTGCCAGAGATCCATCAGGGTTTTAGCGACGACGGCGACCGGGTAGCGGCCGGGTGCCAGGGCGGCGCCGGTGACAAAGTGCAGCGTTTCGATCTCCTCGCATAACTGCTCTTCGAGTTGATAGGGGATGGCTTCCCGAGCCGCCCGACTGTCGTTAGGCAGCTGCACCTCGGTGGTGAGTACCGCAGCGTTGGAGACCAGGGCATAGCTGGGGATGCGGATCGCCAGCGGGGTGAGCTGACGGAGTTCGGAAAGCCCATCCAGCTGGCCTTGATCGAGCACCTTCTGTTGGCTTTGATCCCAGTGCAGCCAATGTACCGGCTGATCGGCAGTAATTCCTAATCTCAGTAGCAGGCGTTCACTCATTAGGGCCCCCGTAACGGCGCTGGTAGGTGGTAGGCTGGTCGGCGGTCATCATTATATAGCTGTATAGAATCAGGTTGGCATCGTAATAGCTGATCTGAATCCTGGCCAGGAAAAACTCGGACGTCACCGCCAGGGAGTTTTTGAGGCTCTGGTCGAGGGGCGGCTGACCGCTGGCAGGTGCGGGCAGCAGGTCCCAGAACGCGTTGACATCGGCATAGCCGTCGGCGGGGCGATCTTCCAACAGCGCCTGAATATCTTCTGCGGAGATCTTAGCCTCGGACAGGGCCGCTAACAAGGGGGCGCGATCCGCTGGCAGGGTGTTGATGTTGATCACGGTGGTATCGCTGGGCAGGGTGCAGAGGTAGGGCTGCAGGCGTTCGAGAAACTCACGCTGCTGCGGGTCGGTGGGGCGGAATCCGTCGATGAGCCCGAGCTCGCTAATATCGCTCAAAGCGCCGTTGGCGGGCAGGTAGGCGGGGGTGAGCGAGCTGTAGTGGAGGTCTTCGACGCCCTGATAGCCCGTGGGCAGGGTGTCGCTGTCAAGCCAGTCCAGTAGCGGCTCGATCAGTTGCGGAATCTGATTCTGATCGGCGTCCAGCTCGATTAACAGCTGGGTCAGCTGGCGTTGCAGCAGCGGCAGTTGCGGCTGGTTGATCTCGGGGGTGTTCAGGGTCGAGAGGGCGTTGAGGTTAAAGCAGGTCTGCTGGTCGCTGATCTGAATCGACATCAGGCCACCGTCTATCGGATAGGTCAGGAAGGTGTTGGCCCAGGCTTGGTCCAGATGCACTGTCGGATCCTTTTTAGCCGCCTCGATTAAGCCTCTGGCCAGGCGCTCGGCACCCAGTGCATACCAGTAGCCCTGTTGGTACTGCTGCCGATTTTGCGCCTTCTGGATCTCGAACTGAATCCGGCTGCTGGTCTGGGTGGCGACGATGCTGACCACTGCGACGATCAACAACACCATGATCAGGGCGATGCCCTGTTGTTGCGGTGGACGGCTCTGAAGCCGCAACCTTTGGTTGCGTTGCGGTTTCTGAGGTCGCTGCATTAGCTGCCTCCCGGGATCAGTATCAGCTGGCTGACATCGACCATGATCAGGGTGGTGCCCTGTTGTTGCGGTGGCCAGCTGTGAGGCTGCAATCTTTGCCTACGGTGCGGTTGGTGAGGTCGCTGCATCAGCTGCCTCCCGGGATCAGTATCAGCTGACTGACATCGACAAAGTTCGGTGTCTGCCAGCGGATCTCGATGGCTGCCGGAAGTTGACGCGTGGTGGCTGCGGCGCCGATAGTTTGATTCAACGGTGGCCATTGACTATGCCATTGTTGGCGATGAAAAAAACGCAAATCGATCTCGGAGATATCCGTTAACAGCACGCCCGAATGCCAGGGGATGCTGCCGGAGGGGTCTAGCAGGGTGGTGGTTTCGCGCAGCAGTTGCTCATCTTCAACCCGGTAGCGCACCTGTTCCAGGCGGGAGCTGGGCGACGCTTGATTTAGCAGCCGTCGACCGGTTTTGAAAAACTGTAAAATCAGACCGTTGTTGCTCGTGTCTGGCTGCGGGTAGGCGATCAGATCAATATCCAGTGGATTACCGCTCACGTCCCTGCTGGGGCGTAGTAGCAGCTGTTGCAGATCACGGCTGAGGAGTCGCTGGGTACGCTGCAGCTGCTCCAGTGCGTCCTGTTTTACCCCAATGATCGTTTGGCTGCGCAACGCGCTGTTGAGGGCCAGCGCTGAAGCCAGCCCCAGCAGAGCCAGCAGAGAGACTGCGACCAGCATCTCGATCAGGGTGAAACCGCGCTGAGGGGGGCGATGGTGCATCAGGGTGTGGGCCCCATAAAGGCCTGAAGTTCGGCCAGCGGCGGTTGTTGAGTGCCGTCACCACTCTCTATTGCGGCGTTCAGGGTGATTTTGCGGACAAGTTTGTTGTCGGTGGTTTCGACCCTACGGCTGAGGCTGAAACGACGCCCACCGAGGTCAACCTCGTGAGTATCTTTGCCCAGACTGGGCCATTGCGGCTGTAGTTGCAGTTCGATCAGCGCGTTATTGGCGGCAAGCTGGGCAAAAAAACGCAGCTCCAGCTGCTCGGTATGGCGGCTGTTTTCACCGATCACTTTGAACATTCCGCCAGCGGCGACCGCGAAGATAAACACTGCTACCAGCAGCTCCAATAGCGACATGCCTTGCTGACGACAAGGTGGATTAACCAAGCGCGGATTAGGGTCGCAATTATGTATCGATTGAATCATGGTTGCGGACCGGATTCGGTCAGTGTGGTCTGGCCGTTTAAGTCGCCGCGGATGCTAAAGTGCGTGGTTTGCGCATCGATGCTTAAGGCCAGCTGGAAGTCGCTCATCTGGCCATCGCTAAGGAACAGTATCTGCGGCTCTGACGCTTGTTTTAAATTGACCTGTTGGCCGTCCAGGCTCAGCTCGAAATACGCCTCGGGAGGCAGCGGCCGGGGCGAAAATCGGGATTGGGGTTCGAGCAGGGTCCAGCGATCCCCCTCAAAATGATAAAAATTGTAGCTGTCTGTTGTGACCAATAATCCGATATCGATGTTTTGAAACACGGTTTTCTGGCTGGCCAGGTTGATCTGAGCATGCAGTCGCGAGGCTTGTTTTTGCAGCTGTTGATTGGCTGAATCGGGCAGCGACAGGCTCACCGTGGCCACCATCAGACCGATGATCAGGATCACCAGCATCAGCTCCATCAGGGTGAAGCCACGCTGGGGCTGACGGCTTGATCCGTGCGGATTTATGGTCGCATCTTTGCGCTCCGAGGCTGGTGTTGAGCGAGGGGAGATCCGCATCGCGTTAATCTCAGGCCCGCTTAGTCCCAGTTACCGATATCGGCGGCAAGTTCTGCGCCGCCCAGCTCGCCATCGGCACCGAGGGAGAAGATATCGGTCGGGTTCTTGGAGCCGGGTTGCAGGTATTGATAGGGGGTGCCCCAGGGGTCGCTGGGCAGGCGCTTAATGTAGCCGTTGCTGTTGTAGCGTTTGGGTTCAGGGGTGCCACTGGGTTTGCTGACCAGTGCCTCGAGACCCTGATCGGTGCTGGGGTAACTGAAATTGTCTAGTTTATACAGGTCCAGGGCTTGCTCCAGGATGGCGATATCGGCGCGGGCTTTCTGTACCATCGCCTTGTCCTGATTTTGCAGCACATTGGGCGCGACAACGGCAACCAGCAGGCCGAGAATCACGATCACTACCATGATCTCCAGCAGGGTGAAGCCTTGCTGATGAATGTGCCGGTGCGGGCTTGAGCTCTTTGGCTGTGGGAAAAGGTGCTGTTTCACAATTCAGACTCCGTTATAGCGCGGTAAGATTATTCATTTGTAGAATGGGTAGCAGGATCGCCAGTACAATCGCCAGGACCACGCAGCCCATCACCAGGATAAGTACCGGTTCAAACAGGCCGACCAGCCAGGCAACGCGGTTTTCAAACTCGGCTTGCTGGTTCTCGGCGGCGCGGGCCAACATCTGTTCCAATTCGCCGCTCTGCTCACCACTGGCGATCATATACACCAGCATCGGCGGAAACGAGCCCGATTGTTCCAGCGCATTGGCTAATGAGCTGCCTTCGCGCACCCGTTCGGTGGCGTTGATCACCGCCTGCTTCAAAAACAGATTGGTCACCGGCGCGGTGGCGACATTTAAACTTTGCATCAGATCCAGCCCACTGCCGACCAGAATAGACAGGGTGCGGGCAAATTGCAGCGATTGCTGGGTCAGGATGAAACGGCGAATTAACGGTATCCGCAACTGCATGCGATGCCACGCCAGGCGCAGGGCCGGTTTGCTGAGCAGCCAGCGCAGCAGCAGGATGATCGCGATAATCAGGCCCAGCAGATGCAGGCCGTAAGCCTGCAAGCCGTCACTGAGGGTGATGACGATACGGGTCAGCAGTGGCAGGGTCTGATCCATATGTTCGAACTGTGCGACCACCTTGGGCACCACGTAGGTCATCAGCAGCATGATAACGCCAGTGGCAACGGTGGTCAGGGCGGCAGGGTAGATCAGTGCGACCTGGATCTTGCCGCGGATCTGCTGCTGGTTCTCGCTGTATTCGGCCAGACGCATCAGCACCTGCCCCAGGCTGCCGGATTGTTCACCGGCGGCGACCATGGCCCGGTAGAGTTCGCTGAAACTGCGCGGAAATTGAGACAGGGCATCCGCGAGGCTGTGGCCCTCTAAAATTCGGGTACGAATCGCCAGTACGGTGCTTTTAAGTTTCTTGTTGTCGGTCTGGCGGGTAATCGCATGCAGCGCCTCCTCCAGCGGAATACTGGCCTCGACCAGGGTCGAGAGCTGGCGGGTAAAGAGTGCGACATCGCTGCGGGAGAGGGCGAGTTCGAGTCTGAAGCCTGTTTTATGTTGCTGCTCGGTTTGGTCGCTGACCGCATCCACCTGCGTTGGCAGCAGGCCCAGGTCACGCAGCTGTTGCCGTGCCTGGCGTTCGGAGTCGGCTTCCAGGGTGCCTTTTTTGGCGCTGCCTTTGGCGTCGAGGGCACGGTAGTTATAAGCAGTCATCAGAGCTCCTAATCGCTGCGGATAGAGCGTGAGACTTCAGCCACCGAGGTGACGCCCTGGCTGATCAAGGCCCGGGCTTCGTGCTGCAGCGTGCCCAGCTGCTGCCGCAGGTAGCGATAGAGTTCGGTCTCGCTGGTCTCGGCGTGAATCAGTTCTGACAGCGCTTCGTCGATCACCAGCAGCTCATAAACACCGATCCGACCGCGATAGCCGGTGTGATTGCAGTCGCTGCAGCCGGACGCTTTGAAGGCGTTGCTGCCGGTTAGGTTAGCATCACCGAGCAGGGAGGCCTCTTCGCTGGTGAGCGGGTGGGATTGCTTGCAGGCAGGGCAGAGTCGCCGTACTAGGCGTTGCGCCAGAACGCCCTTGACGCTAGAGGCGATCAGGTAGGAACCTACGCCAATATCCTGCAGGCGGGTGATCGCGCCGACGGCATTGTTGGTGTGCAGGGTGGATAACACCAGGTGACCGGTGAGGCTGGCCTGAACCGCGATTTCGGCGGTTTCCAGGTCGCGGATCTCACCAACCATCAAAATATCGGGATCCTGGCGCAGCATGGCGCGCAAACTCTTGGCGAAGGTCATGCCTGCCTTGGTGTTGACCTGAGTCTGGCCGATACCATCGATGGTGTATTCGATCGGATCCTCAGCGGTGAGGATGTTCCGATCGCGGGTGTTGAGCATCCCCAGTCCTGCGTACAGGGTGGTGGTTTTACCCGATCCGGTGGGTCCGGTAACCAGAATAATGCCATTGGGTTGCCGCAGTAATTTTTTGAACTGGGCCAGGGTCTGCGGCTGCATTCCCAGATGGATCATATCCAGGACCGCCGCCTGTTTGTCGAGCAAGCGCATGACCACCCGTTCGCCGTTGTTGGAGGGCAGGGTGGAGACCCGTACATCCAGCGCTCTGCCGGCAATTTTCAGCGATACCCGGCCATCCTGGGGTACCCGTTTTTCGGCGATATCGAGCTTGGCCATCACCTTAATGCGCGAAATCAGCAGTGCCGCCAGTTTGTAATTGGGCGACAGTACCTCGCGCATCACCCCATCGACACGCAGCCGCACCGACAGCCGTTTTTCGTAGGGCTCAATATGGATATCTGACGCGCCCTCTTTGATCGCCTCGGCCAGCAGTGCATTGATTAGCTTGATGATCGGCGCATCATCTTCGGCGGAGAGCAGATCTTCGTTTTCCGGCAACTCCTGTACCAGCTTGAACAGGTCCACCTCGTCGCCGATCTGCTCCATCAGTTGCATATTGGCCTGGCTGCTCTGCTGGTAGCCTTCGCTGAGCAGCTGGCTAAAAGCCTCTTGTTCCAGGTGTTGCAGGCGCAGCTGGAGTTGCAGGGGGTGAATAAGCCGCTGGACTTCAAGCAGCGCAGTCAACGGTGTGGAAGAGGTGTGATGAAGCGTTGCCACTTCAGCCGCCGGATCCCAGCTCAGCGCGACGCTAAACCGGTTGGCAAAGCTGAACGGCAGACGTGGTAACTCTGCTGCGGCGGTCGGCGGCTCGGTGTCGGCTAACGAGGTGATCGGGAGTGAGTTCATTGCGACGCTTACTCAGGTGTCACAAGGTTCGGCAGCGAGGGGCTCATCCCGGTCCATTCGGGCAACACCCGTGGGGCTTCGTCGCTGAACAGTTGAATCCCTTGCGCCTCTTGCAGCAACTGCTGAGCGCGGATATAGCCGTATTTACTGGTGCTGATTTCGGCCATAGCGCTCTGATCGCGAATAATCGTGGCGCGGATAAACACCATCAGGTTGCGGCGCTCCACCTTGGTGGAGTCGGAGCGAAACAGCCGGCCCAGGTAGGGGATATCACCCAGCAGAGGCACCTTGGAGCTGATCTCCTCGACATTGTCGTCGATCAGTCCGCCCAACACGACGGTGGCGCCGTCGTCGATCAGTACCGTGGTCTTGATCTCGCGTTTGTTGGTGACGATATCAGCGGCTGGGGTCCTGCTGATTGAGGAGACCTCCTGCTCGATCTTGAGCTGTACCGCACTGCCATCGTTGACCTGGGGGGTGATTCGCAGTTTTATTCCCACCTCCTGGCGGGAGATGGTCTGGAACGGATTGCTGTTGTTGTCGCCAGTGGTGGAACCAGTGACGATCGGGACCTCCTGGCCAACCAGTATCGAGGCCTCGACGTTATCCATCGTCATCAGACTGGGGGTGGAGAGGACGTTGGTATCGGTATCGCTTTGTAGCGCATTGATCAACGCCGCAAAATTAAGCCCTGAACTGTTGAAACGCCCCAGACCCAGCGACAGTCCTTCACCCGATACCGCCAGGGCGGGGTTTTCTCCCAGCGCCGCAGCAGCGACGGCACTGATGCTTCTGGCGCCTCCGACGCGGAAGTTGGTCCCCCCTGCAGGGATGATGCCGGTGCCGTCCTTGCTGCCGAATAGCCATTGCACACCCAGCTCTTTGGCGCGGGTTTCGGACATCTCGACAATGATTGCCTCGACGTGCACCTGGGCGCGGCGGATATCGAGCTTAACGATCACGCTATCCATCTCCTTGATCAGGCTCGGCGTACCCGACATGACGATGCTGTTGGTGGGTTCATGTGCTTTGATATTGATACTGGATTGATTTTGTACCGGTGCTTTACCCGCGACCGCTTTGTCGGCGGTGGTGATTGCGCTGCTGATGCTTTCGAGTACCGGCACCAGATCGATCGCCTTAGCGTACTTGAGGTAACGCACCCGGGTGTTGGTGTCCGTTGCAACCTCAGAGTCGAGTTTTTGGATCATCTTTTTCAGATAGGCGCGGCTGGTTTTATCGGCGCGGACTAGCAGGCTATTGGTACGCTCATCGGCGGTGATCATCGGTAGGCGCCGCGCACCTTCGGCGCCCTTGCCCTGCCCCCGCATCAGGGTCGTGAGGGTTTGACTGATCGTTTGTGCCGAGGCGTTATGCAGCTTGATGATCTCGGTATCGTCGGTGTCGGCTTTGTCGACCTGAATGATGATCTGCAACAGGCGCCTGACATTGGATTCGCGATCGGTAATCAAAATGACGTTGGAGGCCGGGTAGGGTGCGATAATGCCGGTCTTGTTATCGACCAGCGGACGCAGAATAGGCACCAGCGCGTTGACGTCGACGTTGTTAACCTGGACCACGCGGGTGACCACGCTTTCGGTTGCGCGCGGCAACGCATCACTGTCCGTCTGCACTTCGATCCCAGCGAGTTTGGCGCCCTGAGAGGGGATGACCTTGAGAATGTTGTTACCCAGATCAACTACGGCAAAGCCACTGACCCCCAGTTGCACCAGGAAAATGTCGTACAGCTCGGAAGCACTGACGGCGCGCGGGCTGCGGATGTTGATCTTACCCTTGACCCGGGCATCGATAATGATGGTCTTATTGGTTAGCTTGCCGATCGTCGAGATAAACTCTTTTATATCGGTATCACGCATATCGACACTGAAATCTTCAGCCCGCGTGAGTGATGAGAAACAGAGTAAAAAGACCAGCAGCAGTGCGCCGAACCGTTTTAACCAGGCCATAGCTGTTGCGACCTGAGAGGATGGCCGGGCTTGGCAGGCTGTTAAGATCGCCTGGGTCGCGCTGAGATAGATCTGTGTAGTCGATGCCATTGGACTTTACAACAATCCCTGTGTCAGTTTGCAAGGGCAGGATGATAACCGCTTTTTATAGCGGTCGCTACAACCTATTGGGCCGTCATCCGGGATCAAATAGTTACGTTTTCATGTGGTTTGGTCGTTTTCGGGTGATTATAGGGATTCGTCATGCGTGTATTGATAATGCTAATATCTACGCGTCTAGGCAATCACACGCAAAGGAAGTATGAATTTTCAACGGTATTTAATGAGTGCGTTAGTGCTGCTGCTGGCCTACCAGGCTGCTGATCTGAGTTGGAAGTTAATCGCGCCCTCGCCAGCGGTATCGGTCCCCGTGGTTTCCGTCTCGCAACCTGGAGCTGTTGTCGCTGTCGATACGCGCGTGGATCTGCTCGTCAGTGCCAACCTGCTGGGTTCTGTACCGACCCAGGCCGCACCGGTGGTCGTTGTCAAAGCCGCCCTTCAGGCCGTTAAATCCCGCCATGCGGTCAAGTTGATCGGGATAGTGCACAGTCCTACCGCGGCGCGGTCGGTGGCGATCTTGCTCAGTAATAATCAGCAAGCGGCCTATGTCCCGGGCGATACTCTCAACCTGGGCCGCGTTTCGCGGCTGCTTGAAGTGCAGCAGGATCGGGTGGTGATTGAGGTTGACGGGCAGCGAGAATATATCGAACTGATTACTGAACGCAGCAAGGCCGGACGTATAAGCGGTGTGGGGCGTCGTACGCCCACGGCGGGACCTTTACCTCGCAGGATCGATCTTAATGGGGCTGGGCTTAAAGCCCTTGTGGGTGACTATCGGCAAAAAGTGCTTACGGATCCGCTGTCCTTTAGCCGTTTTGTGCAGATCAGCCCACAGGTGGAAAACAACCGGGTCATCGGCTACCGGCTGAACGCGGGCAGAGACGGGCGTCTGTTTAAGGTTCTGGGATTAAAACCCGGAGACCTGGTGACTCATGTTAATCATATCGATCTGTCCAAGCCGGAAAATATCAGCGCACTGATCGCCCTTGTGAGCGCCGGTGGCTCGGCGCTTGTGGGTATCAGGCGCGGCAATGAGCAGGTGGATATCGATGTTGAACTCTGAGCGTGGAGCCTCTTCAGCGCGGCAGGGTTATCTCGGGGGGCTTGGCTTTGTTGCGACCTATCTGATCCTGATGCTGCTGTGGGTGCCAGTACCTTGGCTGTACCCGCAGCTTCAATCTCAATCACAACCCCAATTACAGCCGACGCTGCCTGATATAAAGCGTCTGAACGGTACTCTCTGGCGTGGTACTGCTGAGGAGATCGAGTTGCCTTTGGTGTTGCGGTCGCTTTCATGGCAGTGGGATCCCCTGGCGCTGCTGAGGGCACAGTTTGGCTATCAACTGGCGCTGGATTCACCGCAAAACAGGGTCCAAGTATCCATTGCCTGGGACCGATCCGTTGCTCTGAACGATCTGCAGCTGAGCGGGCGTCTTAGTGATTGGTTTTCGACTTTTCAGGGTCAGCCGTTGCCCCTTGATGTCGATGTTAGCGCCAGTTTAGCCGCTGCCGTAATCAGCCCGCAGGGCTGTGCGCAATTCCAGCAGGGGCAGGTTTCACTGCAAAATTGGCAGGGTCTGATGGCGGATTCGCTGAATCGTATCGGCAGGATTGATGCGCAACTAAGCTGCGTTGAGGGGCGATTACAAGTGGATTTCAAAGGCCTGGCTGCTGATCTGCAGATGTCCGGGCGTTGGTTGTTGAGTCCTGATCAGCAGTACCAGCTAACCGTCGAGGCGCGACCCCAGGATGCCGATATCGAAGATAGGCTGCGTGCGGTTGGTTTTGCAAAGCGATCTGCAGGAGAGTGGCGGTTTGTGCGCCAGGGTCGGCTGTAGCTCGCCTGATGAAACACGCTCATCTCTGTTAGATCAAAGCCGGATCAAAAAAGCCCCCCATCGTGACAGTGTGCGCTCTGTATTAAAGCGCACTACATCGCTCAGGTTGCGTAGTTTTTAACGCGACTTAAATGGGTGTTGCTACGCCTGTGAGTGTTTCTGTCTGCTGTTCAGGTTGTCCCGAATCCACTGCTAATGTTGCCTTGATAGAGGCCTGTGCCGCCGATGCGTTGACGGCCTGTGTCACTGACGCGCTGGAGGCCTGTGCCGTAGATGCGGCTATAACCCTGGGCTCCTGTTCAATCAGAAGTAACATTGTTTCTGTTTCTGTTTCTGTTTCTGTTTCTGTTTCTGTTTCTGTTTCGGCGAGTGCGACGACCTTAACCGGGTCAGGATGATCCGCCTGTACCTGCACCAAGCTGTAACAGGGATGGTCTGGATTCGACTCGCCCCACCAGTTTGGCTCCCAGGGCTCGAGCGTGTTGATCCGGATCATCGCCTGCAGTTCATCCACGTAATGTCCGCCTCGGGCTGAATAATTAACCAGGCCAGCGGCGAGTGCGCGTCCAGTATGAGCTTGTTTGCTGGTCTGCAGGCAGCGGCGAATCTGGCGTAAACGGCTGTAGCCTTGATGACTGTTGAGGTTGACAAAATAGCTGCGCAAACCTGCCGCGACCGATGGGAAGGATTGAACTTCGTGGGTATCGTCGGGGGCGCGCTGTAACGGCGCGATGCCGCAACCTGGGGTAAAGCACCACTGGCCAAACAGGTTGTTGGCTTCACGGGCGAAGCGTGAGGTGCCCCAGGCGGACTCGTTAGCCGCTTGCGCCTTAACCAGTGCCGGTGGGATTCTTCCCAGCTTGAGGTTAAGCGTTGCTAACTGTTGGGCCGGGTCTTCAGTGTCTACGCGATATCGCCTGGCGACCCGGTTGAGCCAGTCGGCATCTGTTGGGTGCAATTGGCCCTGCTGTTTGAGCCGCTTCTGCAAGGCAGAAAAATGCGCTTTGAGGTTGTCGATGTGGCGATTTTCCTGCTCGATCTGCGGCTCCAGATAATCAAAGAAGGCACGTTTTTTGGCTCTGACGTCGGTGATGCTGGCGAAGTCTTTTAGAGCCGCCCCCGTCCTCGGTGGCTCGAGGCTTGGCGTCCCTTCAGCGGGGCTTAGTTTAGGGCTTAGTTTAGGGCTTAGTTTAGCGCTTGATGTCGGGGTGTTTGGTTGGCTTTCGGCGTCTTGTTGCTGGCAGCCACCTAGACCTAGCAGTAATCCCAACAATACAAGGTAAGAGTTTCTACGCATATGGGGCACGGTATCAGGCTCAGGGTAATCTGATTGCAGTGTTGATGTTGATGTTGATGTTGATGTTGATGTTGATGTTGATTGTGATGGTTCTGTCTTGGGCATCGCTTAGGGTCCAGCTAAGGTTATATTGGCAGGCGCTTATGTTAACAGTTCAGTCGCAGTGTTGGCGGTTAAGATCACTTTCATCATTTCCGTTACTGCTAAATCATCACTACCAGGCCATCAGGACGTCGTCTTGCTGGATGTTAAGCTCTACCGCGTCGGTGCTCATATTGGCGACTGAAAAGCGTGGCTGTACTTCGTTGACCACCACGCTGGCGCGGGTGTCTTCGAGCTTGACATGGGCTTGGTCTAGCGTGTCGTAAAATATTGATTTGCGAAGCAGGCGGAACTGGTCTCCCGGTTGAATGCCAACCACGGAGCCAGCGTTGAATGTTAGCCTGTTGGCTTGGGTGCGGACGATGCGGGCCCGGAAGGGTTCGCACTGCAGTTGCTGATTGATCTCCTGGCTAGCCTGTCCCAGCAGGGTTCTGACATTTTGGCCGTAATCGGTTTTCAAAAAAGCGGGCGTGAAGAAACCGACTTGATCGGTGTCGGCGGCATCCCAGAAACCCGCCGTACGATAGTTGCGACTGAATAGCAGGGTGCCGGTAAAACCGTCGTGGATAAAGACATCGATAGCGAAGTTGCGCAGGTGCTGCCGTCCACGAAAATCAAACTGATCATAGAGGGCTTTTAAAATGTTCTGCTCGTCATGGCGACTGGGGTCGTAGGGGCTGAGGTCGCGGATCACCCCGGAGACGATAAATTGCACATCGAGCTCTCTGAAATTTTGCAGTGCTTCGCTGATCGGCCCCTGATCCTGTTGATAGGCGGCGGCGGTGGCGGGTAGCGGATTGATGGATAGCTGCGAGGCATTCATGGCACGCAGGACGTTATCGCTGTTCAATATGTTAGTCAGCGCAGCAGGCAGTTTTTGTTCGGCGCTATAGAGGTTGCCCAGCGCTGCTTGGCTACGGTTCAGCAGTGGAAAGGCGGCGATAGCGGCAGACTTGGTGTAACGGGTGTGGGCATCGCCGAGAGCACAGTTCTGCTCAGTGGTGACCTCTGCGCGAATACGTAGCCAGACCCGATCACCTTTAACCTGTTCATTGAGCACTCGAACGTTGCTGAGGCTGCCCAGGGTGCGGATGCGCAGGTTGTCGATGCGGATCACGCCCTGGTCCAGCGTCTGGGCGCTGCTAATGTGTGCTCCAGCCTGCAATAGCGCTTGCTGGGAGGCGTTTCTGAGCGCCTGATGTTTGGCTGAGGAGATGTCCTGATTGTATATCCGCGCGGAGCCTTCGGCCTCTACGCTGAGTGCCAGTGCTGGGGGGGTGAATACGCTTGTTAGCAACAACAGAGCACAGGCGAGCAGGGAGCGGATCAGCGAAAACATGGTGGCCTATCAGGAAATGGAACAGTTAGGCGTTAAGCTAATTAAAATCACCCGGCTATGCAAACCTATCACGCTGTTACTGTCGTACTATTTACTGGTTGTTAAGCCGTCACTGTTAAATTGTCGCTGGTTGTACTCGGTTAAGTAGAGGTTTGGACTCGTTCCTGGCTGCTCTTAACTTTCCGTTGCGGTCCATTTAATCTTTGTACTGGCTGCGCTTGCAGTCCGTGCGGCCTCGTTGTGGCGCGGCTTTTATGGTATTTTCTGAGCAAATACGACTGGGTCTTAATAGTAATGAACAAAACCCTTGGCTGTGCCTTGATAGTGTTATTGAGTAGTGGTTGTGCCGACAGGCCGGTTCATGTAGTGGTTGATAACGAAGTTTCGGCCCGTGTGGCGAATATTGAAGCACTCCTTGCCGGGCCTACGGCGGCCCCAAGCGATCAATTGGCGGCTCCGGTGGGCTATTTGGGGGTGCCCGTGAGACAGATAGCGGGGCAGCTTGAGGCTAGTCTGCTCAAGCAGGGGGTTAAGCAGCTACCGATCGCGATCACTGGTTTCGTCAATCTGTCCCAGGCAGACCACCGACGTAGTTTGGGGGATGAGATCGCAGAAGGTTTTTTTCATGAGTTGCAGGCGCGCGGCTATAACTTGATCGACCACCGGGCGATTGCTTTCGCCAACCGCAATGAGCAGGAGTTATCGCTGGCGGAATATTACCGACGTCATCGGGTTAGCTACGTGCTGGGTGGTAGTTATACCGTCAACTCCTCGGGCGTCACCCTGAATGCACGGATGGTCGATACAATAACTCACCAGGTGGTGGCTACCGGGCAATCTGAATTTGCTATCGGCCAGCTGGAGGGGGCGTTTCCCGGCTATGATCCGTTCAGCAGCCGGGATGGGTTGATTATCGAAAATGGAGGCGTCCCTGCGCGCTGATGCGGCAGCGAAGCGCCCTAACAGGCCGTTTTTAACGACGTATTGGCAACGCAGGTAGTTTTCCAACAGCCTGCTAAGTTATAGCAAGACAATGAGGCAATGATGAGTTCGATGTTTGTAGTGCGTTGGCTGACCCTGGGGGCGGTCGTGATGCTAAGTGGGTGTGATACGCTTGGCTACTATTACTCTCAGATTGAGAGTAAGCAGCAGCCCAGTTATCAGCGGGTGCTAGAGGTAGAGCAGCAACCCAGAATTGTCACCGCAACCGGGTATGCTCCGATTAGCTTACAGCCGGGGCAAACTCAGGATCAGAAAGTGTTGATGGCGATGCGTGCCTCGAAGCTTCAGGCCTATCAGGAGCTGGCGGCTATCGTGCACGGCCAGCAACTGTTTGGCACCAGTCAGGTTCGCGAGATGGTGATGCAAAATGACCAGTTTAATGCAGCGGTCGGAGGCGTTATTCGTGGCGCCAGGGTCGTTAAAACCTATCCGGTACAACGAGATGCTTACGCCACTATTCTGGAACTGGATCTGCGTGATGTACAGCGTGCCTATATAGATATGCAATAGCTATTACAGATAGGCAAAAAACTACCGGCACTAAGCCTTATGGCTGATTGATGCTGCCGCCAAACTGGGTTAGCAAAACTATAGACAGCCGTTGCAGTATCGATTAATCTTTTCTTTAATTTATACTAACAGCCTCGGGCTTAACGCAGATCGACAGCGAGGGATCCGAGTCGTTTCTTTCTTCTCTTTTCGTTAAATAGAACCACTGTCGGCCTCAAAAGAGTTTGAAAACTGTCTCAAATCGGTCTTGCCCTCGCTATGACCGGTCAAGTCTGGCAGACGGCTAGAATGTTTTAATGGGTAACATGGAGGTTGCGATGTCTCTTCAACGATTGTCCCGCCAGCTGGATCAGGATGTTAATTATCTAATATGGCGAGCGGGCGTTTACCAGCAGTCGCAGTTGGATCTGCTTTTGCAGTTTTCGGTGTTGGCTAGTAACTACCGCAGGCTGGTGGCCGCCGATCAACAGGCTCAGCTAGAAAGTCTGATCGCAAGTTATCGTTCCCGGTTTAACTGAACCGCACGGATCACAACGAGGCCCTTGCAGGTTTGGTTTGGAGAGTTAGGCTGTGCTGACAAATAGCCTGAGCGAGTTCAACAGCGGTCTCGGCTAGGAGTCAGATAAACAGCGTTTAAACGCTTCTCCCAGTTGTGTCAGCAGGCGAAAGTAACCGTCGGCATTGACCTCTAAACCGACCCCCAGCGGATCGAGCAGACCTTGCCGGACCTGGGTGTCTTGGATCAAATTGCTGATCAGGCTCGGAGGGGATTGCGGTTCGCTGAATACGCATACCGCCTGGCGATCCAAAAGTTGTGTTCTGATCTCTGCTAGGTGTCGGGCGCCGGGGCGGCGGTCCGGGGTGAGGGTGAAGGCACCTAGGTGGTTGAGTTGAAAATGCTGCTCAAAGCCTTGGTAGGCATCGTGGAAGACGAAATATCCCCGCTGTTTTACCGGTTCGAGTAGCGTCCTGAGCTGTTGCTCATGCCGGTTGAGCTGATCTAAGAACCGGACTAGGTTTTTTTGGTAATCGGCCTGGTGGGAGGGATCACTTTCGCTCAGTACGGTGGCTATTTGTTGTGCTAAATCGGCTGCGCGGTCGGGATCGAGCCAGATATGCAGATCGGCACTCTGATGGTCATGGTCATGGTCATGGTTGTGTGCTGAGGGCCGGGGTTGATGGTCTTGATTTTCGGATTCCGCTGCCAGGGCGATCACCCGGGTGCTTGCAGGGAGTTGTTGCAGTACTTTGGTCAGTGACATCTCCAGTTCGGGGCCGACCCAAAAAATCAGATCCGCCTGTTCCAGTTGGCGTCGCTCGGAGGGTCGTAGCTGATAATCATGAGGTGAGCTGGCGGCGGGAATCAGTAGCTGTGGCTGGCTGATCCCTGCGCTGATGCTGGCGACGAGCAGCTGCAGCGGCTTGATGCTGGTGGTCAGTGCTAATGGCTGCGCCTGAGCGTTAAAGCCCTGGGGGCTAATCAGGACGGTCATAAAGAGAAAGCGTAGAAAGCGGGGCATCTGCAGGGTTCTATGTTTTTTGGTGTTATAGTGTAACGTTCTTGCCGATGCCAATACAATGACAATAACAATGTAATGACAATTCAGCGTCTGCTCAATAGCACCTTCATGACAGCGTAGCAGCTGCGTAATAACGACGTAGTAACAACCAAGGACTCGATACCCCTGTGGAATGACCCTTGGTCTTCCTATGTTCTGTGCTTGAGTGTCTTATGCTTCGCTGGCTACTGGCTTTTTAAGTCAGTTCTGGTGCAATTTGCGGGCTAGCCCAGGACCGGACTGAACCGCTATAATGCGCGCTTTATCGCCCCTCTCTATTGATACCGGAATCTGTTGATACATGACCGTTCGTACTCGAATCGCCCCGTCTCCGACGGGTGACCCCCACGTGGGTACCGCCTATATTGCGCTGTTTAATTTGGCTTTTGCCCGCCAGCAAGGCGGTCAGTTTATTCTCCGAATCGAAGATACAGATCAGGTGCGCAGCACCCCTGAATCGGAACAGATGATTCTGGATTCGCTCCGTTGGCTGGGTCTGGAGTGGGACGAAGGTCCTGACGTTGGCGGGGCTCATGGCCCTTACCGGCAGAGCGAGCGCAGCGAGATCTACGCCGAACATACCCAGCAGCTGCTGGATAAGGGGCATGCGTTTCATTGTTTCTGCAGTACTGAGCGCCTGGATGTGTTGCGCAAGGAGCAGATGGTCAATAAACAACAGCTAGGTTACGACGGTCACTGTTTGCAGCTGACGCCGGAGGAGGTTCAGAGCCGACTGGGGCAGGGTGAATCCCATGTGGTACGGATGAAAGTGCCGCGTGAGGGGGTGTGCCGGTTCAGCGATATGCTCCGTGGCGAGATCGAGATCGATTGGGCCCAGGTGGATATGCAGGTGCTGATGAAGGCGGATGGCCTGCCAACCTATCACCTGGCCAACGTGGTCGATGACCACCTGATGCAGATCACCCACGTGTTGCGCGGGGAGGAGTGGATCAACTCGGCGCCCAAGCATCAGTTACTGTACCAATACTTTGGTTGGCAGATGCCGCAGTTGTGCCATATGCCGCTACTGCGTAATCCCGACAAGAGCAAGCTGAGTAAACGCAAGAACCCGACCAGTATCCTCTATTACCAGCGCATGGGTTTTCTGCCTGAGGCGGTGCTTAATTATCTGGGGCGGATGGGCTGGTCGATGCCTGATGAGCGTGAGAAGTTCAGCCGTCAGGAGATGTTTGATGTCTTCGATATTCAGCGCGTCTCGCTGGGCGGGCCGGTGTTTGATGTTGAGAAGCTGCGCTGGCTCAACGGCACCTGGATCCGTGAGGCACTGGATGCGGAGGCCTTCGCGGAGCAGTTTAAACGCTGGGCACTCAATAGTGATTTTCTGATGCCGATTGTGCCGCTGATCCAGCCGCGTGTAGAGACTTTTTCGGATGTGGTGCCGCTTGCCGGCTTCTTTATGTCCGGGATGCTCACGCTGGATGAGACTGCGTTCGAGCATAAGTCGCTGCAGCCTGATCAGATCCGTTTGATTCTGCAATTCTCATTGTGGGAATTGGAAGCACAGCGGAGCTGGGATAAAGACAGTGTCTTCTCAACCCTGAACCGGTTAGCAAAGGCGATGGAGCTGAAAATTCGGGATCTGCTGTTTCCGTTGTTTATTGCCATCTCGGGCAGTACCTCCTCCGTGTCGGTGATCGAGTCGATGACAATTTTGGGGCCTGATATGAGTCGTGCCCGTATTCGGCATGCGCTGGGCGTGGTTGGCGGCCCCTCTAAAAAAGAGGCGAAGCTCTGGGATAAAGCCTATCGCGCGCTCGATCTTGGCTAGGAGGCTGAGCTTGTTGTTGCGAAAGTAGCCGCCTTTATGGCGGCTGAATGTTATCGACTACACTAAAACGCCCCTGTAATACGATTACAGGGGCGTTTTTGCGTTCTTGACAGCGTTATCGTTCTAGTGCGAGGCTAGGCTATTCAGATTTAGATTCAGGGAGGCGGTTTTTTTGGATATCACTCAGGAAGTCGAGTTTTTGCGCAGTATTCCTATGCTATCCAAGCTCGATAGCTCCAAGTTGAAGCTGCTTGCGTTCACGAGTCGTCTGGTTGAATACCGGGATGGCGAGTACCTGTTTCGAAAGAAAGATCCAGCCGACTGCGTCTACCTGATTATGTCTGGCAAAGCCGAAGTCGTTTCTGATCCGGCATCTCCTGAGGATGAGTCTCAGGTGACGTTGGTGCGGACGGAGGGTGAACTGATCGGTGAGATGGCGGTATTGTCACGGCAGGAGCGGACCGCATCTGTCCGTGCCAAGGGGACTCTGTCGGTGCTTTGTATGGAGGGCGATATGTTCGTTCAGCTGCTGGCCAGTAATTCCGATGCAGCGCTGGATGTGATGCGTCAGCTTAGTGACAAGCTAGCCCAGGCACACGACGCTAACACCGTGTTGCAAAGGCAGCTGTTTCTGTTGGCTGAAGGCAGCGACTGATGGATAAGAAGCGTTTTTGTCAGCTGTGGATGCGTAACCTTAGCACGGGTGTTGTTGTCGACGCAGAGTCGGTCTACGAACTGCTGGTTACGAGTTATAGCCAGCCGCAGCGGCGCTATCATGATAGTCACCATATCGAGGATTGTTTAGCCTGGTTGGACCTTTATCGCGATCAGATTGCCGATCCGGATGCGGCTGAATTGGCACTCTGGTTCCATGATGCCTGCTATAGCGTTGACCCTAAGGGGCATGAGCAGCGCGGTGCGGAGCTATTACGACAGTTGCTGCACACCAAGATGGATGCCGCGCGGTTGGATAAAATCTGCAGCCTGATTTTGCAAACGACCCATCAGCAGCCCCCCTTGGATTCTGAGCATGCATTGGTGCTGGATATTGACTTGGCTAGCTTTGCTCGTCCATGGGCGGCGTATCTGCGTGATACCGCCCTCTGCCGTGCAGAGATGGGGCCGCTTGCTGACAGCGATTACTGTGCGTGCCAGCTAGGCTTCCTGAGAAAACTGATCAGTCGTGAGCAGATTTACTACCATCCACATTTCAGGGCTGAGCATGAGGCCGAAGCCCGTAGCAATATCAGCCGGTTGATCACGTTACTTGAAAACCGTGAGTTGGATGCCAAACCGTGAAGCAGACGTGACCGGGCAAGTGAGTTTTTAGATGTTAAGTAAACGTATTAACCCGGTGGGTTGATACGTTGGCGCATGGATGCGCCAGCAGTGGCCATCAGCCTCCTAGAACACCACCGTGTACAGCTGGGTAACGGCGTTGCGCCCCCTTACCTGAGTTTCTCCTTTGGATTCAAACTGGAACAGGCCGTGGCGGCACATTTGTTGGGTGTCGCTAGAGATTAATATACGACTTCCCAGTTGTTTGTTTAGTTGTTCTAAGCGGGCCGCCAGATTGACCGCATCGCCATGAACGGTATAGATCAGCCGGTGTGTTGATCCCATCATTCCACCGACCACCTCACCGGTATTGATGCCGATACGTGCGCTCAACAGAGTCTGCTGCTCACCAAAGCGCAGTTGCTCCAAGCGCTGCTGGATAGCGGTGGCCGCTTTTATCGCACATTCGGCGCTGTTGCAGTTGTTATGTTGGGCTTCAAAACTGGCCAGGATCGCATCGCCCTGAAATTGATTGATGGTGCCGCCGTGCAGTTCCAAAATGGTCTCTAACTCGGAGAAATACTGATTCAGAGTGGATACCAGCTCGCTGGGTTGCAGCGTTTCGCTGAGCGAGGTGAAGTTGGCGATATCGATAAACATCACCGTGGCCCGGTAGCAGCGAGCCTGACCCGCGCGCGGGGCTTCGTCGCTCAGGGTCAGATCTTCTAAAACTTGCTCGGACACAAAATGAGACAGATCTTCGGCCATCCTGGATTCGATGATAGAGTTGATTAGCAAGCGTTTGCCCCGATGGATGGCTGCAGCCAGAACCAGGGTGACGATCAGCATGCTGATGATTTTGTCGAACTCAGCACCGAGTAACATGCTGTTTGAGGTTAGGTATTCAACGTAGTTTTTGGTGATCATGGTGTTGTCAGGATTCTCCAGTAATACATAGAGAATCATCGTCATCCAACCCAGGATGGCCGCAGCTCCGGAAAACAGGATGAACTTCACCTCAAAACGCAGGGTGCGCAAGGCGATAAAGATAAACACATACAGCAGCGTCGGAGCCTTGAGGTAGAACGAAGGGGGTTGCATGTATTGCAGGTGGAAACTCCAGATCAGCAGGTAGATTAAGCCCATATCGACGGCGATAGAGAGATAGGTGAGCCAGTCTGGAGATAGCCATTTGTGGCTGATATAAAGATTTAGCAAGGTGAACAGAAAATAAGCCCCGAGTACCCAAGGCACCGGGGCAAATTCAGCCTCTGCGGTGAATGTCTTCGGTGAGATGAGGTAGAGTAGGGTGAAGGTCAGTACTACGAACAGCTGCACCCAGCCGACCAAGCGCTCACTGCGGGCCTGGTGCAGAGTCAGCGCAGCCTGGATGCGGCCCGGCAGCTGCAGTTCGTGCTCGCTGGCATGGGTCAGATACGCGCGCAGTTCAGCCAGTGTTTTTTTCATTGCCAGTCTCTGCTGATTAGACGTGTTAGCTTAGACGATGCAGCCGGATTAATGTTACTGCCTTTCAAACTATTAGGCCGGTTTAGAAGCGGCTTAGAAGTGGTTTAGGGCGGTGAATTGTAATGGTCAGTTCGATCGCCTAAGATTGGCCTTTGTTTACTGATGGACAGCAGATGCCGGCTGATATTTCTCTCCAGGGCAAGCTCGAAAATGCCCGTATTCTGATCTACAGTCACGACACCTTTGGTCTGGGCCATCTGCGCCGTTGTCGCACCCTTGCGCACGCGCTGGTTGAACAGTTTAAAGGCCTGTCTATCTTGATCCTCAGCGGATCGCCGATTATTGGACGGTTTGAATTTAAGGCCCGGGTCGATTTTGTGCGTATCCCCGGAGTTATTAAACTCCACAATGGCGATTACACTTCGCTGGGTTTGCATATCGACCTAAAGGACACCTTAAAACTCCGTGAGTCTATCATTCTTCACACCGCCGAAGCGTTTCGGCCCGACCTGTTTATCGTCGATAAAGAGCCTCTGGGGCTGAAAGGGGAGATCGAAACTACCCTGCAGATGCTGCTCGACAAGGGGGTGCCCGCGGTGCTGGGGGTTCGGGATGTGCTCGATTCGCCTCGTTTACTCCGGCCGGAATGGGAGTCTAAGCAAGCGATTCCCGGCTTAGCACGTTACTACCGTGAGATCTGGGTTTATGGCGATGATACGATGGGCAATCCGTTGGCGGGCCTGGATATCCCGGCAGCCGTTCAGCAAAAAATACATTACACCGGCTACCTGCAGCGCAACCTGTCAGCCGCCGTCGAATCCAAACATCTGCAGCAGCTTCCCGATCCCTATGTTTTGATTACGCCCGGTGGTGGGGGTGATGGGGTGGAGATGGTTGAAGCTGTGCTCCGTGCCTATGAGCAGGATCGGGACCTGCCCTGGCATGCGCTCTTTGTGCTGGGGCCTTTTATGGCTCAGGTTGAGCAGCAGGCGTTCCAACAACGTATTGATCTGCTTGACAATGCTAGTGTGCTAAGCTTTGATAATCAGATGGAGTCGCTGGTCAATGGTGCTGCAGCGGTGGTGGCGATGGGCGGCTATAACACCTTCTGTGAAATTCTGTCGTTTAATAAACGGGCGTTATTGATCCCCCGTACCACACCCCGCGAAGAGCAGTTGATCCGAGCGCGACATGCACGCTCGTTGGGGCTGGTCAGTGTGCTTGAACCGCTGGATATTAATGTGGACTCGATGTGTCGGGCACTCAAAGCGCTGCCGCAGCAACCCCTGCCGCAGCAATTGATGGATGAGGACTTTCTTAATGGGCTGGCGCGGGTCGGTCAGCGGACCCAGATGCTGCTGCAACACTGAGGCATAACCTATGCGCCCTCGCGTGCTGTTCTATGTTCAACATCTACTCGGCATCGGTCATATCAAGCGAGCCTCGCTTCTTAATGGGCTGGCGCGGGTCGGTCAGCGGACCCAGATGCTGCTGCAACACTGAGGCATAACCTATGCGCCCTCGCGTGCTGTTCTATGTTCAACATCTACTCGGCATCGGTCACATCAAGCGAGCCTCTCTGCTGGTGCGCGCCTGGCTTGAAGCCGGTCTCGACGTTAGCGTCGTTAGTGGCGGAGAGCCGGTGGTTCAATTCGGCTTCGGTGCAGCCCGGCTGATCCAACTGCCAGCACTTAAGGCTAGGGATAGCGCTTTTTCGGGTTTGATGGATGCTCAGGGTAATGAGATCGATGCCGCGTTCAAACAACGGCGGAAACAGCAGCTGCTGGCTGCCCTCGATCAGGTGCAACCCCAGCTGCTGGTCATTGAAAACTACCCCTTTGGGCGCCGTCAGCTACGCTGGGAGCTACTGCCGTTATTAGAACGCGCGCAGCAGCTTAGTTCGCCGCCGCGTATTGTCTGTTCGGTACGCGATATTCTGCAACAGCGTTCGCCAGAGAGGATTGATGAAACGGTCGCATTGGTTGAGCGTTGCTTCGATGCGATACTGGTGCATGGCGATAGCGGTTTTATTCCATTGCAGTACTCCTTCCCGCAGGCCCAGGCGTTTGCAGACAAGCTCCATTACACCGGCTATGTCACCGAGGCGTTGACCGGGCAGGCTCAGCCTCGGTCCGACCCTGCGCGTGCCCCTGCAGGCTCTCAGGTAGCCCCTCAAGACCCTCAGGACGATGTTGCTGAGGTGCTGATCTCTGCGGGCGGTGGGGCGGTCGGCTTTGCGTTGATGCGCACCTGTCTGGAGCTGCTGATTCGTCTTGAGCAGGTAACCGAGTTGAACGGTACTGCGCTGAACGTTGCCGAGTCTGGTCGAGGCATGCGTTGGCGGTTTTTGCTAGGCCCGAACCTGAGCGAGCAGCAGCAGCGACAGCTCAGGGATCTTGGGGCGCAGATCGATCCCGCTAGCGCTGACGTAATCATGGAGCCGCTGCGCGCCGATTTCAGCGCGCTGTTGCGACGCTGCCGCTTATCTATCTCGCAAGGTGGCTATAACACCCTGATGGATCTGCTGGCTGCGCGCTGTGCGGCGCTGGTGGTCCCGTTTGAAGGCAGTGGCGAGACGGAACAGTTGGCACGGAGCGAACGCTTGGCTCAGCAGGGTTATTGCCAGATGTTGCGAGAAGCCGATCTTAATCCGGAAAATCTGCTTCGGGCGATCAATGTCAGTCTGAGTGCGCCCCGTCCCGAAACCCTGGGTTTGGATTGCCAGGGCGCGACGCATTCGGCACAGATCCTCTGGCAGCTGGTGCACGCCGATGCCTGATCTTTGGGTGCTTCAGACCCTCCTGCAGTTGGTGAGCGCCGATGCCTGACCCTTGGGCGCTACAGATCCTCTGGCAGCTGGTGCACGCCGATGCCTGACCCTTGGACGCTATTGTCAGCTGAACTTCAGGCATGGCAAGAGCGGGGGGCAACCCCAACACTGTGGTGGCGTGACGATGACGCCCAGCGGCAAACGCCAGCGTTGGAGCGGCTGTGCCAGCTGAGCAGGCACTACAGTGTGCCGCTGAGTCTGGCGGTTATTCCCGCAGGCGCCGAGCCTTCATTGCTCCCTCTGTTTGCAGTCACCCCGCAGTTGATGGCGCTGCAGCACGGTTACCAGCATCACAATCATGCGCGTGCAGATCAGCGTAAATGCGAACTGGGCGATAACCGCCCGTTGACAGAGGTCGTTGCTGAACTCCAGCGCGGTGGTGATCAGCTCCGGCAGTTGCTGGGGGACCGCTTTGCGGCGGTGCTGGTGCCGCCCTGGAATCGATACAATTTGGATCTGAGTGAGCAGTTGGCCGGGCTCGGCTGTATTGGCCTGTCGACGCTGGGGCCGCGTTCTCAGTCGTGCGAGCACGGCCTGAGGATCAATAACGTCCATGTCGATCTGATCAACTGGCGTCGGGGCGGTTGCTTCGCCGGGGATACCGCGGTTCTGGCGCAACTGGTTAGACACCTCAAGCAACGTCGCCTGGGAGAGGTGGATAGCGAGGAGGCCAGCGGTTTAATGACCCATCACCTGGCTCACGATGCTGATTGCTGGCAGTTTTGTCAGCGTCTATTCGAATTTATGGCGGATCATCCCGTGCGCTGGCTGAGCGCGCGGCAGTGTTTTGATCCGGCTTGATTCATTGATCTGATCGGGCCTTATCTGGCCGCTAAGGTGTCCTGGCCCTCATGTGAGCACGAAACATGCTGATACACCTCGAAGGACCAACAAGTCCGGTTAAGCCGGTGTCTATTTGCTCCCATCTATCAGCGCATATCGTGGATGACGATGGTTTGAGTAATTTTGAGTTTCAATACTAGCTACGGAAAGAAGGAACGATGCTGGGATTAAAAGCTTACGAAGATTGGTTAGTGTTCCTTCCAGAAGGATGTTTAAGTCCTAGAGGTATGTGTTTTAAAGTAGGCATAGAAAAAGCTGATCAAATTTCTAGATATAGGAAAATAAAGATGGGGTTTGAAAAACTTGACCAACTAAAGGTGGACCTTGATGCCTTGCGCCCTCTGCCTGAGCATACGGTGAAGAGCCTTCATGAGCAGATGGTTATCGAGTGGACGTACAACTCTAACGCAATTGAGGGGAATACTCTTACGCTCAAAGAAACAAAAGTCGTTCTCGAAGGTATTACCATTGGTGGCAAATCACTGCCTGAGCACCTTGAGGCCATTAATCACAAGGAAGCGATTGCATACGTCGAATCCATCATTGCACAAGATGAACCGTTTAGTGAGCGCTTAATTAAGTCCATACACCAATTGGTTCTAAAGACGATTGATGATAACAACGCGGGAACCTACCGCGATCAAAATGTCGTGATATCGGGTACTGAACACGAACCACCAGATCATCTTCACCTAGTTGAACAGATGGGGGCTTTAGTTGAGAAGTATCATAGCCGTGAACTGCATCCCGTCGAACGTGCCGCACGGTAGCATACTGATTTTGTAAAAATTCACCCCTTCGTTGATGGGAACGGGCGTACAGCACGACTATTGATGAATTTTGAATTGCTGCGCAATGGCTATTTACCTGTCGTGATTCAAGTTGCCGATCGCCTTGCATACTACGATGCGCTGGATACCGCTCACACGACAGGGGATTACAGTGCATTTATCAAGATGGCGGTTGATGCTGAAATAGCGGTTCTTGAAAAGCACCTCAAGTTAATTTCTGGATCGTAACCTAAAAGGAGATTTGGAATATCGGAAAGGAACCGGCCCCCCGTGTCAGGCGCGACTCGATATCAGGCTCTTTCTGGGAACTGCGGGAACCAGTCATCACGATGCTAAGAGAGAAGATTCAAGTAGCCAAAACTACAAGATCGAGAGTATCAATGCGTGGTACTGGGGCGGCGTTGCTCGTAGTAGCGAGGAAGCACTTGTAATGGGTGTGGAGCGAAGGCAACGTCAAGCAGTCTGAAGGTCCGGCCCAACTGAGCGAGGCTCAGGAGGAGGTCGGGCGTGCCGAAGACAAAACCTTTCCTCATGTCTAAATGGCAAGTATACGAGGCCTACCGCCTGGTTAAAGCCAATGCAGGCTCTGCAGGGGGTGGATAAGCAATCGATAGCTGCGTTCGAGGAGAAGCTGACCTTTATGATGGCGCTTTATTCTCACCATCACGGCCTGATTTCGGGAGTCCGAGAGAGTTATGATGATACTTTTTCGTTGAACAGAGGGGCTGAACGGTCAAAACTGTTCTTTCTATGATGACGCTTTATTTTCATCCCCCCTCCCGACTGGGCGGTGCTTAGCCACAGCTGGAAATTAGTACAGGGCTTAGATTAAAGGCCCGAGTAGCTGGCGTAATCGATCCCCGGCGGCTTCTAAACTGTGGCGCTGTTTGACCTGACGTTGGGCATAAATGCCCGCCTGGGTCAGTCGTTGCTGATTTGCTAGCAGTTGTGCCAGCGTGTGGGCAAATGCCTGAGGGTCGCGCGCCGGAACCAGCCAGCCGCTGCGGTCGTGCTCAACAATCGATCTGACCCCGCCCTCATCGCCAGCCAGTACCGCGGTTGCTGCTGCCTGGGCTTCCAGTAATGCCATGCCGAAGGCTTCGTTAACGGCGGGCCAAACGAACAGGTCGCTGGCCTGCAGCAGCGGTAGAATCTCTGCGTGCGAGCGCTGGCCGATAAAATGACAACGCCTGCCCAGAGGTTGGAAATAGCTTTCAATCTGGCTGCGTGCGCTGCCCTCTCCGATAATCAGCAGTTGCCAGGGCTGAGTGCTGCACTGTTTTAATGCCTCTGCCAGCAAACGATAGGAGTGCTGCTTGTCACCGGGACGCATCATCGCCACGCTGATCAGCCAAGGTTGGCTAGGGTCGAGCTTGTAGCGGCGGACTAACGTTGTCCGCGGGGTGATGTGAGAGGCTCGGGCTTTGAACGGAGTTAGATCGAGAAAAGGCGCCAGCGTATGCAGCGGTGCAGAGCTGATCGATTCCAGACCCGGCCGGTCCGCCGGATTGAGGCAGAGTATGGCCGCGGCCTGCTGCAAGGCCGCGACGCTGTCGATCAGCCCCTGCTGCCAGGGGCCATGGCGCTGTTTTTCAGCGTAGGAGGCTTCGGCGACCACGTAGGGAATTGCGAGTGCTTTGGCGACCACGGGGCCGATCCAGTCGGGTGCTTTATGATACAGGTGATAGGTAAACCAGAGCCGGGGGCGCTGGGCGCTGGGCAGCCGTTGATAGCGACGGATCAACCGCTGAGCCAGTCGCTGGGCGACGCTTTTAAGGCGTTGTTGACGAGCGGGATCGCCACGACCGTCGCGGCTGCGGAAGCGGGAAGCGAGCAGGGGGGTAAATCCGGCCTGTTGCAGTGCCTGCAGCAGCAACCGCGCCAGCAGACGGTCCCCTGATGGAGTCGGGTGATCGGGCGACTTGAGCGGGGCATAGAAGGCGACGACCGCTCCCGTCGGGTTGGATTTAGGCGCGGACGATAACATCAGCAAATTTGTCCATCAGTCGATCGATACCCCGGTTTACCGGAAACTCCTCTGTGACCCGTTGGTAGCCGGCCTCAGCCAGCTGCTGGCGAAGCTGGGGTTGAGTTATCAGCTGTTGTAAGGATTGACTCAGCGCCGTCACGTCCCGCTGCGGTACCAACAGACCGGTCTGGCCGGTGTTGATCAGCTCGGGGATTCCGGAGATATCCGTCGCAAGGCAGCATAACTTCTGGCTCTGGGCTTCCATCAGCACATTGGGCAGGCCGTCACGGTCACCGTCGCCAATGATCTGGCTGGCCAGCACGAACAGATCCGCGTGGCGATACTGTTCCAGCACCAGGCGCTGGGGCTGTGCGCCGAGCCACTGGATACGGTCACTCAGGCCCAATTGTTGCGCCTGTTGCTTGAGGTTGTCGAGCAGTGGGCCACCACCGATATGGGTAAACTGCCATTGCAGCTCGTCGGGGAGTAGCGCCAGCGCTTGGAGCAGATCCGCGTAACCTTTCTTCTCGACGGCGCGGCCTACCGAAATTAACCGCACCGCGTGCTGGCGGCCGTTACGCAACGCTGGCTCCCGACCATCCGTGGCTGCAGGGGCCGGAAAGCGGCTAAAATCGAGACCGTGGTAAACCAACTCGATCCGCTCGGGATAATTGCTCAGGTTTTTCAGGTGCTCGCTGTTGGCGCGGGTGCAGGTCACCAGCCAATCCAGCTCGTCGAGCTTTTCCCGCGCCTCCCAGTCCGGCAGGGTCCAGATATCCTTGGCGTGGGCCGAGGCGCTCCAGGGCAGCTCGTTGATCTGGGCGCCATAACGGGTAACTGACGCCGGGGTGTGGATAAAGTGGGCGTAGAGATGCGCAATACTGTCGGGCAATTCGCGGCTGAGTACCAGTGCCTGACCAAAGCGACGGATCCGGTTAAGGCTGGGATCACGCCGCAGATCGCGCAACCAGCTGTGCAGCGCACGGCTAAAACCGGGTCGTCTGAGCGCGCTCAGCAGCCCCTTGAGCACACGCAGTGGCTGTTGATGCAGGTATTCGGGCAGATACAGAACTGGCGCCTGGATCTCATTATGGATCGGATGGATGTTACTATCGGTCGGGTGGCGCAGGGATACGATCAGCAGCCTCAGTCCGCGTTTTTCCAGTTCAAGAATCTCCTGGGCGATAAAGGTTTCTGATAACCGAGGGTAACCCTTAAGAATCAATGCAACAGTGGCGGCCAACGGCGGTGCTCCTGAGGATAAACAAAGCTATAGACTATAACACAGCGCCGCGCTGGTCTAAGCTACTGCCTGTGAGGAGAGTCTGAGACTCCTGCGCTGAGTTCACGCGAGCAGTAGAAAAGAGCGGTTATCCGCTAAGGGTGCACGAGTTGATGGATTCATCCATATTCCGTTTTGTTCTGCGACATACCAAAAAAGATCAGTCGTTGATTCTGCTGCTGACGTTATTCTCGTTTCCGTTTGTTTATTACTCCCTCGAAGTCCCCAAGCTGATCATCAATAACGCCATCGGCGGGGTTAATATCCCCTCCGAACTGTTCGGCTGGCCGATGGATCAGGTGCGTTACCTGTTTGTACTCTGTGGCCTGTTCTTGATCCTGGTGCTGATCAACGGGGCGCTTAAATATGTGCTTAATGTCTACCGTGGTGTCGTCGGTGAACGGATGTTGCGGCGGCTACGCTATGAACTGTTTTGCCGGGTGCTGCGGTTTCCGCTGCCGCGCTTCAAGCGGCTGTCACAGGGCGAGGTGATTCCGGTGATCATCGCCGAAACCGAACGCATCGGCGGCTTTGTCGGGGAGGCCTTCGCGCTCCCTGCCTTTCAAGGCGGGATGTTACTGACCTACCTGTTCTTTATCTTTAACCAGGATCCGCTGCTTGGTTTGGCGGCGACAGCACTGTATCCGTTTCAGTTGTATCTGATTCCTAAACTGCAGCGGCGGATCAATCTGCTGAGTAAGAAGCGGGTACTGGAGGTGCGTAAATTTAGCGACCGGCTCGGTGATAGTATCTCCGGGATACGGGAGATCCACGTCAACGACACCTCCCATTTTGAGCGTGCCAAGGCCAGCGCGCGACTGGGTTCGATCTTCGAAATTCGGTTTGAGATCTACAAGAAAAAATTCTTCATCAAATTCCTCAATAACTTCCTGGCTCAGATAACGCCGTTTTTTTTCTACAGCGTCGGTGGTTATTACGTCATCAAGGGCGAGCTCTCACTCGGGGCGATGGTGGCCGTGTTGGCCGCCTACAAAGATCTGAATTCGCCCTGGAAAGAGTTATTGAAGTACTACCAGACGAAGGAAGATGTACGGATCAAATACGACCAGGTGGTGGAGATGTTCCAAATTGAGGGGATGCTGGATCCGGCGCTGCAGGATCTCCCCGAGCTGAGCCTGGATCTGCATCAGGGGGGCTGGTCGTTCAATCGGGTTGGCTATGAGGAGGATGAGGGCGGTAGCCGGCTAGAACGACTTAGCTTTCAGCTGGATGTGAGCCAGCATACGGTCATTGTGGGTGCCGAGGGCAGCGGTCGGGAAGCGCTGGGTGAGCTGCTGGTACGGTTATTGACGCCGACTCAGGGCAGTCTGAGCTTTGCCGGTGCCGAGATGGCACGGCTGCCGGAATCGGCGCTGGGCCAGCATCTGGGTTATGTATCCGCCAATGTGCATCTGTTCAGTGGCAGCATTCGCGACAATTTGTTGTATCCGCTGCGGCGGCGCGAGCAGCCTGCGAATGCGCTGACGCCCACGCAGCAGCGGCACTACAACAGACGCCAACGCTTTGCTCTGCAGTCTGGTAACAGTCTGGACGATCCCGACGGTCAGTGGATCAATTATGAGCGCCTCGGGCTAGCTGATGCCCAGGCGCTACGGCAGCGGCTGGATGAAGCCATCGTCAGTGCCGATCTGCAGCAAGAGCTATTCCAGATGGGGCTGGCAGGACGGCTGGCAGAGGATTGTTGCGAGGGCCTGGAGGGGAAAATTCTGGATGCCCGGCGGATCATTCGCCAGCAGTTATCCGAGCCCGAATTTGAAGGGCTGGTGGAGCCGCTGGATTGGCAGCATTACAACACTAACCTGACGGTGTTCGAAAATATCCTGTTCGGATCGACCCCCGCCAAGTTTGATGCCGACGACCAGGCCAGCAATCCCATCGCCCTTGAGTTTTTGCAAAAGGTCGGTCTGTTCGAAGATTTTGTGGTGATGGGGCGTACGCTCACCGAGATCATGGTAGATCTGTTTTCGGATGTGGATGAGAGCAGCGATCTGTTTGACCGCTTCAGCTTTATCCGTGCCGATGATCTGCCTGAGTACCGTGCGCTGCTGAAAAAAACCTCTGAAGATAAGCTGGATTTTAGCGATAAAGATTGCTGTTCCAAATTCCTCGCTCTGACCTTCCGGCTCTGTCCTGCCCAGCATCGTTTGGGGTTGGTCGATGCGGCGATGCAGCAACGCATTGTGCAGGCCCGCGTTGCTCTGGCAGAACAGATCGGCGCCAACCCCTTTCCCCGGCTTGAGATAGAGTTTTTTGATCTGGAACGTTTCAACCGCAATCTGAGTTTGATGGACAATCTGCTGTTCGGACGGCTGGTGTACGGTCAGGCTTCGGCCAAGGAGCGGGTGACCGGGTTGATTCACCGGGTCGTCGATGAGTTGGGGCTGGAGCAGGATGTCCGCCATGCTGGGTTAGATTTTGAGGTCGGCACGGCAGGCTCTCGATTGTCACTGGCGCAGCGGCAGAAATTGGCGGTTGCCCGGGTGCTGGTTAAGCGCCCCGATGTGCTGGTGCTCAATGATGCGCTGGCGGGGCTTGATCCGGGGACGGAACGGCGTCTGCTGGATAATGTTTTCAGGGCGCAGCGAGGGCGCGGTCTGGTGCTGTTAACCGCAAGGCCTGACCTGGCTGCTGGATTTGATCGGGTATTAACGCTGGAGCGAGGCCAGTTACAGGAGTCGGGCTGATCGTTAGGAGGCTGTCGGGCTTGACACTGATCTACTGCGAAAAATCCGAATTTGGTCATATTTCCACGATCACCCTCGTTAAATAGCTCGCTATTCGCCTCGGAAGATCGAAAAATTTGCCTCAAATCGTATTTCCCTCGCTACGATCGGCCAAGCCCGACAGTCTCCTAGCGTGTTACACTGCGATCTTTTGGGTGGATTAGAAACTGTTATGCCTCAATCAGCCGATCGTCCGGTGGTAGCCATCGGTCAGCAAAATACGCTGCGCGTTCTGCGGCAGCGTGAGCCGGGTGTGTTTCTCGATGGCGGGGTGTTCGGTAGCATCCTGCTGCCGCAACGCTATGCGCCAGATAATTGTCAGGAGGGCGACCTGCTCGAGGTGTTTGTTTATCTTGATTCGGAAGACCAGCTGATCGCCACGACCGAAACGCCGAAACTGATGGTGGGCCAAATCGGTTGCCTCAAGGTCGCTGAGCTGAGTGGTGTCGGGGCGTTTCTGGATTGGGGCTTACCTAAAGACCTGCTGTTGCCTTTCAGCGAACAGCGCCACCCCGCCGAAGAGGGTAAACGTTATCTGGTTCGTGCCTATCTGGATAACACTAACCGCCTGGCGGCAACGACAAAACTGGATAAATATCTCGATCTACAGCCCGCCAATTACCGCCGTCATCAGAAGGTCGAGCTGATTATCGCCGAGCGCACCGAATTGGGCTACAAAGCGATTATTGCTCAATCGCACTGGGGCTTGATCCACCATCAGGACCTGTTTCAAAAGGTACGCTATGGTCAGCGTCTGGCGGGCTTTATCAAACAGCAGCGTGATGATGGCAAGATCGACCTGCTGCTGGAGGAACCCGGATACGCGCCTGTCGGCGATCTGACCCAGCAGATTCTACAGCTGTTGCAGCATGAGGGTGGCTTTCTGGCGTTATCTGATCGCTCCAGCCCAGAGGCGATCAGTGCCCACTTTGGGGTCAGCAAGAAGAAGTTCAAGATGGCGATCGGCGCCCTGTATAAGCAGCGCAAGATAGAGATTGAAGCCGAAGGGATTCGGCTGCTGACGCCGGACGTTTAACGTTTGCAGCGCTCTTTTTGAGCTCTTTCTGAACTCTTTTTGAGTTCTGTCAGCCGGGGTCTGCGCCAGTCGGATGCTACAGAACCCGGGCTAGTAAGGGTCTGCGGCATCGCGCAGACCATCACCAAAGAAGTTAAACGCCAGAATAATCACGATCACCGGCAGCACCGGAAACATCAACCAGGGGTAGATCGCCACGACGTTGATGTTCTGTGCTTCATTGAGCAGTACTCCCCAGCTGGTAATCGGCGGTCGCAGTCCTAAACCAAGAAAACTCAGCGCCGTTTCGCCCAGAATCATCGCCGGTATCGACAGCGTGACGGACGCGATCAGGTGGCTGAACAGCCCCGGTAGCAGATGCCGGCCGATGATCCGGTGCGGTTTGGCCCCCATCAGCTGTGCGGCCAGGCAGTAATCCTCCTCGCGCAGTGACAACAGTTTGGAACGCACCGCGCGTGCCAATCCGGTCCAGTCGAGCATCGCCAGAATCAAGGTGATGCCGAAGAACACCCACAGCGGACTCCAGGTGACCGGCAATATGGCCGACAGTGCCATCCATAACGGCAGCTGTGGAAATGACTGAATCACTTCGGTTATCCGTTGCACCACCGAATCGATCCAGCCACCGTAATAGCCCGCCAGTCCGCCAATGATGATCCCCAGGGTAAAGCTGACCAGGATGCCGATCAGGCCGATGGTAAGCGATACCCGGGCGCCGTAGGTGATACGCGATAGCATGTCACGTCCGAGGCGGTCGGTACCGAGGATAAACAGGGTCGCCCCTTCAGGGGCGCAAAACAGATGCCGATCGCCCTGCCACAGCCCCCAAAACTGGTAAGGATCGCCTTTACAGAAAAACGCCAGTGGGTAGACCTGGCTGCGATCTTCACTGTATTCGCGCAGCAGCTTGGTCATATTCAGGGTCGGGCTCCAGCCATACACAAAGGGGCCGATAAATTCGCCCTCATGGATCAGGTGCACCGGCTGTGGCGGCGAGTAGATAAAATTGGTGTGCCGGGTCGGGAGTGCATAGGGCGCCATAAACTCGCTGATCAGGATCGAGGCATACATCAGCAGTAAAAACACCCCGCAGACCAGCGCCAGGCGGTGTCTTTTAAAGCGCCACCAGATCAGCTGCCACTGGGAGGCGAAATAGTATCGCTCCTGGTCGGGAGTGATGGCGGCGATACTCTGAGGATCAAACGGCTTATCCGTTACCCAGTGTTCTCTCAAGGCCTGGCCGGTCAAATCAGTGCGCATCAGCTGGGCTCTCCGTACAGGCGAATTCTGGGATCGAGCAGTGCCAGTGCCAGGTCGGATATGAGCACACCGATGACCGTCAAAATAGCCAGAAACATCAGGAATGAGCCCGCCAGGTACATATCCTGGCTCTGCAGTGCGGCGATCAGGATCGGTCCGGTGGTCGGCAGTGACATCACCACCGCGACGATCTCCGCGCCCGAGATGATACTGGGGAGCATGTTGCCGATGTCGGCGATAAAGAAGTTGAGGGCGACCCGGAGCGGGTATTTTACCAGCAACCGAAACGGCGGCACCCCCTTGGCCCGAGCAGTGACGACATAAGGCTTGTGCAGTTCGTCCAGCAAGTTGGCACGCAGACGCCGGATCATCCCTGCGGTGCCGGAGGTGCCAATCACCACCACCGGAATCCAGAGGTGCTCGAGTACCGATTTGATCTTATCCCAGCTCCAGGGCTGGTTGATGTATTCCGCGGCCATCAGCCCGCCGATCGAAGTGCCGAAGGTGACGTTGGCAAAATACAGCATCACCAGGGCCAGTAAAAAATTGGGCGTGGCCAGCCCCAGGAAACCGAGAAAGGTCAGGCTGTAATCACTCCAACTGTATTTGTGGGTGGCCGAGTACATGCCGATCGGAAAAGCGACGACCCAGGTGAATATGATGGTGAAGATCGAAATCACCGTGGTCAGAAACAGACGGTCGCCCACCACCTCGTTGACCGGCAGGCCGTATTCGAAGGAGTAGCCGAAATCGCCGTGGAGCATGCCGGTGGACCAGGTCAGGTACTGGATCAAAAAGGGCTCGTCGAGGCCGTACTGTTTGCGCAGCATATCGATCTGCAACGGATCGATCGATTCCCCCTGGCTCTCCAGTTCGGAAATGTAACTCTCGAGGTAGTCGCCCGGAGGCAGCTGGATGATGACGAAGATGATAAAACTGATCAGAATCAGGGTCGGGATCATCAACAGTACACGGTTAAGAATATAGCGTGCCATCAGCTGCCCCCTGCCGTCAGTGTCGTGGTTGAGGCTGCGTTATCGTCGAGCCACAATCGGTCGAGCCGGTAGACCCCAAAGTAGGCGTTGGGCTCCCAGTTCCATAAACCCTCGGTGGGCAGGTTGCGCAGATTACGCCGTATTACGATGGGCTGTAGCACTCGGGCGACGGTACCGATGCTGAACACGTTGTCGGAATAGATATCGAGCATCTGCTGCCAGATTGCTTGACGCTGGCTGGGCTCGGTTGCCCAGCGCCACTGGTCATTGAGCGCCAGCAGCTGCTGCGCAGCGGCCAGGTCGGGCACCTCGCCGTGGCCGGTCTCATAATGTTTGCCCCATTGTGACCACTGCAGTTGCTGTTGTGAGGTGGGTGCCAGCTGGGCCGGACTCATGCTTGCGGAGGGGATGGCGTTGGGCAGGCCGGTCCAGACCGACATCAGCGCATCGCCTGAAAATACCCGGTTGCGGAACACCTCGCGGGCAGTCGGCTTGGTGTGGATCTTGAGGCCGATCTCCAGCCAGCCATCATGAATCAGCTCCAGAATATCGGTCTCTTCGGTACTCTCGCCAGCGGATTGGATGATGATCTCCAGCGGCCGGCCATCGGCAAGCAATCGGACTCCGCGACTATCGCGCCGGGTCAGGCCGAGCGCATCGAGCATCCGATTGGCTTCGCTAGGGTCGTAGCTGGCCCAGCGGTTACGGTATTGGGGCTGGTACAGCGGCGACTCCGGTAGCAGGCTATCCGCGCCTTCAAGCGCCAGGCCAAAGTAGATCACCTGATTGATCTCATGCCGGTTGATCGCCAGCGACAGCGCCCGGCGGAAATCGACCTGTTGGAATAGCGCGCGCCACACCGGGTCGCTGGCATTCAGGTTGGGATAGATCGCCAGTTGCGAGCCACGTGTGGTACGCCACAGCCGGACATCGACATTGTTACGCTCTGCGCCTTCGTGCAAAAACGTGTAATGGCTCATGCTCAGATAGCGGCCTTGCAGGTCGGACTCACCGGAGCCGGTCTTGGCGGGCACCAGCCGGCTGCTGGCGACATTGATGATCACCTGATCCAGGTAGGGTAACTGGTAGCCTTGTGGATCTATGCGGTGGTAATAGGGGTTGCGAACAAAGTTAAAGCGTTCAGCCGGGGCTGCGGTAACGGGCACCCAGGGTTGCAGCGTGGGGAGCTCGGGGTTATCAAATTTGTATTGGTGATCGTTGCGCTGGTGCAGCGAGGTCCAGGTTTTGTTCTTGGTTTTAGCCAGGGCTACCCGTCCCTGGAGTGTTTTCGAATCGGTGAAGCGCGGGTGAAACTGCTTCAGGAAATGCGCAGGACGGTATATATACAGCGGGCTGGGGCCCGCCAGGCTGAGCAGAAAATCCGGATTGGGTTGGTCCCAGCTATAGCGCACCGTAACGGCATCGATCACTTCAAACCGGGCCAGTTTACCCTCGACCAGCAGTGCTCTGGGGGGGCCAAAAGAGTAAAGCTCGGAATTATTAATTACATCCTCCCAGTAATAGCGGAAATCCTCGCTGGTGAACGGGTGGCCGTCGGACCAGCGATGTCCTGGGCGTAAACGCAGGGTAAAGATACGCCCCTCCTGGACCTCGTAGTCTTGCAACAGGTCCGCTTCCAGCTCCAGGGCCTGGTTAAAACCGACCAGACGGGCATAGCCGTACACCACCATCTGCCGGACATCTTTGGCCTTGCCCATCAGCAGGCTGATGCTGCCGCCCGATTTTCCGGGCTGAAGCTGTGGCCATTCATCCATGCCGTCTTGATAGGGCGTTCGCGGTAGCCGCTGGCTGATCGGTGCCAGCGTTCCCGCAGCGACCTGGTCGGCCAGGTACGGTGTCTCTTTGAGCTCCAGTGCAGCGCTTTGGCCACTCAGACTCAGCAGCCATAGCGCGATGATCGAAGCGACGGCAAGGGCGCGGCTCATGACATCAGACTCGGTTCAAACTGCGTTACAGCAAGGCGGCGCACATAGTGATCGGGCTCGGCTTCTAGCAGCTTAAGCGCTGCGCCCGAGTCCGTATAGGGTGCAGGCCAGAGTGCCGGTTGATCGTGGCGACCGGATTCGAGCAGGTCGAAATCCAGGGGGCGTGACAGGTCAGGGTAGGGGACTGCGGCTAGCAGCGCTTGGGTGTAAGGGTGCAGCGGGTTTCGGAAAATTTGCTCACGTTTACCCACTTCGACTAACTGGCCCCGGCACATCACCCCGATGCGATCGGCGATGTAATCGACCACCGCGAGGTTATGCGAGATAAACAGATAGGTCAGCCCCAGTTCACGTTGCAGATCCTTGAGCAGGTTCAAAATTTGCGCCTGTACCGAAACATCCAGCGCCGAGACCGGTTCATCGAAGATCAGCAGCTCGGGTTCCAGCGCCAGTGAGCGGGCGATACTGATGCGCTGTCGTTGGCCGCCGGAAAAGCTGTGTGGATAGCGGTTGAGAAAGCGCGGGTCCAGGCCGACCAAGCCCATCAACTCCGTGGCCCGTTGCTGTCTCGACGCCGCGTTGCCCTCGCGGCTGATCAGCATCGGCTCAAGCAGTATGTTAAGCACGGTCATGCGCGGATTGAGTGAACTGAAAGGATCCTGAAACACGATCCGCATCTTGGGACGAAAAGCCCGTAGCGCTTTACCCTGGAGCTTGAGCAGGTCGATCATCCTGCCCCTGTCGTTGTAGATGACCTTGCCGCTATCGGCTTTGACCGCCAGCATCAGCATCTTGCTGAGCGTAGTCTTACCACAACCGCTTTCACCGACCAGGCCGAAACATTCGCCGCACTGAATATCCAGGCTGACATTCCGGACTGCATGGTTGTGTTTAATCTCGGCCTGGGAAAACCAGTGACTTTTACGCTCACCGAACGATTTGCTCAGGTTGTTAATGCTCAGGTGCGGCCCTGCCTGTTTTTGCGCCTCGGTCCAGGGGGTACGCAGATGATGAAACTGCTCGGTATTGGCGTGTAGCTCGCGAATTGGCTGCAACCGTTCACCCTCGTGCATATCGAAGTGCGGTACCGCGCCAAAGAGTGCTTTGAGATAGGGGTGTTTGGGCGCGTTAAACAGTGCTTTAGCCGGACCGCGCTCCATCACTTCGCCGTGATACATCACTACCACATCGTCGGCCATATTGGCGACCACCCCCAGATCATGGGTGATCAACAGTACCGCCATGCCCAGCTCCTGTTGCAGCGACTTGATCAGTTTGAGGATCTGCGCCTGCACCGTGACATCCAGCGCCGTAGTCGGCTCGTCGGCGATCAATAACGCGGGTCGGCAGATCAGCGCCATGGCGATCATCGCGCGTTGCCGTAACCCGCCCGACAGTTCGAACGGATAGCGCTTGATCGCACGGTGCGGATCGGGAAAGCCAACCAGTTTGAGCATATCCAGAGTGACCCGGGTCGCCTCCTTGATGGAGCAACGGCGGTGTAACAGCATCGCTTCCATAATCTGGTTGCCGATCGTGTGCATTGACGACAGCGATACCATCGGTTCCTGAAAGATGATCGAGATCTGATCGCCGCGAATTTGGCGCATGGCGGGCTCGTCTGGATGCAGGCTGGCGATATCGACCGTTTCTTTACCTGGCCGGCTAAATAAGATTTGACCCTGAGTTATCCGGGCGGTGCGGGGCAGGATGCCGAGAATGGCTTGCGAGCACACGGTCTTGCCGGAACCGGACTCGCCCACCAGAGCCAGAGTCGTACCCGGTTGTAAGCTAAACGAAAGATTCTTAATAGCGGGTATAGCAACGCCGTGCAGTACAAACTCGACGGCCAGTTGGCGCACCTCTAACAGCGGTGTGGACGCAGGGACTTCAGCCATGGGAACCCTTTCTCAGTGCTATACAGCCAATAAACATCATAGGATTAGCTCTGCAATAACGCCCAGGTGGTCGTACCTGATTAATCAGGGTAAAAAATTATACCGGTTACAGAGCAAGGGGCGCATCCGCGCTGCTATAACTTAAGACTCTACCCGTTCAGTCTAGTACAGACCAGATTAAGTACAGAGCAAATAAATACAGCCCCGAGTGATACTTATGACCAGATACAAGACTCAGATTTGGATCGCCTTACTCTGGTGCTGGGGTTGCACCACGGTGGCTGCAGAGGCTCAACCGATAGGCGCTTTTTATGGCCAATATATTGGCCATGCAACCAGCGATGCAGAGATCGAACGGGATCTGAGTGTGACTATAGGTCCGAGTGCTTCCGGGGGATTTTTTATCGCCTGGACCACGGTAAGTCATAAACCTAAAGGGATGACTCGCAAGGAGTACCAGATTAAATTCCTGCCGAGTGCGCGTCCCAATATCTATGCCTCGGCGATGCAGACCAATGTCTTTGGGGGCCAGATCAGTTTGGACCCGCTGAAGGGCGATCCCTATGTCTGGGCCAGAATTAAGGATAAAACCCTGACCGTACATTCGTTGACGATTACCACCGAGGGTGGCTATCAGATGCAGATCTATAACCGCACCCTCAACGATCAAGGATTGTTGCTCGAATACCGACGCTTACAAAGCGGCGAACCGCTGCGCCAAATAACAGCGCAACTGGTCCGGGTGGCGAACTGAACCTGAACGCGCGAATATCCTTTACCCGGCTCCTGAGCCTGGGGTTTGGGGTGTTGATGCTGATCGGGTTGGCGGCGGTACTCTACCTTGGGGTTAGCAATGTGCGTCAGAATACCCAGGCGCTGTTATCGAATCTTGCCAATAGCAAGATGGATGCCGTGGTCAAACGCATCGACGCTCAGCTGCAACCGGTAGAGCAGCAATTAGAATACCTGGCTGCAACCCTGGCTGATGCAGATTTTGAGCTGCAGGACCAAGCTGCGCTCGGACTGTTGATGCAGGGGGCTCTGGCGGCTACGCCGCAGGTGATGGGGCTACTTTTTTTAGAAAAAAATCAGGATCCCCGCTGGGTTGATCGAGAGTCACAGCAGGCCCGTATCAACACCTGGTACGCCTATCGTTCGAAAATATTGGTGCCCTATTTGATGCAGCCGCCGGAGCGGCTGTTATGGTTGCCCCCCGTGTGGAGCCCGCATCTCAATCAGCGGGTGCTGCCGTTGATCAATCCCGTCTATCGCGGGCAGCAGTTCGTGGGATTGCTGGTCGCGGTCATTGCGATCGATCAGATAGCAGATTTTATCGCCAGCTTGTCAGCACAGCTCGACGTCAAGTTGTTTATCTTGTATGACCGCGATCAGGTATTGGTTTCCCCCGGCGCGCAATTAAAAAAACCTTCGAGTCTGGATAATGAAGAGCGCGCGTTGCCCTTACTGGCACAGACCGATGACCCGGTGCTGAAACAATTTTGGAATGGTCAGCGTCGGGTTTTCGGGCCGCAGCTGGGCGAGACGCGAGCCTTCTCGCTGAATCTGGCGCAGCAGAGAGTTATCTATCTGGCACAAGAGTTGGACCGGTATGGCGAAAGGCCCTGGACCCTGGGTGCTTACCTGGCAGCCGAACAGCTGCCGCAGGAGATTCAGAAGGTCTGGACGGTGCTGCTGGTCGGCTTGGTGATATTAGGCGGGTTTTTGCTCCTGGTGGTGGTCTTGAGTCGGCGGATCGGAGGTGTGGTGGAGCGGACCGTGGCAGGCTTCGATGCCATAGGCCAGCAGCCATTGGCACAGATCGTCGCGCTGCCCGGCAGCCGTATCCAGGAGTTTGACCGGGTTGCTCATGCCTACAACCGGATGTTGGATCAACTGCGGCAGAATGAAGCGGGGCAGCAGTTATTCGGTCAGTACGTGCCCCAGGCGGTTGCCCGTGAGCTGCTCTCGCACCAGGGGACATTGCAACCTAAGCTGTGTGAGGCAACTGTGCTGTTCTGCGATCTTGAGGGCTTTACCCGCCTTTCGCAGGAGCTGGAGCCGGGGCGCTTAGTGGAGGTGTTAAATGAATACTTCTCGCTGGTGGTCGAAGTTATCGAGGCCCATAACGGCGTTGTAACTCAATTTCAAGGCGACGCCGTGCTGGCGACCTTCAATGTCCCTCTGGCCGATCCTGACCATGCCCTGCAAGCCTGGAGCAGTGCATTGGAGATTGTGCAACGGATGCGCAAGCAGCAATTTTGTGGTCATACCCTGTGCTGCAGAATCGGTATCAACACGGGCGCGTTGGTGGCAGGAAGCGTCGGTGCCCGGAAGCGGCTCAGTTATACGGTACATGGTGATGCCGTGAATCTGGCGGCACGCCTAGAAGCACTGAACAAACTTTATGGCACGCGTATTCTGATCAGCGAGTTCAGCGCCAAGTTGTTGCCCGGTGAGGCACTGCGGTTTGTTGCCGAAACCGAGGTGCGGGGGCGGCAGGGGCGGGTCAAACTGTACACCGCCTTAACCACCGTGACGGAGACTGATCCGATAGAATGCTGCCATCAACGCTAAGCCAAGCATAGCGTCGTTAAGTGGCGTAGTTGAAAAGTAGTGCCGTTAACGCTGTGGCTACCCCGAAAATTTCACTAGAACAGACTTCAGGTAGCTTGTAGTCCACACAGCATAAGGATTTCACGTGTCTAATATGTTGATATCAGTGTGATTTTAACACCCTGCTGCAGGCGCACCTTATCCAGCAACCGCTCAGCCGGCCGCGTCAGGCTAACGCTGGGTTGCCATTGGACGTGTCGCGGCGTTTGAACATAAGTCTGCATAAGACCAACTTCAAATTAATAGGGTTAAGTAAAAAAGTGCACCAGAAGTCAGATAAAATTGAAGCATAAGAGTGCAAAATACCGCGGCCAATCGACTGTTACATGAGAACATGTAGTAGATCTACATGGGCAACATGACCATTTAGTTGCCAACAGGGTAGCTCATGTCGCCAGCCAATCCGAAGCCGTAACAGGGCGGGTCTTGAGACGTCAATTTAGTGACTGCGGCAAGACTGCCTGCAAGTACCGGATCGCTGTGGGTATCGATCCTAAGTCGGCCAAATCGGAGCGTTCGATGTTACTCACCGTCAGCATGAAATCGGAAGCTGGCATGTCGTTTTAGCCACCTCCGGAGCAATCTTCACCCCCAGGTTTTTAATTCTCCACGATCGGCTGGGCCAAGATCCACAGGCTCGCCATGGTGTATCCCACCATCAATACGAGCATAGGAATCTGACTCCGCAACACCAAGCGTCGCTGTGCAAACAGTCGTTGTGCCATCACATGGGCCAAAAAAACCGCAATGATATGACCGACTACGATAGCGATGACCGACGTGATCCAGACAAAACGCGCGCTGACGATACCGATATCGACGAAATAGTGTCCGGTCCCGAACAGGTCCCAACCGAAGCCGAACGGATCTGAGATCAACGGGATCATATACTGCCCCACGATCAGCAGGTACGACAGGTAGTGCGCCAAGTGGTAGGCCAGCGCGATAGGGATCAACGTCAGGACAAAGTAACCGGCCAATTCGGCAACAGTGGGGAGGTTCAGCGCGTTGTCCAACAACCGGCGCATCAGCGCACAAAAGCCCAAATACACCACCAAGAACAGCAGTACCAAGCTGGCCAGCCCTAGGGTGGCAAGCAAGCTAAGCACGTCGCTGAATAAAGGCTGCAGCAGTAACAGCAGGGGGCGTAGCTGTGGTGAATACAACGCCCACTGCATCAGGTCCGCCCATAGAGGCGTGGCCATCAGGCCGTCAAAGGTGACGCTGGCCAACATCAAAACGACCAGGATCGTCAGTGACAAGGAGGCCGGACGCGAGATTAACAACCCAACCCCCGGCGGACGCAGCAGCCACTGCCGCTGGCGGGCATCGGCATGGCGGAAACATACTGCGCAGTTGATACCAGCCTCGCCAGCGGCCATGCCATTGGCCGTGGCACAACGGGCGCAGTGCGGTTGCTGGCACGCCCGGGTTTCGGTGATCGCAAAGCGCGATAACAGCCCGAACACCAGAGTAAATACCTCTGCGCGCTGTAACCATGGCTCTCTTCCGAACAGCGCCATACCCGACCAGGTGATCAGCGAATACACCAGCGCCGCTGTGGCGATGCTGGCCGGCGTATCACTGTGGTGCCAGATCAGCTCAAGCCAGGAAAACAGCACGTAGAGCAGCACTGCCGGCCAAACCCCCAGCCAGCTGGGCAAAGGCAGCTGCAGCGAAGCACGGCGGTTGGGATTTATCCATGCCAATAGGTATTCAAAGGCTACGTAGCTGTTTTGCCAAGGATTAACCAGCGGCCAAAGATTGCCCAACAGTCCCGACAGGTAGGCGAATCCCACCCACCAGACCACCCACACCGTGGTGGGGGCGATATTATCGAAGGGTGCCTGTACACCCAGCCAGCCCGCCGCCAACACCAACACGAACAGCGCCAACGAAAACAACCGGAGAAACGCTGGTAGCACGCCTTGAAACAATATCCGCATCAGGGCAAAACGCAGCAGGTTGAAGCGCGGGTAGCCAAGCATTTTTCCGCCACGACGAAAAAATAGTGCGATCATCAAGAAGGAGACCACCACGGTTGCAGCAGCACCGGAGATATACAACCACAGCGGTACCGGCAAGTCATAGCGCTGAGCAAAACCATGGGCATGACTCGGGATCGCCGCAACGGCCAGCAACCCGGCACCCACTACCCGTACGACAATCGGCAAGCTCGCTGCATCTGAGCGACAAACCATTGCGTGCAATCCCTCCAGGTTGGCACCCTATTGCGGGTGAATTTCAAGGTACAAAAACGACCGGTGCTGATCCAACCACGGCTCTCGTCTGCGTGCGCTGGCTCAGCTAAACCCTGTTCACCAAGGTCATGGGGGGGTAATAGTGAAACGGCCAGTGACACGGGCATAAACACGGCCAAACCGGTGAACAGCGATGCCGAGCCCATTAGCAGCCGCAGGGTTTTGCCCTCTAGCCCTTCCTCCCACCGTGGTCTCAGTATATACGCTGACGAAGAGGCTGCCGGCTAGCCGATGCAGTCCTAGAGCAGGCTCTGATGACGATAAAAGAGGGCCTTCAACGGGGACTATCATGCAATGACTTATCGCAGCACTGCTAAGCTTATGGTCTTGGTGAGACCGCTCTGAAGCCCCTTCCTAAATTAAGCTGCTCCAGCCTAGGCCTCTGTCGTCCCTCCCCAAAAAGGAATACTGCGATGAAATTCTTATGCCGTAGCAAACTGTTGCTGTTAGCCCTACTCTGTCTTTATGCACTCCCTGCCAATGCTGAAATCCTGGCAATGCTGAATTACGAATCCCGACCCGATGACAAGCTTAAAGAGTTGAAAATGCCGTTCGGCGCCAAAAGCCGACGTGAAGGCATCTCGGTCATCGATGTGGATCCGCAATCGGCTAACTACGGCCACATTCTGATGGATATTCCGTTACCACCGGATCTGGTCGCGCATCATATCTTCTACAACCGCGATGCCAGCAAAGCGTATGTCACCGCCTTGGGAAAGCCGGAATTGAGGGTCATCGATATGACACGCTTCCCCTACCGGATAAAGCAGATCGACATTCCCGATTGCCAGGTGGGTGAGGACACCATCTTCTCTGAAGACAACAAGACCTGGTACACCACCTGTATGGGATCCAACAAGGTGATTATCGGCGATGCCGAGACCGATCTGCCGATCAAAGCGATCGATATGCCCAAGGGCTATCCACACGGTATCGCCATCAATAGTAGTATCGACCGTCTGCTGGTGACCAGCACTGTGCGTGCCTCCGACCTGAAAGACCCCGGTGAAACCATCACCGAGGTGGAAGCAAGCAGCGGCAAAATACTGGCGCATTACACGCTGTCCAATAAGCCCTCACCGTCGGGGGAGGCGCCGGTAGAAGTTCTGTTTGTACCCGACAGCAACCCACCGTTGGCGTATATCACCAACATGTTCGGTAACAGCCTGTGGACCGCCAAATGGAACCCCGAGACCATGAAATTTGACGTTGCCGAAGCCTTTAGTTTTGCCTCACACAACACCAGCGTGCCGCTTGAGATCTATTTTCGTGATAACAACCGGATGTATGTCACCACCGCCAATCCGGGGCATTTGCACATCTTTGATCTCAGCAAGGACCTGTTGAAACCCACGCTGCTGCAGACACTGCCAACGGGGGAAGGAGCCCACCACGTTGCCTTCAGCAAAGATAATCAGTACGCCTTTGTACAGAACTCTTTTATTAATTTGCCGGGGATGAGCGACGGCTCCATTACCGTTATCGACCTGCAGCAGAACCGGGTGGTGGATCAAATCGACACGTTCAAGAACCAGGGCTTCAACCCCAACTGTATTGTACTGCTGCCGGAGTGGAATGATCCGGCAGGACACTGAGTCACGAATCACTTCCAGGAGATGTTAACGAAAAAAGAGGCCTTATCATACGGATCTGCCCTAGTAAGAGTGGACGCAGATCCTCTGCGTTGTGACATGAATCGCTAGTAGGCTTGGCTAAAATAAAGTCGGCGCGAATGAACGGTTGGGCCGACTAGAGCCGCACATGGGCACGCACCGCGCGTGACCGCTTAGGGGCGTGAAGAGCCGTAGGCAGCCGCTCAAACCTACGCCTTTGTTATGACGGCTTTGTCGCATTACTTAACCAGACGGTCATGTGCATTTACTACAAGAATGGAGATTATGCAGACGTATACTGCAAATCATGCGACCTATTTATCAATTTATGCAGACTTATGGTTCAGGCTCCCCCCGGTCTCCGACACGTGATAGCGCCCCGGAAATTCGAGTGACTGCCCGAGTTAAGGAGGTCAGCGCTTGTGTTTTTCCTACCCAACCGAAAGTCATGATGGTTCTACTTTTCTATGTTTACAGATTATTTCTAATTCGGTGGCGTGGGTCCTGTGCTGAGCGTCCTATCGCATCCAGGCGGGCATGATGGGTGTCAGAGGTTTCACTGTTGCAACCGGGTTATCTTTATACATCCCTGCGATTAGTCTGTTGGGTTGCCTGTCTTGGTGTTTATTTGAAACGACAGATCAGGGGGCGTTCAGAGTGTCACCGGGCCGCTGGCCGGGAACCTGTGGTCGTAGCTGCGTCATGTGGCTGATGTAATGTGGCGAGATGCAGCGGTCGTTGGTGGGCTTGGCGTTACGCTTAGTTACCCTTTGGACGACTCTCTGGGGTCGATCTAGCCAGGCCGGTGCGCCGGGTTTTGCGCAGGCGGGCTGTTGCTTGGGAGGAGGGCAGGCAGGCTGCGGTTGCTTATTGGGCTCAACCAGGCGGGTTGGCGCTGAAAATGACGCATTCCTGTTTGCCGGTATTGCGAAACCGGTGCAGCCGACTGCTGTTGAAATAGTAACCATCCCCGGCGCGCAGATAGTACACCTGCAGATCTACCGTGAGTTCAATCTCGCCGCTCATCACTATTCCTCCCTCTTCACCGTCGTGCTGTAGCATCTCCGGCCCGGTATCAGCGCCGGGGGCGTAGCGCTCATGCATGATGTCCATGCTTCGGTCTTTGAGCGTGGCTCCCACCAGTTTGAGACTGACGTTGTTGGCGCCCACATCGGGCTGCTCGGCGTGCGGAAACACCACCTGATCAGGCTCGATGTTATCCAGATCCAGGGTGAAAAAATCGCCGATCGAGATAGGAATGCCCGCGAGTACTTTCTTCAGCGAACTGACCGAGGGGCTGACGCCGTTTTTCTCGATCATGGAGATGGTGCTGTTGGTGACACCGGCGCGTTTGGCCAGCTCTCGCTGTGACAGGCCTTTTAATTTACGTAAGCTTTTTAATTGTTTACCTACATCCACGAAGTTACCCCTATAGTGTGTGCCGGTCGATTATACCCCGAGCGTAGATGGGTTTCTGGCTCATTAATGATCGGATAAAAAGCCCCTGCAATGCACCGATGGGGTGTCTTGCAAGGGAAGATCGAGAGCTATCAATAAACCGTTATACGCCGTATGAGAGCGGCGTGGCGGCGTTTAAGCCAGCAGCTCGTTCAGGCAGCGCTGCATAATATCTAAACCTTCGTCGATCAGCGCATCATCGGCGGTCAGTGGTACCAGTACCCGAATGGTGTTGGCGAAGGTGCCACAGGAGAGCAGTAGCAGGCCGTTGGCGGTGGCTTTGGCAACCAGAGCCTTGGCCAGATCCGCATCGGGAGTGCGTTGATCGCGGTCCTTAACCATCTCGCAGGCCACCATGGCACCGACGGTACGGACGTTGTCGATGCAGGGGGCGCCGTTCTCCGCCATGTCGAGGAAGCGAGCGGTGATCCGCTGACCGATCGCGTTGGCACGCTCCAGCAGGTTCTCCTCTTCGATCACTTCAATGACTGCCAGCGCTGCTGCGCAGGCCATGGGGCTGCCGCCGTAGGTGCTGCCGATGCTGCCCACGTTCGGAGCGTCCATCAGTTCGGCACGGCCGGTCAGGGCAGACAGGGTCATGCCGCCTGCCAGGCTCTTGGCCATGGTGATCATGTCGGGAGTGACACCGCTGTGTTCGATGGCGAACATCTTGCCGGTACGGGCAAAACCGGACTGCACCTCGTCGACGATCATGACGATGCCGTGCTCGTCGCAGAGCGCACGAATGGCCTGCAGGAACTCGGTGGGGGCGGCGTAGAAACCACCTTCACCCTGGATCGGTTCGAGGATGATCGCTGCCACCCGAGCCGGATCCACATCGGTTTTCAGCAGGTTGTTCAGTGCGGTCAGTGAATCCTGCACGCTGATACCGTGATAGGCGATGGGGTAGGGTGCGTGGTATACCTCGGCCGGGAACGGTCCGAAGCCCTGCTTGTAGGGAACCATCTTGCCGGTCAGGGCCATACCCATCATCGTGCGGCCATGAAAAGAGCCGTTGAAGGCGATCACGGCAGAGCGGCCTGTGGCGGCGCGAGCCACCTTGACGGCGTTTTCTACCGCTTCGGCACCGGTATTCAGCAGCAGGGTCTTTTTGGCATGGTCGCCCGGCGTCAGGGCGTTAAGTTTTTCTGCCAGCGCAACATAGGGCTCGTAGGGCATGACGTGGAAGCAGGTGTGCATCAGCTTCTTCATCTGCGCGTCTACGGCGGCGACGACCTTGGGGTGCAGGTGGCCGGTGTTGAGCACGCCGATACCGCCAGCGAAGTCGATGTAGCGCTTGCCTTCAACATCCCAGACCTGGGCGTTCTCCGCGCGTTCGGCGAAGTAGGGGGTGATGTTGGCGGCGCCACGGGGCACGGCGGCTTCACGGCGAGACATCAGTTGTTGGTTGGTGGTCATGAAAAAGCCTCTTTGGATCAGTGAGCGCCGCTTGGCGGCGCGTAGTTAATTGCTACAGTTCAGTTAACGCAGCCTGGCAGGGCATAGTTTGTTTCGACAGCTCAGTTCATGCCACCAAGTAGCGCGTATTTGATTTCAACGTAGTCTTCGATACCGTACTTGGAGCCTTCGCGGCCGCTGCCCGATTCCTTGACCCCGCCGAACGGTGCGACCTCGGTGGAGAGGATGCCTTCGTTGATGCCGACCATGCCGTATTCCAGCCCTTCCATGACGCGCCACACGCGGCCGATATTCTGGGCGTAGAAGTAAGCGGCCAGGCCGTATTCGGTATCGTTGGCCATGGCGATCGCCTCGGCCTCAGTGTCAAATTTAAAGATCGGGGCGATCGGGCCAAAGATCTCTTCGCGGAATACCCGCATGCTGTCGTTGACGTTGGTCAGTACGGTGGGCTGGTAGAAACACTCGCCTTGGCTGGCACGCGCGCCGCCGGTCAGTACGGTAGCACCGTTGGCAACCGCGTCTTCGACCATGGC
>JBALTG010000012.1:0-56448 GCA_036964625.1 Motiliproteus sp.
GAATTTCGCACGACTGCATGGATGCAGGAGGTAGAGCAACGCAGGAGCTGTTGCCGAGTAGGTCAGTCTGTTCTCGGTCAGCCACATAGGGTGAACCAGCTAGCTACGCGTTATCTGTCGGCCGCGCTGAGCCCCGGTTGCCCGCATCCCCTCTGTTTTGATTTTTTTTCCGCCTTGATCCTTGCTCTGAGGCGTGCCATTTAATTTGTTGATCTTTTTAGGCCGTAAAAGGGATGTTTTTTCTTGCAAAGTGCATCCCCTAAGTCATTGATATTCATGTAATACATAATTATAAAACAAGTAAGTCGCTGTATTTGCTCTAGAAAATTAACTATAGTATTCTGTAATTACTTGGTGGTATGGTTTGTTTGTTCTTCGATGAAATGAAAAATATCAGGTGCAGATACTATTGATGGATAGCTGTTGCTTGCGCTTTATCTGAACAGCGGATCGCCGGAAAGTAACGTTCATCGCCAGTTTTGCCTGTGGTCGGTCGATTTTCCTGCATGACTGTTGAGTTTTAGATAGGCCGCTCTAATAGAGAACCTTGAGGGCGGCTGTTCTGCGTTATAAGCATAAGTTTTGTGCCAAGGATGCTGAGGCGGTGCAGATTGCACCGCTGTTTCTGCAAGGGTTGGGCATAACAATATTGCAGAGGGGTCAAGCAGCCCGGTCATTAACGGCTGCCCAGTTACATACAGATGAATAATTACAAAAAAATATAGGAATAAAATGATGATAAATACAAAACGTATGGCCCGATGTGGTTCGTCTTTACTCGTCGCTCTAGGGCTGGGCCTTTCATTATCAGCCGGTGCGGAGACGCTCAGATTTGGCGGCAATTTTTCCGTAGAGCACTCCAGCAGCAGGGCGATGGAGGTGTTTGCTAGCGAGCTGGCAAAGAGTAGTAGTGGTGATCTGAAAGCGCAGTTGTTTCCTGCCATGCAGCTAGGCGGTGCAATGGAAAATATCGATCAGGTGCGCTCGGGTGCTGTGATGGGAACCTGGGTTGGAATCTCCTATCTGTCGCGTACCGTACCCGAACTGGAGTCGGTAAGCCTGCCGTTCGCTTTTGCTTCACGTCAACAAGCATTCGATGTGATGGATGGCAAGGTTGGCGATATTCTGAATCAGAAACTGGCTGAGAAAGGCTTCGTCGCGCTGGGTTATATGGAGCTTGGATTTCGTCACGTCACTAACAGCACCCATGCGATCAACTCTTTAGAGGACTTTGGCGGCCTCAAACTGCGCTTGCAACCCAATCAGACCCATCTGGCAACGATGCGTGCGGTGGGTGCTAACCCGGTCTCTATGGGTATCAAGGAAGTTTACGGTGCGTTGCAGCAGGGCGTCCTGGACGGTCAGGAAAACCCGTACAGCATCATCAGCACCAAGCGATTCGATGAGGTGCAGACCTACCTGTCTGACACCGGGCACTTCTACGATTTCATCGTGGTTGCAGCAAACCTGAAGAAATTCAATAAGCTCTCGGCCGATGAACAGCAAGCGGTACGCGCCGCGATGGCCAAAGCGGTGGCCTGGCAGCGTGCTAAAGCGGCTGAGGAAGATACCCAGGCGCGTGATGAATTGATTAAACGCGGCATGGTCTTTACCCCGATCTCCGATGCGCTACGAGCTCAGCTTAAAGCCAGTTCACAGGGTGTCGTTGAGGATCTGAAGGCAAAGATCGGTGACGAAGTGATCAATGCGGTGATGTTGGAGCTGGATAAGTGAGCAGCGGCCACATGAAGCCGGAGGCGCAAGCCTCCAGCACTCTTCGTAGGGTGTGCGAGCGTGTCTTAGCGACCACAGATCTGGTCTCCTACTGGGCCATTATCACTGCAATGTCGATGATGACCCTGCTGGTTGCCGCGCAGGTATTCACCCGTTACATCCTGGATATGTCGATCGACTCTGCGGATGAACTGTCTCGACTGTTCTTTGTCTGGGCGATCTTTCTGGCGATTCCGCATGGCATCAAGTCCGGAATCCATGTCGGGATTGATGCCGTGGTGATGAAGTTATCACCCCTTTGGCGCCAGCGGTTGGCTCGCATCACGGCAGCCTTGAGCGCGGTGCTGATGATCATCCTGTTCTTCTCTGCGGCGCAGTCAGTGGGTGAAAAATGGCAGGAGTTGATGCCGACGATAGAGATCACTGCGGCGGTCTTTTATATCGCGGTACTTATCTGCGCCGGTCATTCGCTCATGCACTTGATCGCTCAAATTTTTCGACGTGATTAGCCGTCGCCGGAGACCTACCCTATGACTCTTGCAATTATTGTTGTTTTTTTAGTCCTGGCACTGATAGGCGCGCCCTTGGCCTTTGCCTTGGGCTTAGCGTCCCTAGCAGGCTTGTATGTCGGCGATATGGATTTCAGTGTGCTGTCGCAGCGGATGATGCATTCGGTCGACAACTTTCCTCTCATGGCGATTCCACTGTTCATGCTTGCCGGTGAGTTGATGGTTGCTGCCGGTATCCTGCAACGGCTGGTGGATTTTGCTAACGCCTTAGTGGGGCGTGTTCACGGCGGCTTGGCACATGTCGCGATTGTTGCCGGGATGATTCTGGCGGCGGTTAGCGGTGCAGCGGTTGCCAGTGCCAGCGCTCTGGGCAGTACCCTGGTGCCCTCCATGCGGAAACAGTATGACACGGGCTTTAGCAGTGCCGTGGTCGCCTCGGCTGCCAACCTGGGCGCGATCATTCCGCCGAGTAACGCGATGATCGTCTATGCGTTGATGGCTGGCTCGACCGTATCCGTTGGCGGGCTGTTTATGGCCGGTGTTATTCCTGGATTGGTATTGACCGTTGGCTTTATGGCGCTGGCCAGCTATATCTCCTTTCGTCGCGGATTCCCGCTGACCGGTGAAGATCTAAATCTGAAAAAAGTGCTGGGACACACCTGGCGAGCCATGCCCATACTGATGATGCCGGTTGTTGTCGTTGGTGGGATCGTTGGTGGCGCGTTCACCGCTACCGAAGGCGCTGCCATTGCGGTGGTGTATTCACTGCTGATGGGATTCTTCGTGACCCGGCAGTTAAAAATAGCCGATCTGCCACGCGCCCTGTTTAATGCGGCGGTGACGGCTGCGATGGTGGGTGCGCTGATCGCCTTTGCCTCGACAGTGACGTTCGCCTTCACTATCGACCTGATCCCGATGCAGCTGACCGCTTGGCTGAAGGACTTTACTGCAGATCCCCAAGTGTTCCTGTTGTTGGTGATGGGGCTGTTGATTATGGTGGGTATGTTCATCGAGTCCAATGCGGCCTACATCATGCTGGTGCCCTTGCTGGCGCCCATTGCGCTGTCCTACGGTATCGACCCGTTGCTGTTCGGATTCCTATTCGTACTGAATCTGGTGGTCGGCATGATGACCCCCCCCGTCGGTATCCTGCTGTTTGTGATGTGTGGCATCTCCAATATCAGTCTCCACGAACTGATCAAAAGTGCCTGGCCCTTTATTGCACTTCAGTACCTGGTGTTGGCCCTGTGTATCTTCTTCCCGGACATCGTTACTTGGCTTCCTAGGGCGCTTGGTTATTGATCCATTACCTTGCCGACGGCTGCTATCGCATCATCTGTATAGCAGCTGGGTCCGCTAAACATCTATAAGTGAATAATAATTATGAAAATTTTAGTCATTAATCCGAATATATCTCAGGATGTTACAGACCTGATTGAGAATGAAGCGCGCCGCAGTATCCTGCCGGGGACGGAACTCACCATGGCCACGGCACCCTTCGGGGTGGCGTATATCGAAACGCGTGCAGAAGCCCTGGTTGGCGGCTACGCGATGCTGGAGATCGCCGCTCAGCACTACAAAGACCATGACGCGATCGTGGTAGCGGCCTTTGGTGATCCGGGGCTGACGGCCTTGCGTGAAGCGATGCCCATTCCCGTGGTCGGTTTGACGGAAGCGGCGGTAATCTCTGCTTGTATGCAGGGCGGCAAGTTTTCTGTCATCGCCATCTCGCAGCGCATCAAAGCCTGGTATCAGGAGTGCATTACCAGCTATGGCCTGGAGGGCCGTTTAGCCAGCATCCGCGCACTGGATGAGCCATTGCAGCACATCGGTCAGGTGCAGCAGAACCAGGGTGAGAGCCTGATCAGGCTGGCGATGCAGGCGATAGAGCAGGATGGTGCCGATACCCTGATCATGGCGGGTGCCCCTTTGGCGGGCCTGTCTCGTTCGGTTAGTAGTAGGATCCCCGTTCCGGTATTAGACGGCGTCACCTGTGCTCTGATTCAAGCGCAGGCATTAGTTAATATGTCAGCGAACGCCCCAACATCTGGAAGCTATGCCCCCCCTCCGGAAAAATATCATCGCGGAATGAGTCCGGCGTTGTCCGAGTTAATCGGACGCCAGGTGTTGACGGATGGGGCTGCACTATTGAACGCTAATGGTTAACCCGGTTGCACCAGTGCACCTAACGTGAGCAGACGATGGGAAATCAACCAGCAGAGGGTTTAAGTTTGGAACAGTCGACTCAGCTAAGCACTGTTAAGCGTGCGCTACTCTTCAGACGTGTGGCTCAACCGTCTTTGGCCGACGGGGCGCAGCAACAGCTGCGTCATATGATCGTTCGCGGCAGTCTGGCACCCGGCGAACGGCTGGTGGAACCCGAGTTATGTGAAGCCCTGGGTATCTCGCGCACGCCTTTACGGGATGCATTGAAAACGCTGGCCGCCGAAGGGTTGGTTAAGCTGCGGCATAACCGCAACGCGATCGTGGCGCCCATTGATGTACAGCAGCTTGAGCATCTGTTTGAGGTCGAAGCGGGTATTGAGGGGATGGCGATCGCGTTTGCTACCCAACGGATGACCAATACGGAGATTAAACGTTTGGAGGTGCTGCAGGAGCGGATCGAACGCCTGCAGCATGGAGATGACTTGGATGCCTATTTCGAGCTGAATCAGAAAATCCATTCGCTGATCGTAGAGGGGGCAAAGAACCCCATTCTGCAGGAGACTCACCGCCGGCTGATCGGCAGGCTCGAACGAGCGCGTTATGCGGCTCTGGGACAATATGGGCGCATGGAGCAGTCGATCAAAGAGCATCGACTGATTCTGGACGCGCTTAAGGCACGCGATAGCGAGCGGGTTCAGGCGCTGATGCAGGATCATGTGCGGCATACCGGCGAGGTGATCACCGTGATCTTTAACAGCTTGAGCCGCAGCGCGACAAAGACGCGCTAAAACCGCTTTTTAGTCCCTCATAACCGATGCGGGCTCAGTAGATAACCAGGTAGTTGAAAGTTAAGGAGGACCGATGTCCAGCGATTTTGATAAAGATGCTTTGGCGTACCACAGAGCAGGACCTGCAGGAAAATTGGCGATTGTCGCCACTAAACCGATGGCGACTCAGCGCGATCTGGCACTCGCTTACTCACCCGGCGTCGCTGCTGCCTGCAATGAGATTGTGCGCGATCCTGCAGAGGTCTCCAGTCTCACCGCTCGCGCCAATCTGGTGGGGGTGATCACCAACGGCAGTGCTGTTTTGGGACTGGGTAATATCGGCCCCCTTGCCTCCAAGCCGGTGATGGAAGGCAAAGCGGTACTGTTTAAAAAATTCTCCAATATCGATGTCTTTGATCTCGAGATTGATGAGAGTGATCCACAAAAATTTATCGATACCGTGGCGCGGCTTGAGCCCACCTTTGGCGGCATAAATCTGGAAGATATCAAAGCCCCTGAATGTTTTGTGATTGAAAAAAAGCTCAAGGAGCGGATGAATATCCCGGTGTTTCATGACGATCAGCACGGCACCGCCATTGTCGCCGGTGCTGCCGTCTACAATGGTTTGCGGGTCGTTAATAAAGAGATAGGCAACATTAAACTGGTCGCCTCGGGTGCAGGTGCTGCGGCCCTGTCCTGTCTCAATCTGATGGTCAATATGGGGCTGCGGAAAGAAAATATCTGGGTTACCGATATCGCCGGGGTGGTCTATCAGGGCCGGACCGAGGTAATGGACGAGTACAAAGCCGGTTACGCCCAGGATACAGATGCCCGGACTCTGGATGATGTGATCGAAGGTGCGGATGTGTTCCTGGGGCTCTCTGCCGCAGGCGTACTTAAGCCGGAGATGGTCAAGAAGATGGCCAAGGATCCGTTGATCCTGGCACTGGCCAACCCCAACCCCGAGATTACCCCGGAAGATGCCCGGGCAGCCCGCGCCGATGTCATCATGGCCACCGGTCGTTCGGATTACCCCAACCAGGTCAACAACGTTCTTTGCTTTCCGTTTATTTTTCGTGGCGCGCTAGATTGCGGCGCTACCAGCATTAACGAGGCGATGAAGGTCGCCTGTGTCAAAGCGTTGGCCGATCTGGCCATGGCGGAACCTATCGACAGGGTGCGCAAGGCCTACGCCGGTGAGCCGCTACGTTTCGGTCCTGAATACCTGATTCCAAAGCCCTTCGATCCTCGACTGATATTTATGATCGCTCCGGCAGTCGCCAAGGCGGCGATGGAGACGGGTGTCGCCACGCGTCCGATAGTGGATATGGAGGGTTACCGCCGCGGACTGGCCCGCTATGCGTATCGTTCCAGCCAGGTGATGAGCCCGATCCTAGAGCGTGCGAAGCAGCAGCCCAAGCGGGTTGTCTTCGCCGAAGGTGAGAGCAACCGCGTGTTGCAGGCCGTGCAGCAAGTGGTTGATGAAGGTTTGGCTGAGCCGATCCTGATCGGCAACACCCAACGCATCCTTCAGCGTATCCAGGGGTTGCAGCTACGCATCAGCGAAGGTCGTGATTTCAGCATCATTGATCCCAATGGCGGTGACTGGTTCGAGCCCTATTTAGCCGACTATAGCGCCCGCATGTGCCGTAAGGGGATCTCCCCCGATGAGGCTAAGAGCATCATCCACTCGGATAAGACCGTGATCGCAGCGATGATGTGTCTGCGCGGCGATGCTGATGCCATGCTCTGCGGTGCCCACGGTCGCTTCCGTCAGCATCTGGAACGGGTCGATAGCCTGATCGGAAAGTCTGAGGGGGTGGATGATTTCTCCACCGTGACCGTATTGAGCCTGCCCACGGGCACCTTCTTTATCTGCGATTCGCATATCACCCAAAATCCAACCGCTGAAGAGATCGTGCAAATCACCCTGCTGGCGGCCGAAGAGATGCGCCGGTTTGGTATCTTGCCTAAGGCAGCCCTGCTGTCACACTCTAACTTTGGTACCAATGACCATGATTCCGCGGTGAAAATGCGCAAGGCATGGCAGCTGTTAAACGAGCGGGCTCCCGAGCTGATTGTTGATGGTGAGATGCACGCAGACGCAGCTATCTCCGAAGAACTGCGGAATAAAGTATTCCCGGATTCAGTCCTTCGCGGCCAGGCCAACCTGTTGGTCATGCCCAATGTTGAATCAGCCCATATCGCCTACGGTCTGCTCAAAACCCTGGGCGGTGGTATCTCCGTGGGGCCTATCCTGCTGGGGGCCGAGAAGCCTATCCATATCATGACTACGAGCACTAGCGTACGGAGCATCTTTAACATGACCGCCATCGCGGTGGCTGGAGCACAGAGCCAGCTTGAAGAACCTGCTGAGTAGGGGCTCGTCAGTTTTATACTTTTGACAAGGGGCCGCGTTTGTTGGCTTACGATAGTCGCTCGAGACACGGCCTTGGTTCAGCAGACCGTCGGTTGTTACGAGGGCACTACGTGCATTTTGGATAAGGTTATAGGGTCGCTCTTTCTCTGTAATCGCACCTTAGTTAGTTGAAATATATTACATCCATTCTAGTTTGTGCGTTGATGGGCTACCTTCGGGATGATTCGGGGGGAGCCCCCTATGAGTAAAATACAACCATTCTGTGGGTTTGCACGGGCTCTGCTAGCCAGTTTCGGCCAAATCCTGTTGCAAAAAAGCCCCTTATGCGGAGCCTTTGTTGTCACCGGAGTCGCGTTGAATTCTCTAACTGCCCCGGTTGCCAGAAGAGACTGGTTTATCGGCTTATAGCTCGGCATTATGGTTATCATCTTCTTATATTGTGTCTTACTTCGGGGTAAGCACTCCACGGCGGATCTGGTCCCGTTCCATCGATTCGAAAAGAGCCTTAAAATTCCCCTCACCAAAGCCGTCATCACCCTTCCGTTCAATGAACTCAAAGAACACGGGGCCGCATAGAGTTTCCGAGAAAATTTGTAGCAACAGCTTTTTCTCGCCTTCCGTAGTGCCGTCTAACAAGATGCCGCGTGACTGTAATTCTTCTGCGTTCTCTCCGTGCCCAGGTAGACGTCCTTCTAGCATTTCGTAATAGGTGCTCGGCGGTGCCGTCATCAAGGGCACACCGGCTTTACGGAGACTATCTACCGCACCGATCAGATCATCCGCTAGTAGCGCGATGTGTTGAATGCCCTCACCGTTGAACTCCATCAGAAATTCTTCGATCTGTCCGGTGGTCTCAGAAGCTTCTTCGTTGAGTGGGATTCGAATCAAACCATCAGGGGCAGTCATGGCCTTGGAGGTTAGTCCGGTATATTCGCCTTTGATATCGAAAAAACGAATTTCACGGAAATTAAAAATACTTTCATAGAACCTTGCCCAATAATCCATGCGACCGCGATATACGTTATGTGTCAGGTGGTCGATAATTTTTAATCCGTGGCCCTTAGGATGGGGATCAGCTCCTTCAATGAATTCGAAATCGATGTCGTAGATGGATTTACCCTCTTCGAAGCGATCGATAAGATAAAGTAGCGCGCCACCGATGCCCTTTATCGCAGGTAAGCGCAATTCCATAGGACCAGTGGGAATTTCAACCGGCTGAGCACCTAGTTCGATCGCCCGGGAATAAGCGTGCTTGGCATTTCGTACCCGGAAAGCCATACTGCAAGGTGAGGGGCCGTGCTCTGCTGCGAAAAATGCGGCATTGCTCTGTGGCTCGCGATTAAGGATGAAATTTATATCACCTTGGCGATATAGGCTCACATCCTTCGAATGATGCCGAGCTACTTCTTTGAACCCGAGGAGTTCAAAGACCGGCTCCAGAACCCCAGCCTTAGGTGACGCGAACTCTACGAACTCAAAACCCATTAGCCCCATCGGATTATCAAATAAGTCAGCCATTTCTATATCTCCTGAAAAGGTTCTGTACCAGCAAGAATGGACATTTACCTAAGCGACACGTATTAATTAAAATTCTTCTGGGCTGAGATAGCTTTATTTATTTCAAATGATCTAAGTGACTCACTGCATCTTTAAGTTTCTCATTAAGCTCCTCATGTTGTAGCTCTTGTTTCTCCGTGTCGAAATTGTCATAAAAACTCGGAATGGATAAGCTGGATTTAACAATGCCGTCAAAATATGGCGCTGATTGGATAGCTGTTGCCAGCACACTGGATCCACCAATGGATCCTGGTGAAGTAGATAAAAAAACCATAGGCTTGCCTTGGAAAACTTTAGGTTCTATTCGAGAACACCAATCAAATATATTTTTGTATGCAACTGTGTATGAACCATTGTGCTCTGCAAAAGAAATAATGATACCATCACTTTCCGCTATCTTAGTTAGAAAGTCTTTAGCCAATCTAGGGTGTCCCAATTCCTTTTCTTTGTCCTGGCTATATAAAGGTAGCTCATAATCGTTTAAATCCAATGTTTCAACACATGCTTTGTTTAATAATCTTCCAGCATATTCTACGAGTTGTTTGTTGATAGATTCTTTGTGACTGGTTGCAGCAAATACAATGATTTTCATGATCGATCCTAGTCATAGTCATAGTTGAAAATATAAAATATAAAGCATTATGATAATAGTTATTCTTCGGGTGATCCGCCGGCTTTGTCGGTTTAAATACTAAAGAATATAGCAGATTAAAGAATAGACACCAGCAGCCCCTTTGGACTTTGCTTTGCAGGCAAAGTAAGGGTAAACGGAGTGGAGGGTATTGTGCACATCCAAGTAGATCAGGGGAGTGTTCTGTCCAAAGCGAGAGAGGTTTCTGCTTCAGAGAGCCGATGTTGACTCAGGGTCCGGAAAAGCCTGTAGCAGCCACATCAGCATCAAAGCTCCCGAATACTCCTTGGGGCGCACCACTTGAGTTTCGCCTGGGGGGCGGTGGGAGGCTCAACGATCCTAAGATTGAGAGCCGTTCATGTTCAGCGGTCCAAAGGGGCCTCTGGATTTCTCATATATCTGCATGCCCCTGCCTGTCTAAAACCGTAACAAGCAGACACGCCTTCTGCGGTTCTTATCGTAGGCTCATACTGATTACGCCATGATGAGAACTAACGCGTCCCGCCAGCCAGGCTATCCCGCACCGATCAAAAGTCCAGATAGCGGACTGCCGCTCCAGTGTTGTAGGAGATTTAGCGATCAGCTGACCACTAACAATTTCGGACATTTAGTGTTGTTGATGTGTCGATGTAAAGTATCTCGTTCACGCCATCAACAGCCTGTTACTGGCTGCCCGCCTATTTAGCACCATCTCGAATCCAAGGGGGCTGTAGGCTGGTTTTGGCGACGACATGATCCAGAAACAGCCGCACAGAGGTGGCAAGGTGAAGGCTGTTGGGATAAACGGCGTAGACGCCTCCCGGTGGGGGAGAATAGGATTCTAGGATAATGCGTAGCCGCCCGCTCTCAAATTCATCTACGGCTATCGCCTCAGGAATCTGGGCAATACCGAGCCCCTCGACAGTGGCCTGGACCACTAACTGCATATAATCCAGGGCGATTCTGCCATTTACGACTACCATTTGCTCTTGTGCATCCTGCATAAAACGCCAAGAGGTATTTGTGACCGAACGGCCGAAGATAATACAGTCATGGTGCTGTAACTCTTCGGGGGATTGGGGCACTCCAGCTCTTTCCAAATAAGTCGGACTGGCGCAAAAGACGCGGCGAGTTTCGCCCAGTTTACGGGCTATCAGTGACGAGTCCTGTAGTTGGCCGGTGCGAAAAGCGAGGTCGATACCGTGATCAATCAGATCCAGGTACTGATCGGTTAAGCGCAGCTCGAGCTGTACCTGATCATATTGGCACAGGAACTCGGTGACCCAGTGAGACAGGTACTTAACGCCGAAGTCCACCGGTGCCGAGATGCGCAACACACCGCTTGGTTCGGATTGTGACTGGATAGCAGCCAGCTTTGCCGCCTCAAGCTCCGATACAGCGTTCCTACACTGCTCATAATAGCGACGGCCCACCTCTGTCAGATGGAGTTTGCGCGTAGTCCTTTGCAGCAGGCGAACACCCAAGCTTGACTCTAATTGGGTCACTTTACGGCTGACGCTGGTCTTGGGCATGCCTAACTGGCTCGCTGCCCCGGTAAAGCTGCCTGCCTCGACCACCTGGATAAAAACCACCACCTCATTCAAGTCGACCATAGATCACCATTATCTGTATTTATGGGATAGTTTATCTTGATAGTGCCATCTAGTTAACCAATTGGTCGATTGATACGCTGTACTTGTTCATTTGAAAACGATTCGAGGAGAGACAACATGACCAACAAGAGACTCGTACTGGTTACAGGCGCCACAGGCAAACAAGGTGGCGCAGTGGTTGAAGCCCTGCTGCAAAGAGGGCATCAAGTCAGAGCCACCACCCGCAACCCTGACTCCAAAGCAGCCACAAACCTCAAGCTTAAAGGGGTCGACGTCGTGAAGGCTGACTTTTCCGACAGCGTGTCCCTGCTAAAGGCCGCAACAGGTGTTGATACCCTCTACGCCATGATGACGCCGCTGGAGGCGGGGATTGAAGCTGAGGTTCAACAGGGTATCGCCCTGGTGGATGCGGCAAAGGCTGCCGGGGTGGGCCACCTTATACTGGGTTCGGTGGCAAGCGCTGACGGTGGCACCGGCATCCCCCATTTCGATAGCAAATACCGGGTTGAGCAATACGTCGCAGCGTCGGGAGTTCCCTATACCATCAGCGCGCCGGTTTTCTTTATGGAAAACCTTATTGATGTTTGGGCGCTGCCTTCACTACGCGAAGGAAAACTCGCCCTGGCCATGCCCAGCAATCGCCCGCTGCAACAGATTGCTGTTAGGGATATCGGCCGCTTCGTCGTCGCCATGGTAGAGCGTCGGCAGGAGGTGTTTGGCAAACGCTTCGATATTGGCGGTGATGAGATCACCGGAGAAGAGGCGGCCGTCATTCTGTCCAGGGTCACTGGCCGAGAGATCCGTTATGAGGGATTCCCTCCTGAGTACCTGCAGCAACACAGCGAAGATATGGCCCTGATGTTCAAGTGGTTTGATACCCACGGCTATGTGGCGGATTTACCGGCCTTACAGCGCGACTTTACTGACGTTCACTGGCTCGGTTTCGAAGACTGGGCGAAGGAGCAGGATTGGTCGATCTTGACCGCCGATGCCTAGCGATCCTTGGTAGAAGAACTGGTGTGATAACTGTTTCGCTCTATTGGTCTGTGCCTGGGTTTCTCAAGAGTCCGAGAAATTCAGGGTGCGGATAGGGGGGGGGCGATGAAAATCAGAGAGCAGAAAATGACCGATACAACGATAGAGATTATTAACTTTACCGACCCCTACTGTACATGGTGCTGGGGATCGGAACCGATCCTGCGAAAGATTCAAGAGGTTTATGGACCTCAGGTTAAGCTCTCCTACCGGATGGGCGGATTGGTTGAGGATATTGCTGATTTTAACGATCCTGCCAACGGTATTGGCGGGAAGGACTGGTATCGTCAGGTTGCCGAACATTGGGTTGATGCATCTCTACGGCACCAAATGCCGGTCGATGAGACGATATTTTTTGATATTAAGGATGATTACCGATCGACCTATCCCGCGTGCATTGCCGTCAAGGCAGCAGAATGTCAGGGTGAAGACACTGGCGCACGTTATTTACGCGGCCTTCGCGCAGGGGCCGCTGCAGAAAACAAGGCCATCCATCGACTCAGGGTCCAAATCGAACTGGCAGGTGAAATGGGTCTGGATGTTGATCGATTTGTTGAGGATATCGATAGCGGTAGAGCGGAGCAGGCCTTTCGCAAGGACCTACAGGAGTGCAGGGAGCGGGGCGTTCGAGGCTTTCCCTGCTACCTGATACGGGGGCCGAAAGGTGAGATGATGCTACGCGGTTATACGGCGTACGATAAGTTTGAATTTTGGTTCGCTGAGCTGTCAGACAAACCCCTGACGCGTCAAAAGCTCCGATATGACACGGCCCAGGTGCTCGACTTTATCTCCAAGTATGGTAACGCTGCGCCGGTAGAAATAGCGTGCGTGTACGAGATCAGTATTGAAACGGCTCAGGCGCAACTACGGCGAATGGTGGATAACGGCGTGTTGCTTGAAACGAAGGCGGGTAATGGCTATCTCTACTCTGTTCCTCAGGGTGGCGTGGTCTGTGATATTGCCTCAGGGGTCTGCTAAAGAGGCACCAGCACTAGCTACTGGTTTAAGTTATTGAGAACCCTTTGCCGAGGCTAGGAGCCTGTCGGACTTGGCCGATCGTAGCGAGGGAAATTCGATTTGAGGCAGATTTTTCGATCATCCGAGGCGAATAGCGAGCTATTTAACGAGGGTGATCGTGAAAATATGACCAAATTCGGGTTTTCCGCAGTAGATCAGTGTTAAGTCCGACAGGCTTCTAGGATCTTGAAGCCAGCAACGACCACGTTCAGGCAGCCGAGGTTGTTGATTGGTTGGTGAAATGCCGAATCAACGCTCCCTAAAGGTTTGCTTGGGCAGAAATCCAGCCTGCCCCAGACTCTCAGATCAGTGTCTGGGTTGCTATGAAGGGCTGGGTTGCTAACTGTGAGCTATCGTCAATTGATCTCTAGCGGCAGGTATGTCAGAAACTTAGACGTTCGAATCCACGGCTAGTCCTTGAAGGGCAGACTAGCTGGGCTAGGTCGCTACCGCCCAAGAGCGGTCATTCGAGTGCGAGTCAGCGGAATGAGTTCTTCGGCTCAAAACTGCCATTAGAGATCCACTGCTCAGGACTCTCCAGCAGCGCCCCGAGTTCTCTTTTGGACAGTGGCTCAGCCTCCTAGGCGGTAGCGTAGATAAAGGTTTGTAGAGGACCGGGGATTCAGAGTGTTTTCGTAGGATTCTGCTAGTCTGACTAATGTTCAGTTCAACCGGCCGTAATGAGGTTTTTATGGAAGCTAAAAAGAATAACCAAGATGCATACGTGATCCCACAGGAAGCCTTTGATTGGTACGACGAGTATGCACATGGGGTCATTACTAGGCGTGAGTTTTTGGCACGCTTGGCCACTCTGACGGCTTTGGGGTTCAGTATGAGTATGCTATCGGCCGCTCTGATGCCGAATTATGCACGGGCCGAGCAGGTCTCGTTCAATGACTCCGGGATCAAGGCCGAATACGCGACCTTCCCGTCACCCGAGGGTCATGGTGAAGGCAGGGGTTATCTGGTCACCCCGAAATCCGTTACCGCCTCAGCGGGGGTGGTATTGGTGGTGCATGAAAACAGGGGGTTGAATCCCTATATTAAGGACGTGGCGCGGCGGGTGGCTAAAGCTGGATTTATCGCCTTTGCCCCAGATGCACTGCATACCCTGGGCGGCTATCCGGGCAATGATGACGAAGGTCGGGCTCTGCAAAGCTCAATGGATAAGTCCAGGATCGAGCAAGACTTTATTGCTGCCGCCCGGTTTTTGAAGAACCACCCTATGAGTAATGAAAGGCTGGGTGTGGTGGGTTTTTGCTTCGGCGGCTACGTCACTAACATGTTAGCGGCGAGACTCCCGGACCTAGTAAATGCAGGGGCACCGTTTTATGGCACTCCTCCAGCTAAGTTGATCCGCAAGGACATCAAGGCCCCTTTGCTAATCCATCTGGCAGAGCTGGATAAGCGGGTTAACGCAACCTGGCCTGATTATGAGGAGGACCTCAAGGCGGGCCAAAAACAGTTCACTGTGTATATGTATCCTGGTGTCAATCACGGCTTCCATAATGACTCAACCGGGCGTTACAGCGAGGTCGCAGCGGAGTTGGCATGGAGTCGCACCCTAGACTTTTTCAACAAGCACCTGACTAGCTGACCCTGCTCTTGGGCAAAGCCACCCGGTCGAGAGTTTTAGTTTTGGGATAATGTCCTTCAATCATACGAGCGGCTTGTAACTTCGAGGAGCTATGGGAGTCAATCAGAAGGCATAGATCCAAAATATTCGAGGACTTTAAAATGGCACCTGCCCACTTGTCCCCAAGAGAATCCCCCGCTGGTTATCTGCTATTTGGGCTGTTTTTCGTCAGCTGCCCTTGTCACCTTCTGTTCGTGATCCCTCTGATTTCAGGAACGCTCTTGGGCGCTTATCTAAGCGAGCATTACCTTCCTGTTTTTGGAGGATTGCTGTTGGTTTCGCTGGTTTCCGGAGTGGGGAGTATGCACTACCTGGATAGGCGTTAGGGCTTATGCCGCTCACCCCTGTGAATATGAAGCAATGGCGAGAGTCAGCAACGTCGGCAAGAAACGCTCGCCGGGGGTTGGCTATGCCGTTGGGGGACGTGAACAGCCGTAAGGGGCAGGTGTCAGTCCCAAGACGCTCTCAGTCCGAAGTCCTTCGACGACCTACAATGACTACGGTTCCATCCCACACGAATACCAACAGGTAAATCCTATGAGTGGCCCGCTAACAGAAAAACAAACCTCTATCTCACCGTCATCGTGGCCTTCCTGGGTCGCCCGCTTGACCCTCATCGCCGGTGTTGCCGTGGGTGCAGTTGCTCTGGTCTCAGCCCTCGGCACCTGGGTTGGGTTGTGGGGGTTTCGCACTGGCTTCGCTCTGCTTCGTCCGGTCAATAACTACGCGGATTGGGTTGCTGGGCTTGGACTCATAATCACGCTTGGCTTGTTCGTTTTCTGCAGACTGCGGGGTATTGCTAACGGCACCCGGTTATCTGCTATGGCTGCGGTGGGGACCATCGCCTCGGCATTAGCCTATTACATACCGGTGTCCTACGGACCTCCGGAGGGGGTGACTTATCCTCCCATTCACGATGTCTCTACAGACACCGTAAATCCACCGGAATTTGTCGCGGTGCTGCGGCTACGGGCCGACTCGCCAAACAGTGTTGTCTACGGGGTGGCACGCAATACGACGCCCGAAACACTGGCAGAGATGCAAACCGACGCCTTTCCTGATCTGGTACCGGTGGTGATCAACGAGCCTCCTGGTGCAGTCTTCCAGCGGGCCCTGGCCGCGATCAACGAATTGGGCTGGGACCTGGTCGCCCAGGTGCCAGAAGAGGGCCGCATTGAAGCAACCGATACGACCTTTTGGTTTCGTTTCAAGGACGATGTCGTCATTCGTATCAGGCCCACGGCAGAGGGGGCCGTAATCGATGCGCGCTCATTGTCACGAGTTGGTCTGGGAGACGTGGGCACCAACGCGAAGCGGCTGAGGGCTTTCTTTGCGACCCTCTAGGCCGGGTCGGCTCTGGCGCGATTGCGTAAGCCAGCGCAGACTTTCAAGACCAAGTATTATCTAATCCTTGGCAAAGAATTCCACCGCGTTGTGTACGCAGGTGAACAGCTGAGCCGTTTCATCTTCCACTGCTGATCGATGCCATCGCTGCCCAGGAACACCCCGTGCGGCTGCCGTGCGTTGATCTGATCTGCTACAGCCATCAACTCCTGACTACGTGCCGATTGCTGTGGGCAAAACAGATCCTGCTGCTGGTGCTGGCACGATACCAACTCGATCAAGCCGGCACCGGCCATGGGGTCAGACTCGATTGGTTTAAAAAATGATCGGCAGCACAGTAGATATTCCTGCCGTGACCTCTCGCTCCGTGGGGTGTCCGCTATAAGGAACTCCGAAGTTTCATCAGCAATTCACACAGGCCAGAGCTAAGCGGTAGCAAAGTGGCGGTAGCTGTCTGTTACTGACACGCACGCCACCCCTAGTGAGCTTCCGTCTTGGGCGCACTGGAGCCGCTCAGGCTATAGTTCGTCACAACAGCCAATTGGTATAGCCATTAATTAGCATCCATACACGGGGTTGCTAGGGCCATCCGGTGCGCGGTACTTCACCTGATGACCTGATCCACTAGAATATAACATTCTGATATGTTGGTAGATGTATGGGGGATGGCGAAGCGTATTGCATCGATTGTCTGTGTTATGGATCAGCGCTAGCTGGCCGCCGTCTCTGGCGCGATAGGTACGCCCTCCAAGGTTTCGCTGCCTCCGCGATAGCGTAAAACCATCTGCCCTGTGGCAATAACCGTTCCTTGGGTATCGCTCACCTCTACCGTGGAGTAATACATCTTTCTGCCGCGACTGGTGACCTGACCGACGACTTTCAGGGTTTTGGTTTTGGGCTGGGCGGTAAAACTGGTATTAAGGGAGAGGGTTGAAGCCTGGCGCCGGCGGTCGGGGAAGGGGCAGTAGACCCCGGCCAGGGCTCCGGCGATATCGATCAGGGTACAAACGAATCCGCCGTGGGGGGAGTTCTGGCTGTTGCAATGTTCTGGCTGGATCTCCACGCTCAACTGCACCCGACCCTCCTGCCAGGCATCAATCTTTACTCCCAGATGATCGTTAAACGGGGGTTGGGACTTGTGTTTCCAGGCGCTCATTGTGGTACCTCTTTAAGCGATATAGTTAATGGATCGGGTGGCGGTTAACGCAGTCTTTCTGGCCCTGTAACTCATTCATAATCAGAATGGTGCTGTTCTGGGTAATGCCTACAGACTCAGCTTTGAACTCAGAAACAGCAGCCACAGGCTGATACAGACAAAGCCGACCAAACAGTAGCGGCCGTTCCAATTTAGGGTCATATATGGTCCGCCCCGCGATGCAAGGTAAAGTTACTGGTGGCTAAAAGAGTATTGCTCCCATATATCCGGCCTTGGGATGAGGCTACTAAGCACCTCTGGCCCTGATGGAATCCGCGCACTCCCACCTCATCAGGTCTTCGGCCTCAATGGGCCCTAGACCCCAACAGGTTCTCAGGAGCACAGGTGTTACCTTTTATGCCATCACTTGAACTTTATCCGCGCAACTCGTTGCTTTTCTATTTAACCGATAAATCTTACAGCCGTTAACCAGCCTTACCTAGTGAGCCGCCTACGCTGCCACTTGGTAAGACTCCTTCTTACTTAATACAGCCCAGGCGATGCGCGCATTCTTATTGGCGACTGCGACAGCTGAGATGTTCTTGCCTCGTCGTTGATCCAGTTCCGTGATCCATTGATTACGGCTGTCTTCATATTTATGTGCAACCCGCACGACGGTTCTACCACCGTGGATGAGCAGCGTCCGCAAGTAGGTGTCACCACGCTTGCTGATGCCCAGTAACGTCGGCACGCCCCCCGTGGAATGCTGTCTCGGAACCAAACCGAGCCAGGCGGCCAGCTCACGCCCATTTTTGAAAACCGAGATATCGCCTATTGCGGCCACCAATGCCGTTGCTGTCAGTAATCCTATCCCTGGGATTGTCAGCAGTCGCTGGCAGTCTGGATTCTGGGCGGCAATGATTGCCAGTTTCTGCTCTAACATTTCGACGCGCTGATCCAAGTGAACCATCTCATCGTAAAGCTCACTGAGAAGTTCTCTAAACAGCACGGTCAAATCATTCTCAGCGTCCTCCAGGATCATGGGGATCTGTTTACGAATGTACGAAATCCCCTTAGGAATAATGACCCCGTATTCCGTCAGTAGCCCTCGAATTTGGTTGGCAAGCGCGGTCCTTCTGGCCACTGCCTGGCTCCTGATCCGGTGCACACTCTGAATGTCCTGCTGTTGAATACTTTTCGCCGGTACAAAGCGCATATTGGGGCGCTGTGCAGCTTCGCAAATCGCTTCGGCATCTGCAGCATCACTCTTGTTAGATTTGACGAATGGCTTCACAAACTGAGGAGCTATCATCTGCACAACATGCCCTAAGGCGGAAAACTTGCGCAGCCAGTGATTCGCGCCACCGCAGGCCTCGATGGCAATCACGCACGGCGGTAGATTAGCAATAAAGGGCAGCAGCTTTGCACGGGGGAGTTTTTTTCTCAAAACGCATTTGCCATGCGCATTCACGCCGTGAAGTTGAAAACTATGCTTGCTTAGATCAATAGCGAGAATGCTAATCTGAAGCTTTGGGTTATGATTAATCATGGTCCGTCTTGCTCCTCTGTGATGTATGTTCGCACACTCATCATGGCTCATTTGAAGCCGGTTTTGGAGCGGGGCGGACCATCCCATTAGGTCTTGGGTTGAGCATCCGGTGGTGTTGCTGACCATCAGTGCGGAAAGCGATACCGGGGACGAGTTCAGGGCCAGTGCCCAGCCTGACATCAGTCCAATCGCCAGTAGTTCCGGCGGCAGTTGGAAGGCGGTAGTGCTGCTTAGGGTCGAGGCGATCACGGTGACCGTCACGATCGGCCCTATCCCAGTGAGGGCAAACAACGGGACCAGCGCGCAGGCTGCAATGGCCAGCGGGGCGCTGGTCAGCCCCAGCGTTTGCACCAGCTGCACCAGCTGCGGCTGGGGGATCAGGTCGGCGATGATCACGCCGATAAAGCTGGCCCCGCCCAGGATGGCGATCTCCGAACGCAGCCCGTTAAGCTCCGCGGGGAGTTGCTGTCTGAGGATGCGTGCGGTGCGCCGGCATGCAGCAGAGATGCCCACAGTGCGGTGTCCCCAGCTTAACCAGAGTATTCCAAACAGAGGGCTGGTCATCAAAATTGCCAGCGGCAGACTTATGCTCGTCACCTGTGCCAGCAGTGCGGCCACGCTGAAGATAGCCAGAATCAGTCCGGCAAATTGCAGTGCAGGCAGCCAACTCAAGTCCGGGCCCTGGTATTGGGCATCAATGGGAGCCAGCTTGGGGTTGTTGAAATAATCGAATCCCCATCCGAGCCCAATCAGCATCACGGCTGTTGCCAGCCCCATGGGCAGCAGTGATTGCCAATCAAGGCCGGGAATTGTTGCCAGCATCAATGCCATGGTGATTGAAAAGGGGGAGGCCAGGGGCAGTACCGAAAAACCACGATGCAGCGCCAGACTCATGCGCTGCCGACGAATATCCTGTATTCGGACGCTACCGCCCGCAGCATCCAGGGTGTTGCCCTTGTCGATGATCTGGCCGATCAGGTGGACCACGCCGAAGCTCAATACCGTGCCAAACAGGGTCCCTGCAGAGGAAATAACGCCATAGCGTAGCGCGGGTGGCTGGTTGACCACCAGCTTGCCGCAACGTTTGACCATCAGCGAGTGTTTGGCCGCCAGCCTTAGAAAGCACAGAGACACTAGAAAGGTGGCGAAAAAGCTGCTCCTGGAAAATGCGGACGTGGCGATCTGCAGGGGACTGGGGCTCCAGTTCAACAGGCACAGCGAGACCAGTGCCACGACTAACATCACTTTGCCCGTGGTATTGATCAGCCGCCACTGCAGTAGCAAAAAAGCAAGCAGGGTTGCACTGGCGACGACAAGCGGCATGGCGCCACCCAATAACTTGTAGGCGATGGTGGCGGTCATCACCAGCAGTAGCAACAGGGCGGAGAGGGTGGAAGAGGTCCGGTTCATCAGTTTGGCTGTCCTCTTGTTGGATCAGCGTTAAGTCCGACAGACAGCTGATACCCATACTTAAATAAAAAAAGGCTGTAATCCGTTTCGCATTACTCCCGTCATGGCTACCTACATTTAAACTCAAAGAGTTAAGTCGCAAGGGGGGGGGGGCTGCAACGGCCAACGAATAGGCACCGAAGAGATAGCCGTGTTATGCCTTTTGAAGGCTCAGCGTAGCCATCTCTTTCAACCGTGCTTTTAACAGTTTCCCCGTGTTACTGGCGGGCAACGCGTCCATTAGGGTTATCTTCGAGGGGCGTTTGTAACCGGTAAGCTTCTCCTTGCAGTACGCGTTGAGATCTTCTTCGGTGATCGCCGCCCCTGGCATGGTCTGAACATAGGCTAGCACGTCCTCGTCACCCTGATGGCTGATGCCGACGACCGCAGACTGGGTGATCAACGGATGTGCGTTGAGGACCGCTTCGATCTCTGCCGGATAGACGTTGAACCCCGAGCGCACAATCAGCTCCTTGGTCCGGCCGGCGATGGTGAGATTGCCCGCGGCATCCTGTAGCGCCAGATCTTCGGTATTAAACCAACCTTCGGCATTGAGCACGTTATCGGTCAACTCCGGCTTGCGGAAATACCCTTTCATCACATGCGGTCCGCGGGTCCAGAGTTCGCCGATTTCACCGGTGGCTGCCACGCCGCCATCGTCTTTGACCAACCGGACTTCGACACCGGGCATAGGGCGTCCGCAGGAGCAGTTGTCCAGTCCCTCGTTGAAGCGTACCTGAGCGATTGTCGGGCTGGTTTCGGTTAACCCGAAACCGTTATGCAGCGATAGTCCGAAGAAGGATTCGGTGCTGTTTTTGGTCTCAGGATCCAGCGGGGCGCCACCGACAGAGAGGTAACTCAGGCTTAGATTACTCGGCTGTAATCCTCGGGTTTTGATCGCTTCGATCAGCGCGGAATACATCGGTGGCACGCCCATCAGCATGGTGATCTGCTGCTCGAGCAAGGTATTGAGGCAGGTTTCGGGGTTGAAGCTGGGTTCAAGATAGGCCATTGCGCCTTCGAGCAGAGTGGCCATGCAGGCTGCCGTCAGGCCAAAGGAATGGGACATCGGCAATACCACGTAAACCCGACTGTCGGCCCCTAGACCTCTGTTCGCTGCGGATAGGGCGGCGACGAAGGCGACATTATTGTGGGTCAGCATGACTCCCTTGGGCTTTCCGGTGGTGCCCGAGGTATAGATCATCGCAAAAACCTGATCCTGGCCGCTCTGGCACACCGGTTCCGGGCTGGAGTCCAGCGTGCCGCTAAAGGCGAATTCGCCCCAACGGGGGTGTTGCGCAAAGCTGGCGTTATGGCGTTCGGCGTGTTTTCTGGCAGTGCTGGACGCTTCGACGGTGTAGATCACATGGCGGGGTTGGCAGTCGTCCAGAATAGCATCGAGTTCTGCGCCCGACATCCGGGCATTGACGGGCACTACCCAGGCATCCAGGTCACTGGCGGCCAGCACAAAGGCGGCCAGCACGCAGGCGTTTTCACAGACCAGAATAAGACGATCACCGCCGCGGACCTGATGGTCGATGAGGTGTTGTTGCGCGTCGTTGACGGCTAGCCCCAGGTCGGCATATGTCCAGCTGCGCGCCGCTTCCTGCAGGGCGATCGCAGCGGGGGTCTCATTAATCCACTGCCAAACCCTGTGGCTAACCCGTGTTGGCAGGTTGGCTACAACCTCATTGGCTGTGCGCCCCATCATGATTTCATGGCCATTGATCATCGTATGCTCCCGTCAGTGGAATTTGTCTTGATCTGTATTTCTACAACAGACGATTTTGTTATTTCGGATTATCTTAGCCCATTGTCTGGTGGTGTGTATATTAATAAAAGCATATTCCGCTGAGCGGAACTGTCGGCATGGGTTTGTTGTTCGTTCACGGGTGCTCCGGTGGCGGGTTAGCACAGTGGATCAGAGGGTCCCTCATCTAGGAGGCTGACCGAGAACAGACAGACCTACTGCGAAACCCGCATTTCGGCCAGATTTCTCGCTCATTTTTGTCAAATAGAACCACTATTCACAAGGTGCGTCCCTGCAGCTTGCCCTACGGGCAGCTATGGCTGTGTAAATCGGCTTTCCTGCCGATTAATCTTCGCAAATGACCGATTAATCTGACTCAAAATGCGGATCGTCTCGCGACGATCACTATTCTCGGTCAGCCTCCTGGGGCGTATGACGTGGCTAAGGCAGAAGGTCTTCAGCCCATCAGCCTAAGCATGACCCAGCAGGATAGGGGAGGTTTAAATCCCAGGGTTGTAAATGCGAGCGGATGTGCTTATATTGAAAGCCTGTTTCGCAGAGCAGAATCAACTAATCAGTATCAGGAGAGTAGAATGTCTAGTGCTTATATCTATGATGGTGGCCGCAGCGCCTTTGGTCGTCACGGCGGTGTACTGTCACCTATTCGTCCAGATGATTTGCTGGCGCAGGTGATCAAGACTCTGGTCGAGCGTAACGCTTTTGATGCCCGTCTTTATGAAGATGTGATTGCTGGCAGCACCAACCAGGCCGGCGAAGACAGCCGTAACGTGGCCCGTTTTGCCGGTCTGCTGGCGGGTCTGCCGATTGAAACCGGTGGTTTGACGGTTAACCGGTTGTGTGGCTCGAGCCTGTCTTCGACTTTAGATGCCGCCCGTGGTGTCCGTTGCGACGAAGGTGAATTGTTCGTGGCCTGTGGGGTTGAATCCATGAGTCGCGCACCGCTGGTGCTGTCCAAGGCGACTAGCGCCTTTGATCGGGGTCAGGTATTGGCCGATACCACCATGGGGGCGCGTTTTACCAACCCCAGCATTATCAGCCAGTTTGGCGGCCATTCCATGCCGGAAACCGCGGACAACATCGCCGCTGATCTGGGCATAGGCCGTGAGGAGTGCGACCTATTTGCCGCCGCCTCACAAGCCAAGTATGAAGCGGCGCGGGTCGCCGGCTACTTCTGCGATGAAATCATTCCCGTCGCAGTGCCCCAGGGGCGCAAAAAGCCGGACTTGATCGTTGACGCCGATGAGCATCCGCGTCCGTCTACCGATATGGCGGTACTGCAGAAGTTGCGCGCGCTCTATGACGGCGGTGTGGTCACCGCTGGCAACGCGTCGGGCATTAACGACGGTGCCTCGGCACTGATTATCGGTAACGCGCGGGTCGGAGAAAATGCGGGTATTAAACCTCGGGGCCGCATCCTGGCCGGTGCCATTGCCGGTGTTGAACCGCGGGTGATGGGATTGGGTCCGGTACCAGCGACCAAGAAGGCGCTGGCGCGTGCCGGTTTGACCCTCGCCGATATGGATGTGTTGGAATTTAACGAAGCCTTTGCCGTGCAGGCGTTGGGCTGCATGAAGCTGCTGGAAATCGACCCTAATGATTCTCGCGTTAACCCCAATGGCGGTGCCATCGCTATCGGTCACCCGTTGGGGGCCAGTGGCGCGCGGATCGTGCTGACCGCATTACGTCAGCTTGAACGCACCGGTGGCCGTTATGCGCTTGCCACCATGTGTATCGGTATCGGCCAGGGCATTGCTGTCGTTATCGAGCGCGTTTAAGCCACTTCATTATCGAGGATCTGTGCATGTCTATTGTCAGTTACGAGCTTAAGGGTGATATCGGTGTTATCACTATCAATCACCCGCCGGTCAATGCCCTGTCTCAACCCATGCGTGAAGGGTTGAAAGGCACGATTGAAGCCTCCCAAGATGATGCGTCTAAAGCATTGGTGATCATCTGTGCCGGTCGTACCTTTATTGCCGGTGCGGATATCACCGAATTTGGTCAGCCGCCCAAGACCCCTTCGCTGCCCGAGCTATTGAGTGCCATAGAAGACTCTGACAAACCCGTGATCGCTGCGATTCACGGGACGGCATTGGGTGGTGGTTTTGAAACCGCGCTGGCCTGTCACTACCGTTGTGCACTGGCCTCCGCCAAGGTGGGGTTGCCCGAGGTGAATCTGGGGCTTCTGCCGGGTGCCGGTGGTACCCAGCGTACCCCGCGTCTGGCCGGTGTAGAGGCGGCGTTGGACCTCATCACCTCGGGCAATCCGGTCTCAGCCGCGGCAGCGATGGGTATGGGGCTGGTCGATAAGGTGGTCGAGGGTGATCTGCTGCAGGGCGCACTTGAATTCGCCAACGCCCTGGTGGCCGATAAAGCCGAGCTCAAGCGGGTTCGCGACATCAGTATCGATCCGACATCGATCCCCGAGGGTTTCTTCGACGCTTACCGGGCCAAACTGTCCAAGCGGACTCGCGGTCAGCTGGCTCCACAGAATATCGTCTCCTGTGTTGAAGCCGCGGTTAACCTGCCGATGGTCGAAGGCCTGAAGCGCGAGCGGGAGCTGTTTCTCGAGTGTCGCGACTCCACTCAGTCGGCGGCCATGCGGCATAAGTTCTTTGCCGAGCGTGAATCCGCCAAGATTAAAGGCCTGCCTAAGGATGCTCCCACCCGGCCAATCAAATCGATCGGCATCATCGGTGGTGGCACCATGGGCGGCGGTATCGCCATGAACTTCATCAATGTCGGTATTCCGGTGACCTTGCTGGAGATCAGCGAAGAGGCGTTGCAGCGTGGTCTGGATATTATCGCCAAGAACTACGCCATCACGGTTAAGAAGGGCAAGTTGTCCGCAGCCGATGCGACTGCGCGCCAGGCGCTGGTTACCGGTAGCACCCACTACGATGATCTGGCCGACGTGGATATGGTGATTGAGGCGGTATTTGAAAACCTCGAGATCAAGAAGCAGGTGTTCACCAAGCTCGACGCTGTGTGTAAGCCCGGCGCTATCCTGGCCTCCAACACCTCTTATCTGGATGTTGATGCCATTGCCGCGGCTACCAGTCGTCCGCAGGATGTTATCGGCCTGCACTTCTTCAGCCCTGCTAACGTGATGAAATTACTTGAAATAATCCGTACTGACAAGACCTCTGATGAGGTGTTGGCCAGCTCGATGGCGATGGCTAAGTTGATCAAGAAGGTGCCGGCGTTGTCACGCGTTTGCTACGGCTTTATCGGCAACCGGATGCATCGTCAATACGGCCGCGAAGCCCAGTTGTGCATGCTCGAAGGTGCGACTCCCGAGCAGATCGACAAGGTGATGGTCGATTGGGGAATGGCGATGGGACCGCTGGCGGTGGGTGATCTCGCCGGCATCGATATCGGTTACAAGGCGCGTCAGGCGCTTTCCGATGCGGAGAAGGACGAACCCAAGACCTACAGTATCGCTGATACGCTGGCCGAGATGGGGCGCCTGGGGCAGAAAACCGGAGCGGGATATTATCAGTATGATTCGGCGACCCGCGCCCGCAGCTCTGACCCGGTTGTGCTGGAGGTGATCGAAGCCCAGGCCAAAAAACATAGCGTCACACGCCGTGTTGTCAGTGATGAAGAGATCCTCATTCGTTTGAGCTTCGCTTGGATCAACGAAGGCTTCAAGATCCTGGAAGAGGGTATCGCCCAGCGCCCGAGTGATATCGATGTGGTGTTTCTGTTCGGTTATGGTTTCCCGGTTTATCGCGGCGGCCCGATGTTCTACGCCGATACGGTAGGGCTGAAGACGGTCTACGACCGTATTTGTCAATTCCGTGAATTGCACGGTGCGCAGTACTGGACCCCATCAAAGCTACTCGAAGAGTTGGTGAAGGCGGACAAGACCCTGTCTCAATGGGCTGCTGAGCAAACCTAGCGCGTTCTATCGATTCCAGCGGGAATCACTACGGGGCTTTATTCGTGCCGGATTTCGGTTGAACGGATAAAGCGCCGACTAATAGACCAGGACGCACATCAAGAGGTACGTTATGTCAAATTCTACCCGTCAATCCAAACAACATTTTAAGGCGCTATTTGGCACCCGGCTGCCCATCGTTGCCGGTGGCATGATGTGGCTGTCAGATGTGAATTATGTTGCTGCCGCCGCCCGAGCGGGGATTTTGGGCTTTATCACCGCAGCGACCTTTCCCGATGAAAATGATCTGCGTGCAGAGATTCGTAAGTGCCGTGAGCTGGCCGACGGTGCGCCTTTCGGTGTCAACGTCTCCATGCTGCCCAAATTGGTGCCGGGGGAGAAAACCGTCGAGGTGTTTCAAATCATCATCGACGAGGGCGTCAAGATTGTAGAAACCTCGGGCCGTAACCCCGAAGCCTATTTGCCGATGCTGAAAGCGGCGGGGGTCAAGGTGCTGCACAAGGTGCCGGCCGTCAAGTATGCCCTTAAAGCTCAGCAGATCGGTGTCGATGCTGTGGCAATCGTCGGTGCCGAATGTGGCGGCCACCCGGGCATGGAGATGATCGGTAGTTTCGTCAACGCCGCGATGGCGCTGGAAAAACTGGAAATTCCCTACCTGATCGGCGGCGGCGTTGGTCACGGTTCTCAAATTGCCGCCGCGATGGCGATGGGGGCTGCGGGGGTTGTGATGGGGACCAAGTTTCTGGTCGCCGAGGAGATCTGGGCCCATGACGATTATAAGCAGCGCTTGGTTGAGGCGACGGAATCTGACACAGCGCTGATCATGTCGAGCATCAGAAATACGGTACGCGCATTAAAGAACGAAACCACCGATATGGTCCAGGCGACTGAGGCGGAGATTAAGGATGTAACGATTCATGACCTGTTGCCCTTCATCGCCGGAAAGATAGGCCGAGAGGCCTATGTCACCGGGGATAGCCGTCGGGGCGTATTGGCGGTAGGGCACGCGCTGGCCTTCGTCAACCAGATCGAACCGCTGGCCGATATCGTCGTCACGCTCGAAAGCGAGGCTAACGCCGCGTTTGAGCGAATGAGCGCAATGTCACGGCTGTAACTAGCCTTGCTAAGCAGGATGCGACGGGGGCTACAGCCCAGTCTTTCGCTATTGAGTAGAGCTGAACCTATGTCAAATTCAGAACAAGTTATCGTTACCCGCAGTCAGGGCGTGATGAAGATCACGCTTAATCGACCCGAAAAGAAAAACGCCCTCAATAAGGCGATGTATGCCGCACTGCGCCAGGCGTTCGAGGCGGCCGAACAAGACCCCGAGATCAAGGCGATCCTGTTACAGGGTAGCGATGATTGCTTTACCTCAGGCAACGACCTGGCGGATTTTGAAAACCGTGACCCGAATGCGCCATCCGCTGGAAGGCTGTTGCTGGAAACCATGCATCATTGCAAAAAACCGGTGGTGGCGGCCGTGTCAGGTCTGGCGGTGGGTATCGGTACCACGCTGCTGCTGCATTGTGATCTGGTTTATGCCGCACAGGATGCACGCTTCCGGATGCCCTTTATCAATCTTGCCGTCTGTCCAGAGGCGGGTTCAAGCCTGATCCTGCCCGAGATCGCAGGCCAGCGGCTGGCGGCGGAATTGTTGTTGTTAGGTGATTTTTTCAGCGCCCAGACCGCGATCGAAGCGGGTATCGTCACACGCATGATGGCTGCCGAAGAGTTGCTGGATTTTGCCTTCGAGCAGGCGGTTAAGCTGGCTAAAAAGCCTGCCGAGGCGATGATGCAGACCAAACGGTTGTTAAAGAAATCGCAACATCAGGCGGTGCTTGATCGCTTTGATGAAGAGTTTCCGCTGTTTGGCCAGATGTTGCTGACCCCCGAGTCGCAGGCGGCACGTCAAAGCGCACTGCCACGCGGTAAAAAATCGGTGTAGTTGCGGGTCTGATCGTGCGCCTTAGGGCCGTCTTGATTCAAAAAAATAGTATATGCAAATGGAAGCGACGTGCGCATGTTTATGAACGGGGTAAGGGAGAGCGGTATGGGTAATCATTCGGAAGGCTTTGGGTTGGATAAAACCATTGGCCCGGATAAAGCTATGGTTTTGGATACCACCCTTGCCCCCGAAAAAGGCATGGCGGTAGTGAAAGATCGCAAATTTGTCGAGGCACTGCATCGGGGTTTGGATGTGTTGCGGGCCTTCGGCCAGAACGGCGGCGTGCTGGGAAATCAGCAGATCGCGGCCATTACCGGGTTGCCCAAGCCGACGGTCTCGCGGATGACCTACACCCTGATGAAACTGGGTTATCTGGCCTACAATCCACGGCTAGAAAAGTATGAACTCGATTCTGGTGTCTTAACCCTTGGCTATAACTATGTCCATAATTTGCGAGCGCGGCAGATAGCCAAGCCGTTGATGGATGACCTGTCCAAACGGACTCAGGCGTCGATCGGACTGATGACGACCGAGCGTCTTTGCATGATCTACGTTGAAAATTGTCGTGGTGATGTAGCGCAGTCTCTGCGGATGGATGTCGGATCGCGTTTACCGATGGCCACCTCATCGGCCGGACGCGCGTATCTGGCGGCATTGGGAAAAGAAGAGCGAGAAGTTCTGATGGCTGCCATCCTGCGCAAGAGCGGCAACGACTGGGCAAAAATTCGCGACGACATCGAGTTGGCCGTCAAGTGCTATGAAGACAATGGTTATTGTCTCTCGCTGGGAGATTGGGATCGTTCCGTCAACGCGGTTGCGGTACCGCTGCGGTTACAGGATGGCAAGATTATGTGCCTGAACTGTGGCGGTCCTTCCTACCTGATGACGCCGGATAAAGTGATAGAGTCCTTTGCCCCGCAGCTACTTCACGCCGCGCGTGAGCTGGAAAACACCGGCGTATGAATTTACCTGATTCCCCATGATCTTCAGCTATCACAACGACGAACGTTGGGAATACGAGCTCGCGTAGGATGTGGTGAGGCACGAACCGCATCAGGCAGGGTTCGGCAATGCCTGCGCGGCAAGAGGATAAGTGATTGATGCGGTTCGCAAGCTCACCGCATCCTACGGGATCGCGAGCATAGTTCTGCCGCATCATGGCTGAGTTTTGTGGGTAATCAGGTGAATCCATGTTCTACAGCGGTGGTGGGCTGCGTTGTTAGTAAAAAGCCGATCTGTCATCACCGCTACCCGCTACCCGCACCGGGGAGGGGTATCAGTTCGCTCGTGTCAGGTGTTCTCCCTCGTTCCCCTTTTCTGATCCACCCATAGTATTTTTCTTGCACCTGAGGCGTCCCCGTGTGGCGGAGCATTCTTGGCTTGGGTGGTTCCTTTCCCGTCTCTGCATCGCATCCATTAATACCCCCGCCTTTCGCCTTTCGCGTTGCTTGTTCTGTTGTTGGCGCCTGTACGGCGCTAAGCGGGTGTCGGTGGTCTAGTATTAGCAAAATGGTTTGACTGGTGATGCGTGAGTTCCGCATAGCGGAAATTGATGTCATAAAAGATTGCTTCTAGTGTTTTTCGTTGATAGTATGTTTCGTATTGTTATCTGACCCAAGGTGGAGTGAAGAGATGAATGTAAACTTTACAGAAGAGGAGCTCGCCTTTCGTGAAGAGGTCCGAGCGTTTTTCCAGGACAAATATCCTGCGGATATAAAAGCTAAGCAGGAAAAGGGGGTTTATCTGTCCAAGGCGGACCATGTCGCTTGGCAGAAAGCACTGTTTGATCAAGGCTGGGCGGGTATCAACTGGCCGGTGGAGCATGGCGGTACCGGTTGGTCGCAGACTGAGAAGTATATCTACGCCACTGAGGCGGCCGAGGCGAAGGCGCCGCGTATTATTCCTTTTGGGTTGTCGATGGTGGCGCCGGTTATCTACAGCTATGGCAATGAAGAACAGAAGGCCCGTTTTCTGCCCGATATCCTTGCCACCAATGTGTGGTGGTGTCAGGGCTACTCAGAACCCAACTCGGGATCTGATCTGGCTTCCTTGAAGACCAAAGCGGTGCGCGATGGTGATCATTACGTCGTCAGTGGCACTAAGACCTGGACTACATTGGCCCAGCACGCCGACTGGATCTTCTGTTTGGTGCGCACCGACGACAGCGGACGTAAGCAGGAAGGCATCAGCTTTTTGCTGATCGACATGAACGATCCGGGTGTCACCGTGACACCAATTATCACCGTTGACGGCATACGTGAAGTCAATGAAGTCCATTTTGACTCAGTGCGCGTACCGGTCAGTAATCTCATCGGTGAAGAGGGTAAAGGCTGGACCTATGCCAAGGTGCTGCTGACCCATGAGCGCACCGGGATTGCCCGAGTCGCCGAGTCCAAGGCGCGGCTGAAATCCATCAAGAAGATGCTCGATGAGACGCCAGCGGGGGTTGAGGATGTCAGGTCGAATAGCGTGTTTATGGCACGGCTGCTAGAAATTGAAGTTGAACTCAAGGCGATTGAATACACCGAGCTACGGGTGCTCTCATCCGTATCAACGGGCAAGGCGCCGGGGCCTGAATCTTCTATCCTGAAAATTAAAGGCTCGGAAATCATGCAGGCACTGGACGAGATTGTCGTTGAGATTGCCGGCATTTACGCCCTGCCATTCGTGCCCGAGCAGTATCAAGCCGGCTTCGATGGTGAGTCGGTCGGACCCTTGTTTGCCGCGAAAGCCGCACCTGTTTACTACAACAATCGTAAGGTGAGCATCTACGGCGGAACCAACGAGATTCAGAAGAACATCATCGCCAAGCAAGTGCTTGGGCTATAGGAGAAGATCAATGGATTTTTCACTGAACGACATCCAGCAGATGATGCAGGATAGTGCGGCAAAATTTATTAACAATGACTACGACTTCGAAACGCGTCGCGCCCTGGCCAACAGCCCGGCCGGTTACAGCGAAGATAACTGGAAACTATTTGCCGAGCTAGGCTGGTTGGCCCTGCCGGTAGAAGAGACCTATGGCGGCATTGGTGGTGATCTGGTTGATACCCTGGTACTGCAGCAGGAATTCGGCAAGGGCTTGCTGGTCGAGCCCTATTTTGCCACGGTGCTGTTGGGCGCCAAGCTGATCCAGAAGCAGGGAAGTGAAGCGCAGAAGCAGGAGTTGCTGGAGCAGGTGGTCGGTGGTGAACTGAAGCTGGCGTTAGCCCACAGCGAACCGCAAGCCGCGTTTGATGTGACCCAGACCCGGACGCGTGCTGAGAAGAGCGGCAATTCGTTCGTGCTTAATGGCCATAAGGCCGTGGTGTTGGGGGCGGAGTGTGCCAGCTTGTTGCTGGTGCCAGCACGTACCGCGGCCGAGCCCGGTGATACGGACGGCATAAGCCTGTTCTTGGTCAGCCCTGAGCAGCGGGGCATTACACTCCGGGGCTACTCCACCAATGACGGGCTGCGGGCTGCCGAAGTTGTGCTTGAAAATGTTCAGGTGCCGGCTTCCGCGTTGCTCGGTGAGCCAGGCTCCGCGTGTGAGGCGATTCAGGATGTTCTTAACGAAGCTATCGTCGCACTCGGCGCCGAAGCGGTGGGGGTGATGGAAAAGCTGTTGGCCGCCACCTCAGAATACGTCAAGACCCGGCAGCAGTTTGGCCAGCCTATCAGTCGGTTTCAGGTATTGCAGCACCGTCTGGCCGACATGTTTATGGAAACTGAACTGTCTAAATCCATGGTCTATTTTGCCGCCATGGAAGTGGCGAAAGGCGGGGCAGAAGGTGCCCGCGCTGCATCGATGCTGAAGGTTAAGATCGGCAATGCGGGCCGGGTGGTCGGCCAGCAGGCGGTTCAGCTTCATGGCGGAATGGGGATCACCGACGAACTCGATGTGGGGCATTTTTTCAAACGTCTGACCTGTATCAACAGCCAGCTCGGTTCACGTGATTATCACCTGCAGTCGTTGGTCAATGAAGCCTCTGCTCGGTAAGCATCGTTACGCCTAGGTGCTAGGTGCTAGGTGCTAGTGCTCGACAAAACGCTGGGGCAGGGGAGCGCTTCAGAGTCAGCGTTGTTTCGAGTACTCCGGGTTCAACAATCACGAGTTAGGTACAAACGATGAAAATATTGGTGGCGGTTAAACGGGTGATCGATTTTAACGTCAAGGCTCGGGTCAAGAACGACCTGACTGGCGTTGACCTGAGCAACGTCAAGATGGCGCTGAACCCCTTCTGCGAAATCGCAGTGGAGGAAGCGGTTCGTCTGAAGGAACAGGGTGTTGCCAACGAAGTGGTGGTGGTGTCCATGGGACCCAAGGCCTGTCAGGAACAGATCCGCACCGCCATGGCGCTGGGTGCCGACCGCGGTATCCAGGTGGAGACCGACGCGGAGTTGGAATCTCTGGCCGTGGCCAAACTGTTGGCCAAGGTGGTCGACGCCGAGCAGCCTGGCCTGGTGATTCTGGGCAAGCAGTCGATCGATTCCGATAACAACCAGACCGGCCAGATGCTGGCCGCGCTGACCGGCATGCCACAGGGGACCTTCGCTTCGGAAGTGACTATGGTTGACGGTAAGGTGCAAGTCACCCGTGAGATCGACGGCGGCCTGCAGACTCTGTCGCTAAACCTGCCAGCGATCGTGACCACCGACCTGCGCCTGAATGAACCCCGTTACGCCTCGCTGCCTAACATCATGAAGGCCAAGCGTAAGCCGCTGGATACCAAAACGCCCGCCGACTATGGCGTGGATATCACCCCGCGATTGAAGACCCTGAAGGTCGAGCCACCGGCCGAGCGAGATGCCGGGGTGATGGTCGCGAGCGTGGACGAGTTGGTCGAGAAACTGAAGAATGAAGCGAAGGTGATCTGATATGAGCATCCTGGTAATTGCAGAGCATGACAATGCGACCCTCAAGGGTGCAACCCTGAATACCGTGACCGCCGCCATCCAGATCGGCGGTGATATCGAGCTGCTGGTTGCCGGCGAGAACTGCGGCGCAGCCGCCGAACAAGCCGCCAAGATCAGCGGTGTGACCCGGGTGCTGGTGGCTGATAATGCCGTCTACGCCCATCAACTGGCGGAGAACCTGGGGCTGCTGGTGACCGAACTGGCTTCCGGCTACAGCCATGTACTGGCGCCTGCCACCAGTAACGGCAAGAACCTGATGCCCCGCGTGGCCGCAGGCCTGGATGTGGCACAGATCTCCGAAATCATCAGTGTAGAGAGCGCTGACACCTTCAAGCGCCCGATCTACGCTGGCAACGCCATCGCCACCGTGCAGTCGTCCGACGCGATCAAGGTGATCACCGTGCGTAGCACCGGTTTTGACGCCGCTGCTACCGACGGCAGCGCTGCTGTTGAACGCCTGGATAAGGTCACCGACGCGGCCAGCTCTTCTTTTGTCAAAGAAGAGCTGGCCAAGTCCGACCGTCCTGAACTGACCAGCGCCAAGATCATCATCTCCGGTGGTCGCGGCATGGGCAATGGCGACAACTTTGCCCTGCTGGAGCAGGTGGCCGACAAGTTGGGTGCCGCCGTGGGTGCTTCCCGCGCCGCCGTCGACGCCGGTTTTGCGCCCAACGATATGCAGGTCGGTCAGACCGGCAAGATCGTCGCTCCTGATCTGTACATCGCGGTCGGCATCTCTGGAGCCATCCAACACCTGGCCGGTATGAAAGACTCCAAGGTCATCGTCGCCATCAACAAGGATGAGGAGGCGCCGATCTTCCAGGTCGCTGACTACGGCCTGGTGGCGGACCTGTTTGAGGCGGTACCTGAGTTGGCTGAGAAGCTCTGACGCCAGGTCTATTCGTGGCGGTCGTATGCAGCGGGTGCATGGGCCGTTGTCGTTACGGCTATAACTACCTACCTGCGTACCTGCGTACCTGCGTACCTGCGTACCTGCGTACCTGTGGCAACGGTAGGAGCGGCAATCTTGAAGCATATTGGTGAGGAGCATGGTTGTGGAACGTGAAGCGATGGAATTTGATGTTGTCATTGTCGGCGCCGGGCCTGCGGGGCTGTCTGCCGCCTGCCGGCTGATGCAACAGGCCCAAGCCAACGAGCAAGAGCTGATGGTTTGCGTGGTGGAAAAAGGCTCTGAAGTCGGTGCCCATATCCTCTCCGGTGCGGTCTTTGAGCCCCGCGCCCTGAACGAACTGTTCCCCGACTGGAAAGAGCTGGGACTGGCGCTGGGCGAACCGGTCAACGGTGACGAGATCTACCTATTCAAAGATGAACAAAAAGCCATCAAGGTTCCTAACGCATTCGTCCCCGCCACGATGCACAACGAAGGCAACTACGTAATCAGCGTCGGCAATCTGAGCCGCTGGTTGGCCGAGCAGGCCGAAGCTCTGGGGGTCGAAATCTTCCCGGGCTTCGCCGCTGCCGAGATCCTTTACCATGAAGACGGTTCGGTTAAAGGGATCGTCACCGGTGACATGGGGCGGGACGAGAACGGCGAGCCCAAAGACAGCTATATGCCGGGCATGGAGCTGCACGCCAAGCAGACCCTGTTTGCAGAGGGTTGTCGCGGCCACCTGGGCAAAGAACTGATCGCCAAGTTCGAGCTGGATAAAGACGCCGATCCGCAGCACTACGGCATCGGTATCAAGGAGCTGTGGGATATCGAGCCGAGCAAACATAAGCCCGGTCTGGTTATCCACGGTGCCGGTTGGCCGTTGGGGAAAAATGCCCCGGTCGGTTCCTTCCTGTACCACGCCGAGAACAACCAGGTGGTCCTGGGCCTGATCACCGACCTGAGTTATTCCAACCCCTATTTGAGTCCGTTCGACGAGATGCAGCGGATGAAACACCACCCGGTGTTCAAGCAGTATCTCGAAGGCGGCAAGCGGGTCTCTTACGGCGCCCGAGCAATCACCAAAGGTGGCTTTAATGCGCTGCCGAAGATGACCTTCCCCGGCGGCATGATCATCGGCTGCGATGCCGGCACGCTTAATTTCGCCAAGATCAAAGGCACCCATACCGCGATGAAGAGCGGCATGGTTGCGGCTGACACTGTAGCCGTCGCGCTGCAGGGCGACACCCAGGGTGTGGGTGAACTGACCCAGTACACCGAAAACTTTAACGCCAGCTGGGTTAACGACGAGCTGCACCGCACCCGCAATTTTGGCCCGGCAATGCACAAATTTGGCATGACCCTCGGCGGCGCCTTCAACTACCTCGATCAGAACTGGTTCAAAGGTAAACTGCCGTTCACCCTGCACGATCGCAATCCGGACTACGCCCAGATGAAGCCGGCAGCTGAATGCGACAAGATCGATTATCCCAAGCCGGACGGCGTGATCAGTTTCGACAAGCTGTCCTCGGTATTTCTCTCCAATACCAACCACGAAGAGAATCAACCCTGCCACCTCAAGCTCAAGGACGCCTCGATTCCACTCGAGCGCAACCTGCCGCTATACGACGAACCGGCCCAGCGCTTCTGTCCAGCGGGCGTCTATGAAATCGTCGAAGACGAGCAGGGTGTCAAGACTTTCCAGATCAATTCGCAAAACTGCGTGCACTGCAAGACTTGCGATATCAAGGATCCGTCGCAGAACATCACCTGGGTCACGCCCGAAGGTGCTGGCGGACCCAACTATCCGAATATGTGAAGTTGATTGAGGGTAATGTTTGTTAAACAAATCCGTGCAGCAACACAGCGCCCCCTAACGCAATGCAACAGAACCGTCGTGACAGTGAAGTCACCCGTGAGGCTCCACAGTGGCGTACTTTTTATCTGAATCCCCGCTGGGCAATATCCAGATGTTAAATCTGGATATGTACCAATAAAAAAAACCAGGGTAGTGTTTTTATAGACTTTGTTGTTAAAGACTATTAATGCGAATGGACTCTTGCTGCCGATTTTAACAGTGATTATTTGTCCATGATGGTTTGTGAGAAATGAAGATAAGCAGCAGGGTCAAAAGTGGCGTTAATTCAACCATAACGCTTAATAAAATAAACCAGTACCTGCACATTGTCAGGTCGGGTGATTTCGATCTCGACCAGATCAGAACATCCTTACGCGAGATAGAGCCTCTATTACAGCGCGAGGGCATTGAGCAGATTATGACCGATTGCCGTGACATCAATTTTGAGGGGGGCAGGTTTATCGATATCGATACCCTGGCGATGTGTCTCAACCAGGACATTCGCTCCTGAAAAAAAATTGCCGTTATCAGCCTGTCCCGCCTGTCTAACGCGCTGTTGCAACATTTCGCAAACCTGTGCAGTTGTTATGGGGTCAACGTTCAGATTTTTAACACCCCTGAGCCTGCTGAGATCTGGCTTTGTAATGAGACAGGGTCGAGTTCAGCATTGTGCGAAGAACAAGAGTACGCCAACGAGTTGGGTTACCACTGACGGCCAGCGAGCTGTGCGTTATCGCCTATCTCAGCACCAGGAATGGGGCGTATCCCCCCATCTGAAGGGTGTTACGCCGCATAAGCGAAAATCTGATCGATTGGCTGGTGATCATAATTTACCCAGTAGAGGGTTGTGTAAAACATACTGCATATTTTATCAGCAGCGCCCAAGGGTTGAAAAGCTGGCATGGGTTGTACCAAGCCATGAGACTTTAGTCTAAGATGTCTCGCGACCGAACATAAACACTTAAACTTTCGTTAGATGAGAGCACCACTATGCGTGTAACGCCGTCAATGCTGCCCTGTTTTGAAGATGGTAGGCAGCCCAGCAACACAGCTATTGCCGAGGATGAAGATTACGCTTATGAACGCGGTTACAACTGACGGCTAGCGGACGGTCCTGCCTAACGCGCTCTACTTAGTACGGTTCACGGCAGATCAGACACTTATTTTTTACCACCACCCTTTTTCACCCAATTAATAAACGCCTTTGTGGCAGGAGTACTTTAATGGTTCAGAAAATTGCTTTCGTAACGGGCGGTACCGGCGGTATCGGTTCAGCAATATGTACGGCGTTGGTCGACGCAGGTTTCAACGTAGTCGCCGGTTACAGTAACGAGGCGAAAGCCAAACTCTGGCAGACCGAGCAGCAGGCAGCCGGTTACGACTTTCTGATCGCGCAGGTGGATGTCACCAGTCTGGAGTCCTGCCAGGCATGTGTTGGTCAGGTTAAGGAGCTTACCGGTGGTTCGATCGATGTGCTGGTCAACAATGCCGGCATTACCCGGGACGGCGTGTTCAAGAAGATGGATTGGAATCAATGGCACGCGGTGCTGAGCACTAACCTGGACAGTGCTTTTAACATGACCCGTCCGGTGATTGAGGATATGTTGCTGCAAGGCTACGGACGTATCATCAATATCTCCTCCGTTAACGGCGAGAAAGGCCAGTTCGGTCAGTCCAACTACTCCGCCGCCAAGGCTGGCCTGCACGGCTTTACCAAGGCGCTGGCGCAGGAAACCGCGCGTAATGGCGTGACCGTCAATACCATCTCTCCGGGTTATATTCTGACCCCCATGGTGGCTCAGATCGATCAGGCGATTCAGGACAAGATCACCGCCCAGATTCCGGTGGGACGTATGGGTCAACCCGAAGAGATTGGTCGTACCGTGGTCTTCCTAGCCGACGAGCAGGCGGGCTATATCACCGGCTCCAACCTTTCCATCAACGGCGGTCAGCATATGTACTAAACGCCCGGCAATCTGATCCGGCATCTGACCACTATGTACCTGGAAAATAACCTCCCCCACCTGGGGAAGATGAACTTCTGTAGGGCTGTGCTGGTTCTGCCCGGGTCATCGTTTGTATTGCAGAGTGTAATGCGTTACCAATACCCCCGTTTCTGAAATTTCAGCTTTCCAAAGTGAAGAGCAAGAATCAAATCGAATATTAGTCAGTCATAGGTGTTGGCTTTGTCGATGAAGCCGCCGTAATACATACCTCCTGGAAGGACAGCGGAACACCTACTAGAAATAGCGAGTGGCATCGTGGCAGACAAGCATTCAATGAAAATCCTTCATAATGTGGCGCAGTGGACTCGCCAGTACGGATGACCGAAAAGCGCCCACTCTTGCCAAAAGTTGAGACATCAGGCCGATGTCCGCTAAGTCGTATTTCTTGACCAGTCGTTATTGTTTATTTACTACAAGAACGGTGCCTCTGCAGGCTTATGCTGCAATTTATGCAAACTTATGGTGTAAGCGACACGGACGCTTATTTTCTGTCCTGAGCGCCTGGTAATGGCGGGAACGTCGACTGCGACAAACAGCCTGGAGGTATATTGGGTCGCAGATCAGGTCGCTTTGGGGCACGCCACATGACCCAAATTCAATCTGAAGATGGGTGAGAGCGTTTCTTACATTCCCACGCATCGTCTTGCACCCAGTACATTCTGCTAACGACACGCAAGCCCACCGCCAGGCTGCCTCAACATTCGGATAAGATGATTTTTATCGGTGCTTGTCGATCCGATAATTCTTCTATTCGGCCGATAACACGGGTAGCGCTATAGCCCAGTTGCTGCAGCTCTTTTACACAGGCGCCTGCTTGCTCTTGGGGGACTCCGGCCAATAAACCGCCGGCCGTTTGCGGATCGAACAACAACGGAAATGCCGGGTGTTTCGCGGCGCGTTCGATGTCCTGGATGGCGCGGCGCAAGCGCAAGTTTTGCGGTTGCAATGAGGACAGTATGCCCGCTTTCACGGTGTCCATCGCGCCGTCGAGTAAGGGTAGGGCATCCAGATTCAGTACCGCATCGACGGCGGAGGCTTTGGTCATTTCGATCAGGTGTCCGATGATGCCAAACCCGGTCAGGTCGGTACAGGCGCTGGCTTGGTGGCGTTGCAGGCAGGCTGCCGCTTGTTGGCTTGAGACCAGCATCGACTGAATCGCGGCATCGACCCAGCGGCCTTTGGCTTTGCCGCGCATGTCTGCCGCAAACAGGGTGCCGGTGCCGACGGCTTTCGTCAGTATCAGCGCATCACCGGGTTTCAAGCCGCTTTTGCGCAATACGTTATTCGGATCGATCAGACCATTGACGGTTAACCCAAAGGCCAGTTCAGCCCCCTCACTGGAGTGGCCGCCAACGAGTACAGCGCCGCTGGGTTGAATGATCGTTAAGGCGCCGGCCAGCACCTCGTATAAGGTTTCTTCGACGACGCGTTCACGGCCATAAGGCACGGTGGCGATGGCCAGTACCGATTGCGGTTCGGCCCCCATGGCATAGAGGTCTCCCAGGGCATGGTTGGCGGCGATGGCACCAAAGGTATAGGCATCATCGATAAACGCGCGGAAATAGTCGACGCTTTGGACCATCACTTTGCCTTGGGGCACGGCCAGCATGGCGCAGTCGTCGGCTGAGTCACGGCCGATTAAGACATCATCGCGACGGTCATCCGGCAGCCGTTGCATCACGCGAGAGAGCACCGTCGCACCGACCTTAGCACCGCAGCCGCCGCAGCGCATGGCGAGGGTTGATAGCTCTTTGATGGCAGCAGCATCGGCAATGCCCGAGGCCAGTTCCGGGCCTGGGCCTTCGTCCATGTCGGGAAGTTGGTTAAACTTGTGCATAAAGCGCACATCAATCCAGTTCTTGATGCGCCACAACCAAGCTGACTCGTAAGACCAGCGACCATGGGAGGCGATGGCGTACTGATTGCCGGTACTGACCAACCCCAGGAAGTTCTTTTGTGGCCGATACCGGCGCAACGGCTTGCCGATAGCAGCGGCCCTGAGATTATCCGCCAGTACCGGCCCCTGACGGACCGCGAACACGCCGGACTTGGGTCGACTGTCCGGCAATGAGGCGATATCTCCGGCGGCAAAGATATGTGGGTGGGAGGTGGATTGCAGGTCTTCAGCCACGCGGACAAACCCCGTCGCATCCACGGCTAATCCTGCTTCGGCAAGCCATGAGGGCGCGGCAGCCGTGGTCACCCAGATAACGGCATCGGCAGCAATGGCGCTGCCATCGGCTAGCAACACTTGATCTGCTTGAACTTCAGTGACTCTGCAGTGGGTCTGCACGGCGATTTCGCGATCTGCGAGGATTTTTTCAAAACGACGGCGGACCCCTGGGTTGTGGGTAGGCATGATGTTGGCGCTTTCCGTGAGCAACGCGTACTGCAGACGGCTGCGGTCTTTATCGGTATCAGTGTCGGTGTCGGGATCGGATAGCGTCTGCCGCAGGCGATGCTGGGTTGATAGCGCCAGTTCGACACCGCCGGCACCACCCCCCACCACCACGACTTTGAAGCCACCTTGGCTGGATTTTACCCGCTTAACCAAATCACTCCACTGGCTTAAAAATCGGTCAATAGGTTTGGCGGCGAGGGCATATTGCGCCACCCCGGGCACATCGATACTGTCGGGCCGCGAACCGGTATTAATGGACAGCAAGTCATAGCCAATAGCAGGACGCCCCTCGGTGATCACCGCTTTGTTTTGAGTATCGAGCCCTGTCACCGCGGCATGGTAGATACGTGCACCCGCAAAGCGCGCCAGCGGGCCAAGGTCGATGTGGCAGTCGTCATAGTCGTAATGACCGGCCACAAAGCCGGGCAGCATGCCGGAATAAGGGGTATGAATATCCCGTGTAATCAAGGTGACTCTTAAACCGGGCACCGGCTTCATCCCTAAGCGCTTCAGTACTGTGACGTGGGCGTGTCCGCCACCGACCAAAACCAGATCTTTTACCACCGGACTGCTGCTATTTTTCATCGTGGATGTTTTTACTCTGGAAGGTTTGACGGTTGAAGGTATTCACAAACGCAGGATTCGCAGATGTCGGTTTCTCCGGTAGGAGCTTTATGTCTGCAGCGTCTTGGTGTTGATGATCACGACCGCTTCGCTGCTCTGATGAGTGACCCTGTTGCTCATTCATTTGCGGTTGTGCGGCGATGACGAAACAGATGAACACTGAATAGCTGTTGGTCATCACACCAAAGCGCATCGCTCTGAAAACCCGCCCGGGCGGCCACAGCGATAAACTCCTGGCTGCTGTATTTGTAGGAGTTTTCTGTATGGATAGTCTCGCCTGCTGCGAAGTGGAAAAGGCGTTGATTGAAGGTGACTGTTTGCGCGCATTGGCTGACCAGGTGCATCTCAATACGGCCGTGATGTTCGTCATACAGTGCCTTGTGCTGCCATGCATTGAGGTCAAAATTGCCTCCTAGTTCACGGTTTATGCGCGCTAACAGGTTCAAATTAAACGCGGCAGTGACGCCCGCGGCGTCATCATAGGCCGCTTCCAAAATGGCCTTATCTTTTTTAAGGTCGACACCGATCAACAGGTAGCCCCCGGGACCGACTAATTCAGCGATTGAGGTTAAAAAACGCACGGCATCTGCAGGGTCAAAATTACCAATGCTGGAACCCGGAAAAAACGCGACACGGGTGCCTTTGGGGGCGCTCGGTGGTAGCTGCATTTCGCGGCAATAATCGGTACAGGCGGCATGTATTTCCAGCCAGGGAAACGCCAGCGACAGCTCTTCTGCCGCCAATCGCAAGTGATCTTTGGAGATGTCCATCGGTACGTAGGCGAGTGGTTTTAAACCTTCCAACAGGATGTGTACTTTGGCGCAACTGCCACCCCCGGGTTCGACCAGCAGACTGCCGGTTCCCACACGCTGCGCGATCTCAGCCGCATTGGCTGACAAAATACCCACCTCCGTTCGGGTCGGATAGTATTCCGGTAGTTCGGTGATGGCATCAAAGAGTCGTGAGCCTTTGCTATCGTAAAAATATTTGGGTGGAAGGGTGGCGGGCCGTTGACTCAGCCCTGCCATGACATCGCGTTCAAACTCACTGCGACGCGAATGCAGATCATGAAAATAGATCTTTTCGATGGCCACGAATTCTTCCTCATTGCCGCTACTATTTAGTACGCATCTGAATTGCCTAGGTACTAAAAACAGTCACAAAGCGCAGGTCCGAAACCCGGCAAATACATCATTACGTTCCGGCCCATAATAGGTTCGCCAGGTATTGCGAATCATCCGTGCCCGGGTTGTCCAAGCCCCGCCGCGAAGGACCTTAGTATTACCAAATAACGGCTGCGAATAATCCCCGTACATATCGGCAATGAAGCCGGGGTAGGGGGCGAAGGTGTCGTCGGTCCATTCCCAGACGTTGCCTATCATTTGCCGACAGCCGAAGCCACTGTCTCCGGCGGCATGGGCACCCACATCGACGGCACCCAAGGCGTAACCATCCAGGTTCGCCTGATCATTGCGGGGCGGCTCATCCCCCCAGGGATAATGACGTTTAACGGCGCTTAACGATTGGCCATCGGTCGTTGGCTCGGCAGACGCCGCGACTTCCCACTCGGCTTCTGTCGGCAGGCGGCGACCGGCCCAGCGACAAAAGGCTTGGGCTTCGTGCCAGCAGACGTGGATCAGGGCGGCATTTATCGGTAACGCCAGCCACTGGTCAAATTTTTTGAGCTGCCACCCGGTCGCGCTCTTGCGCCAATAGACAGGATGACAAAGGCCCGATTGCTTACGCCACTGCCACGCTTGCTCATCCCAGTACTGCTTTTGCTCATAACCTCCGGCTTCAACAAAGGCCAAATAATCGCCATTGCTCACCGCTGCTTTGGCGATACTGAACGGTTTTATGATGACCGGATGCGCCCATTTTTCGTTATCAAACACAAATTCGTCCTGCTCATGGGCACCCAGCATGAATGTCCCCCCCGGAATCTGAGCGTCACCGTTGAGGCCGCCCCCCGCCATCAGCTGATGATCCTGCTTGCCGATCTTGGGTGCCGGGTAACCCAGGGTCTGTCGGGTGTAGGTATAAGCTTCGTTATGCATATCTTGATGGAAGACTGCGTATTGCGCCAAATAGTCCCGGACGGGATCTTTTCCGTCAGCCAGGCACTTGGAAATGTTATCGAGTACCCGCTGCATATAGTCATAAGTGTCCGCCATGGTCGGCAGCGGCAAGTCCCAGCGGTCATCGTGGGCAATGTTGATGGAATCATAGAGCTGATCGGCATCGGCACGAATAGGCGTTTGTTTTAGATGCTGTCGCAACACCCAGTATTCATAAAAATAAGCGGCATGCCCGACTTCCCAACGCAAGGGATTGACTATTGAGATCCGCGGGCCGCTGAGTTGCGCGTCTGTCAGGCCCTCGATGAGCGCCAGTGTTCTTTGATGGGCGTCCCGTGCCTGATTAGCAATGACTTCAGCATTGAGTCGACACATGCCATTTCCTTCTCTGCGGGTGTGTTTGATGGAGCACTGGCTGCATCGGAGACCTCTCACCCAGTGATCACCATTTGCCCATACGATGATGACTAAGTTCTTTGCTCGGTGTGAATAAAGTTAGCATAAGTGCTAAAAGTCACCATGGATAATAAAATTAGCCATAATTGCTAGACTACTGTGAGACTGACTATTTTCATGCCCTGTAAGGATAGGTCGAAATTGTGCTTGGGTTTACATACGGCGGACACGAATGAATAAAGTATGCGCATCATTTTAATTACCCCGGCGGTCGCCCATTCAAAGGCCGGAAACAGAGCGACGGCCACCCGCTGGGCTCGAATTTTGAGGTCCTTGGGTCATCGTGTGGCGGTTGCTACCCACTACGAAGGCCAAAATGCGGACCTGATGATAGCCCTGCATGCCTGGCGCAGTGCCGGGGCAATCAAACAGTTTGCAGATCACTATCCCGATCGGCCGTTGATAGTCGCGCTCACGGGAACCGATGCCTATCGGTTTATTCATAGCCATCCGGACACGACACTCACGTCTATCCAGCTTGCCGATCAGCTTGTCGGTTTGCATGATTTGATTGGCAATACCCTGCCTGAAGATCAGCGCCACAAAATCAATGTCATTTACCAATCGGCTGAGCCAACCCCGAAACGCAGGCCCTATCAGCGGTATTTTCATGTGGCAGTCCTGGGCCATCTGCGCGCAGAGAAAGACCCGATGCGCCCTGCCTTGGCGGCGCGGAAGCTGCCCGAAAAGAGCCGTATTCATATTCATCATTATGGCAAAGCCCATGCACCCGAGTGGGCGGACGAAGCACGCGCCGAGATGGCCATTAATCCACGCTATACCTGGCATGGCGAAATCGCCCATCACCAGATCCGGCGAGTTTATCAACGGACCAACTTGCTGGTGCTGCCGTCGCGTATGGAAGGCGGTGCAAACGTGATATCTGAGGCCATTGTCGCGGGCGTCCCGGTGGTCGCCTCCGACATCGATGGATCCGTTGGCTTATTGGGCGCCGACTATGGGGGTTACTACCCGGTTGGCGATGAAAGCGCTCTGAGTGATCTGCTGGTGCGGGTCGAGTCCGACCGCGCTTTTTATCAACAGCTCGAACAAGCCTGCCTTGCCCGGCAAGCACGGTTTACCTCCGAGGGCGAAACCCAGGCATGGGCGCATCTTCTGAGCCGGTTATCACCTCGATTGTTGATGCCGTCGGGCATTACAGCAGGTGCACTCTTACACAGGCGATAGCGATGAAAATAAATTCGGCATTAACTCGATGGGTGACTTTCTGCGCGTTAGCACTCTCTCTGATGGTGGTGTCTGGTGCCGCCATCAGTGCACCTCTCAGTAAACCCATCAGTAAAACCATCAGTAAAACCATCAGTAAAACCATCAGTAAAACCAAGACACTGGTGTTCTCCGCCATCCCTGATCAGGACAAATCAAGGCTAACCCAGCGTTTTGGCCAGGTCGCCGACTACCTGACACAACAGCTGGGGGTGCCGGTCGCGTATGTGCCCGTAAACTCCTATGCCGCGGCGATTACGGCGTTTCGCAATAATCAAGTACAGCTTGCGTGGTTTGGCGGACTTTCCGGCGTCCGGGCGCGCTTGCGGGTCGCCGGATCTGAAGCGATCGCCCAGGGGGTGGAAGATACCCAGTTCGAAACGTACTTCATCGCACACCACAGCACGGGCCTGAAACCTTCCGATCGCTTTCCTCGTGAGATTGCTGGAAAGTCTTTCACCTTTGGTTCCAAAGGCTCTACATCTGGCCGTTTAATGCCGGAGTTCTTTATTCGTGAACACCTGGGCAAAGCACCGAAAGATGCCTTTGCCCAGGTTGGCTTTAGCGGCAATCACTCGCGCACCATCGCCCTGGTTCAGACCGGCGCCTACCTAGTGGGCGCAACTAATTACAAAGTGTGGGAAAAGGAGCTGGCCGCGGGCAAAATTGATACGGATAAAGTCTCCGTTATTTGGAAAACGCCCTCCTATCCTGATTATCAGTGGACTATTCGTGGCGATGTCGACAGTGTCTGGGGTGAAGGGTTCAAGGCCCGTGTTAAGAAGGCGTTGCTCGACATGAAAGATCCCGCGTTGCTGGACGCTTTCCCCCGGCGCGGCTTCATCAGTGCCGACAATGATGACTATCAGCCGATACTCGATACCGCAAAAAAAATCGGTCTAATCGATTAGCGTGCTCTATTAACTGCAGAGGGTGATTCAGTCGTAATGCTTAGCCTCGTGTCTGCCAATGCGTCCTATCAAGACCGGATTGTCCTGGCCGACATCACCCTGCACATTCCGGCGGGGCAGAAAGTGGCTCTCATCGGTCGCAGCGGTGCGGGCAAGACGACCTTGCTCAAATTGCTCTACGAGCAGCGACCTAAAGAGATTGCCTTGGTTCCGCAAGATTATGGATTGGTCAGTAGTTTGTCGCTGTTTCACAATGTTTACATGGGCCAGCTGGGGCGTCAGCCAACCTGGTACAACTTGCTGAATTTGATCAAACCGCTGAAAAAACCGGTAGCCGAAGTGCGCGCGGTGCTGAAACAGGTGCAACTCAATGATAAGTGTTTTGAACCGATTGCCCAGCTATCCGGTGGCCAGCAACAACGGGCTGCCATCGCCCGCGCCCTAATGCAGGACGGGAGCATCTGTTGTGCAGATGAGCCCGTCTCTTCACTGGATGAACAGCAGTCTATGCTGGTATTAAAGGTCCTGTGCCAACGCTTTGAAACCGTTGTCTTGGCCATGCATGATATTGACCTTGCGCTTAAGTATTGCGACAGAATTGTCGGGTTGAATGGCGGACGGATCACCCTGGACGCGCCTACTAAAAAAATGAGTCGCTTCGATTTGCTGGAAATTTATGGCGAATAACAACGCGCCATACCATCGATCACCGCGCTGGACCGTCAGCTGGATATTTATCGCAGTTGCCATTGCCTGCGTGCCATTTGCTGACTTAAGCATCACCACCTACGATCCCTGGGCCGAATTGAGTCGACTTTTTGGCGGCCTGTTGCAGCCGTCGCTGGTTGCGGTCGAAAAACCGTTTGTAGCCCTGCTGCAAACCCTCGCATTTGCGCTTCTGGGGGTCACCGCTGGAAGTGTGATCGGTTTCGGTTTGGCACAGTTATTTCATTTGCGAGGGGTGCGGATCGTCTGCGCGTGTATCAGAGCTGTACATGAACTGTTCTGGGCACTGATATTTCTCCAGATCTTTGGACTCCATCCCTTGACGGGACTGCTCGCTATCGGCCTGCCTTATGCGGCCACTTTTGCCAAAGTCTATGCCGAAATACTGGAAGAGGGTGATCGCCGCAGCTACGATTTGGTTCGCCAGCGTGCGGGACCGATATCCGCTTTCTTTTATGCCCGGCTGCCCGATCTGTGGCAGCACTTTGTCACGTATACCGGCTATCGGCTGGAGTGCGGCTTACGTTCCAGCGCGGTATTAGGTTTTGTCGGCCTGCCAACCCTGGGCTATTACCTGAGCACTGCGTTCCTGGAAGGCGCTTATTCGGAAGTCTGGGCGTTGTTGATTCTTTTCTATCTGGTTATAGCCAGTCTGCGCTATTGGTTACGGCCCAAATTACTGCCGATTTATCTGCTCGGTGCCCCTTTTGTTATCGCCAATGACAGCGAAATAGCGGTTGAAAATATTACCCGCTTCTTCACTGAGGATATTGTGCCTTTGCCGTTGAGAAATGCTGAAGGACTGCCGGGTCTATGGCATTGGTTCGCGGACCTGTTTGTTACCGAGGCGCTGCCCGGTATCGTCAGTACCCTGTTGTTGACCCAGCTGGCACTGATCCTGACCGGCGTCATTGCGATGCTATGGTTTCCGTTAATCTCAACGCTGTTTTTTAATCGCTTCGGACGTCTGTTCGGCCATCTGTTTCTGGTGATTATGCGCTCTACCCCGGAGTATATTCTCGCCTTTATTCTGCTGACCCTCTGGGGGCCGTCAATGCTACCGGCCGTCATCGCACTGTCCTTGCACAACGGTGCGATCATCGCCCATTTAATGGGCCGCCATAGCGACACATTAGCCTTGCGGGTTGACGCCATCACGGGTATTAACCGCTACTCCTACGAAGTGGTGCCCAGGCTCTACAATCAATTCCTGGCTTTTCTGTTTTATCGGTGGGAAATTATTCAACGGGAAACGGCCATTCTCGGCATCCTGGGCATCACCACGTTGGGTTTTTATATCGACAGCGCGATACAGGATATTCGCCTCGACCGCGCGATGGTGTTAATCGCTATCACCGCCGCATTAAACGTTGGCATTGATGCGCTGTCCGGCTCCATTCGGTCGCGGCTGCGGTTGTCATCCGAGCCACAGCAGATTGACGCCGATTCAACGGGCCGCTAGATGTCTGCAGTGCGCCCGCTACGGACATTGAAGAGCGAGTGCCAGCGGCGGGGCGTAGGGTGTCTGTGCAAGAGGATGCGGGGCAGCAATGCTGCGCGTACCTCTTAACGCCGCATTGTCGAGGTTCTTGAGCACCCTAAACAGTTCGCCCCGTAGCCGTCATAGGCCCGAGAAGAGCCGCGCTGGCCTGGGCTATTGACCTCTGGCTGGCAGGACTCTGCTGACTACCTCACCAAAACCGACGCGGGCCGCGCCCGGTTTTTCACAGCCGCCGCGCATGATGATGGCATCGCCATCCTCCAGGAACGTGCGGGATTCGCCGTTGGGCAGCGGGATTGACTGTTTGCCGCCGTTGCTCAGCTCCAGCATTGAGCCGGCTTCGTCCGCGTTGGGGCCCGACTGGGTGCCGCTGCCGAAGAAGTCGCCGGGTTGCAGGTTGCAGCCGTTGACGGTGTGGTGCGCCACCATCTGCGCCACGGTCCAGTAGGAGTGACTGAAGTTGGATTGTGACAGTCTATGGGCGGGTTGACCGGATTCACGCATCTGTTTGGTTTCTAACAGGGCTTCGAGTTGGATATTAAACGCACCGCTTTGGCGATTCTGCGCGGATTCAAGATAGTCCAGCGGCTGCGGGTCGTCAGCGTCGCGGCTCCACGTGGTGCGATAGGGTGCCAGCGCTTCGAGGGTGACGACCCAAGGGGAGACGGTGGATGCGAAGTTCTTAGCTAAAAACGGCCCTAGCGGCTGGTATTCCCAAGCTTGAATGTCGCGCGCTGACCAGTCGTTGAAAAGACACAGGCCAAACACGTGGGCATCGCTGTCATCCAGCGCGATCGCATCGCCCAGGTCGTTACCTGCACCGATGTAGATACCGACCTCCAATTCATAATCCAACCGCTTGCAGGGGCCGAGACTTGGTGCGGTGGCATCGGGGGCTTTGGTCTGACCCATTGGGCGGCGGAAAGTCTGGCCCGACACATCGATGGAGGAGCTGCGGCCGTGATAGCCGATCGGTACCCATTTGTAATTGGGCAGTAATGGGTTGTCGGGGCGGAACAGTTTGCCGACGCTGGTGGCGTGGTGAATCGAGGTGTAGAAATCGGTGTAATCACCGATGCGTGCCGGGAGTTTGTATTCGGCTTCGGACTGTGCGACCAAGCAGCCATTAAGGACGCTTTCAAGCATCGAGCCCTGACTCAGTGCTTGAGAAAGTGCTAGGCGCAGTGCAGACCAGTAACGCGGTCCCATTGCCATAAATTGGTTGAGCGAATCGTCGCAGCAGGCTGCTAGGGCTTGTGCCGCATCACCGTCGATCAGGTTTGTTGCATTCAGGGCTGCCAGGTCAAGGATGCGATCGCCGATGGCGACACCGCCTCGGTATGACTCATCGCTGGTTTGACGGCGGAAGATGGCGAAAGGCAGATTCTGGATCGGAAAATCGCAGCCCGGCAGGTTGGCCGAAGCGACCCAGCTCTGTAGTTCGGGATTATGGGTGGCGTTTAGCTTGGGCATGGGGCGCTGTCCTTAGAGTGAAATCGGAATGCGGTATTTAGTTGCAACCTCTTATATCGATTAAAAAAAGTCGATTAAAAAAGGAGATTGAAACAAGTCGATTGAAACAAGTTGAGATGAAAAGGGGAGTGTTGCTCCCCAAGTCTCTAGTTTTAGACGTCCTTGCGAGCGGCGTCCAGTGCTTCACGTAGCACATCGATATCACCGATGTGGTTGGCCAGCAGCAATACCAGCCGAGCATTGACCTTGTCGCTCTGCTCGTCGCTCAGATCGAGGTGAGAGTCGATCAACGCTTCGTAGAAATCATCTCCGGCACGGTAGGCGCGAAAAACCTGTTGGCCCGGGCGATGGAAATTGGATTCTGTCTTTAGGTGAGTCGTGGTGGACATCATGTTTCTCCTTATCCGTTACAGGTAGCAGTGTTGAGCGCTTGGCTGACTTTGGTGCTGTCGAATGCGCGCCAGCGTGCTGCCACGTGCTGATCGGGACGAACCAGGTAGCAGGTACCATTACGGGCATCGTAGCGAGAGCCTAGCAGTCCTTTGATATCTTGCAGGGTCTTTATTCCTTCGGGTGCGGTGCCAGCGGTGGCGACGACAATCGGTTGTACCGGAATCTTGGCTTGGCTCAATGCCAGCAACTGTTGTGTTGTTGCATCGTCAAGGGTATTGGCGTTGTCGACGAAATAGAGCAGATGGAAGCTGTTGGCGATGGTTTTTAGCGCCCAACGCTCGTCTTGATCGCCTTGTATCGGCGCATCGTCCATCACCGCACCGGCGACCATGTTTCCGACAAATGTATCTTCGTCCGCAGTGTTAAGCGGTGATTCGGTCAGGAACGCGGCGTCTGACAGACGGCCGGAATTGACCAGTTTCTGGGCGAAGTGATAGTCCTTGGATAGCTCCAACGTTGCATCACGGAAGCGCAGCGAGGTCTTCGACTTTGGCGAGATGAAGTCGGTTGAACGGGTTGAATTCAGCAGGTTCTCGTTGGCGGCAAATTCACGCTCGTCGCAGTAGCTGTCGATCAATGCATCGGGGGCTTTGCCGTCCATCACCAGCTTGAGTTTCCACAGCAGGTTGTCGGTGTCCTGGAAGCCGGAGTTGGCACCCCTGGCGCCGAATGGGGAGACCTGGTGGGCGGCATCGCCAGCAAAGATAACGCGACCCTCGCGAAAACGGTCCATTCGGCGGCACATAAAGGTGTAGACGCTGGCCCATTCGAGTTCAAACTCGACATCGTCGCCCATCATCGCCTTAACGCGGGGGATGATGTTCTCTGGTTTCTTCTCCTCTTCGGGGTCTTTGTCCCAGCCTAGTTGGAAGTCTAGGCGCCAAACGTCATCTGACTGACTGTGTAGCAGCGTAGATTGGCCTTTATGATAAGAAGGGTCGAAAGAGAACCAGCGCTCGGGTGGGAAGTCCGCTTTCATGATAATATCAGCGATCAGGAAGCGATCTTCAAATGCCTTGCCTCGCATCGCCAGGCCCAGCATGGAACGCACTGCACTGTTGGCGCCATCGGCGACAATTAGCCAGTCGGTGCTGATCTGGTAGGGCCCGTCTGGCGTGTTGATGGTGACGGTGACGATGTCTCCGTTGTTGTCAACGCCGGTGACCTTGTTTTTCCATCGAATATCGACGTTGTCCAGTTCGTTGGTGCGGTCAACCATATACTCTTCGAGGTAGTACTGCTGCAGGTTGATAAACGCCGGTTGCTCATGCCCCTCTTCGGGCAGTAGATCAAAACTGGTGACCAGTTCATCTTTAAAAAAGACTTTACCGACTTGCCAGGTCACCCCTTTATCTACCATGCGCTTAGCGCAACCGAGTCGATCGAGCACTTCTAACGCACGCTTGGAATAGCAGACTGCACGCGAGCCAACGCTGACGGTGTTGTTATCGTCAAGGATAATCGCGGGGATGCCCTGTACGCCGGCATCGAGTCCTGCGGCTAAGCCGACTGGACCTCCACCGACAATCACCAGGGGGTGATGGGCGATTTTTTCAGACTGCTGATCGGCCGATTTAATGTAGTCGTAGACCGGGTTTTCGTAAGTTAAAAACATGGTGACCTCGTCGTTATATTTATTTGAGGGGCTGTGTTCAATGTCGGGAAGAGCGGCCGAGTAGGAGCGGGTGAGGGCGTACGAGCCCGCTCCAAGTCGATTACGCTATGACTGAGGTTGTTCCAGCTGCAGACCGTGCCACATCTCCTGGTCGCGCTCGGCGGTCCAGATACGCGGGTCGCGGACACCAGAGGCTTCATCGTGGGCGCGGGTGACGTCAAACGGCAGACAGTGTTCGTAGATAAAAACCTCACCGAACTGCGGGTCCATCGCTTCACGGGTCAGCGCCATGCAGTCTTTCAGGTTCATGTTTTGGGCAACCGCCTTTTGGGCGCTCTGGAACAGGGTGCTGACAAACGCACGGGTATAGGTCAATCCTTCTGCGACCTGCTCGGGGCTCTCTAGCGCTGGTCCGCGGCCCGGAACCAGTTTTTGCGCATTCAACGCGGTAATGTTGTCCAGGGTTTGTGGCCAGTCGGTCAGGTAAGCATCGCCGGTGTAGCAGGCTGCATCGCATTCGACCAGGTCGCCGGAGTACAGCACCTGCTCGCTGGGTACCCATACCACGGTGTCGCCTTTGGTATGACCGCGACCGAGTTGCATGATTTTGACTTCCAGGCCACCCATCATCAGGGTCATCTCTTTCTGGAATATCAGTGTTGGCCAGGTTAGCCCAGGAATGCTTTCGACCGACTGGAACAGCCGTGGGAAACGACCGATTTCAGAATCCATATCCTGCTGGCCTCGCTCGACGATGAGGTCGTGGGTATCTTGGCTAGCGATGACCTGCTCCAGGCCGTGTTCTTTATAGCCGGATGCGCCCAGCACGCGAACCGCGTGATAGTGAGATAGGGTGACGTACTTGATCGGCTTGTCGGTGACTTCACGAATCTGGCGAACAAGATCTTGAGCTGCAACGGGGGTCGCGGTGGCATCGATGATCATGACCGAATCGTCGCCGATGATAACGCCTGTGTTTGGATCACCCTCGGCGGTGTATGCCCAGCAGTGCTCTGACAGCTGGGTAAAGCTAACTTTTTTTACTTCTAGGTCGGCGTGCGAGGCAAATTGCGTGCTCATGGTGACTCCTGGTTAAGTTATCTGCTTGGACTATTGATTACGTTATTCGTAATCTCATTTCATTTGATATATGTCATTCAAGCACTAGTCTTTTTGTCATGCAAAGGTTACGGTTATTTTGTTGTGTATATTTACGAATTACGTAATTGACGTTTCTGATGGTCTGCTTGAATGCAAGGGGTAAGGTGATGGCGGAAGTAACTAAGGGGGGGGTGCAGTCGGTTGAGGTGGGGATGAAATTGCTCAAGACGTTGGCGTCGATTGGCGGGCATGCATCATTGAACGAGTTAAGCGAGGCGGTTGCGATGCATCCGGCCAAGGCGCACCGCTATCTGACCAGTCTGGTGAACTCGGGCTTTGTCGCTCATACCGCCCATGGTCGTTACGACCTAGGGCCTTATGGGCTGGAGTTCTCTACCCTGTTTTTGTCGCGATTGGATCCCACGTCGGTCGCCAATGACATCATAGAGGCGTTGCGGGACCGGACCGATGAGGGGGTGATTCTGACAGTGTGGGGCTCGGCGGGAACCACCGTGATTCGTTGGTTTCAGTCGCGTCGTCCGATCTCGGTCGGCATCCGTCCAGGGACGAATTTTTCTACCACAATGTCTGCCTCGGGGCGGGTGTTTATGTCGTATTTGCCGCGGGATCTAACTCGCCCGTTAATCGAGCAGGAACTGCTGTCCTTCAAGGATAAGCCGCATAGGCTGGCGCCCGGTAGCTGGGAGGAGGTGGCTACGATTATTGAAGAGACTCGGCAGTATGGGCTAGGTCGAGTGCTGGGGCACAGTGTTGAAGGGGTCTCGTCGCTGGCGGCGCCGATTTTTGATTATCGGGGCGAGCTGGTGCTGTCGCTAGCGTTGTTTGGTTTCAAATCTAGCTTTGATGCCGAATGGGATGGTCGTAACGGCCAGTTGTTGCGCCAGACCGCCGGTGAGATCTCTGCGCAGTTGGGCTATATCACGCCTGTGGGATAGTGGTGTTTTGTTATACCTTCTTTGTGCTTTCTAGATTATGTAATACGTAAACTAGAAAGCGGGTCGTATTTTGAGCATGCTTCATGCGACAAGTCAGTTCCAGTCAAGCAACATCCTAAATTGTCGAATACAGCGTGTAATTACATAGTGCGTAAAAACTCACAGCGCGTCGATTTCGTTGCTTGCGTAATGGTTTCATATGAAATTAAATAGTTTCAAGTGAAACCGTTACTGCGTTGAGCAGCACCGGTGACGTCCAGACCGAAGTTCGTTTGATGCACGTTAGAGGATAATAACAATGAAACGATTGACCGCACTGTTCTCCGCCATCCTGATGTGGGCGACCCTGTTACCTAGCTTGGCTCAGGCCGAGACTATAGAACTGAAACTGAGCCACTTCCTGCCCTCGTCGCACCCGACTCAGAAAGACTTCCTTGAGCCCTGGGCGGCAGAACTTGAGCGCCGCACTAATGGTCAGGTCAAGGTCACGATCTTCCCAGCGGGTTCGGCATTCGGCCATGTGGCCAAGCAGTTTGACCAGGTGAGGGCGGGGGTGGTGGATATCTCCCACGGCCTGACCGGCTTTCCTCGCGGCCGATTACCGCGCACCCTGATCATGGATCTACCGTTTATGGTCAAGAGTTCCGATGCGGCGTCTAAAACGCTGTGGGATCTGTATCCCGATTACCTCCAAGAGGAATATCGCGGTCTTAAAGTGTTGGCACTGCACGCCCATAACCCCGGTTTGATACATACCCGCGAGAAGCAGGTTAAGACCATGGATGACCTTGAGGGGCTGCGCTTGCGTACCCCAAGTCTGGCGATTTCGATGATGCTCAAGCAGCTCGGGGCTACGCCAGTCGGTATGCCGCCAACCCAGGTCTATGAGAATCTGCAAAAAGGCGTGTTGGATGGCAACGTATTCCCTTACGAGGCGGTTCACGGGTTCAAGCTTTATGAAGTGTTGGATTATCACCTGGATGCCAAGGCTTACACCACCAGCTTCTATTTCGTCATGAACCAGAAAAAGTACGACTCGCTGCCCGCCGATGTGCGTGCGGTATTGGACGACATGACCGGTGCGCCGCTGGTAGCCAAGTTTGGTCCCTGGTGGAACGAGTGGGATAAGGCCGGTATTGCCGATATTGCCAAGCGGGGTAATACCGTGACCACCCTTACCGACGCGCAGCGTGCGAAATGGAAGCAAGCGTTACAGCCGACGATCGAGCAGTACCTGGATGACCTCGAGAACAAGGGTGTGAAGAACGCACGTGAGATCTACGCCAAGGCGCAGGCATCTGTGGCTAAGTACGAATAACGTTAATCAGAAGTTCGCTAAAGGCATCCTCTTCTCTGTCAGGGGGAGAGGTTAAACCTGACGACTAAGAGGTCTGCACCATGATCGCTCTGTTTAACCGCGGGCTTTACGCCTTGACCAAATATGTTGCTTGGATCGGCATGTTGTTTTTGCTCGGTGCGGTGGGGATTACCACCGTTGACGTGCTGATGCGCAAATTGGGCGCGGGCGGTATTTTCGGTGCCATAGACCTGATCCAGCTGATGGTGATGGCTGCCGCCTATCTGTCGATCCCGTTCGCCTTTATGAGCCGAAGCCACGTAGCGGTATCGATTCTGGCGGATATGGCGTCGCGTCGGGTCGCGGCGTTGATGCAGTTTCTGGGGGCGGCTCTTGGCGTCTGCTTTATGTCGGCGATCGCCTGGTTCGGTTATGACCAGGCCGCACAGCAGGCCGAGTATGGCGATGTGTCGATGACCTTTGGTTTGCCGATGCTCTACTACTGGGTGCCGCTGTTGACCGGCGCGGCCTTGTCGGCGGTGGTCACCGTGCATATAGCGGTGGAGGCCCTATATACAGCGGTCACAGGTCGTAGTGGCATTGTTTTGGAGGAGGTTTAACGGATGGATATTTCTCCTCAGGCTTTGGGTCTTATCGCTTTTGCAGTGATGTTTTTGTTGATCGCGCTGCGGGTGCCTATCGCCATCGCGATGGGTATGGTGGGCGCGGTCGGCGGCTGGATCTTGAATGGTCCTGAAAGCGTTGGTTTTATCATGGGCTCGGTGCCGTTTGAAGCGGTGTTTCCCTATTCACTGTCGGTGATACCGCTGTTCATCATGATGGGCGTATTTGCAGCGCGGGCCGGTTTGTCGCAGGCCTTGTACGAGGCGGTGAATGTCTTTATCGGCCATCGTAAGGGCGGTCTGGCGATGGCGACTATCGGTGCCTGCGCCGCCTTTGGTGCCATCTGTGGATCGAGTCTGGCGACGGCGGCGACAATGAGCCGGGTGGCGATGCCGGAGATGCGTCGTCGAGGTTATGACGACGGCCTGGCCAGCGCCACGGTTGCTGCCGGCGGTACCCTGGGGGTGTTGATCCCACCCAGTGTCATCATGGTGATCTACGCTCTGCTGACCGAGCAATCGATCGGACGTATGTTCGCTGCCGCGCTGATTCCGGGCATCCTGGCGACCGCTCTCTATATCGGTGCGATCTGGGTGCGGACCCGGCGTAATCCACTGCTGGGGCCTGCGGATGCACGCACCAGTTGGCCGGGTCGTGTAAAAGCGCTGAAAAATGTCTGGCCGGTCGCGCTGTTGTTCGGGGTGGTGATCGGCGGTATCTACGTGGGTTGGTTTTCACCCACCGAGGCCGCTGCGATCGGTGCGGCGGGGGCTTTCCTGCTGGCACTGGCCAAGCGACAGCTGAATACGAAGGTGTTTTTTTCCTGCCTGGGAGAGACCTCGAGCACGACCGGGATGATCTTTCTGATTTTGATCGGTACGTCGGTATTCAATTACTTCGTCGAAACCACCGGTCTACCGCAACAGCTGGTACAGCAGGTGGGTGAGCTGGGCTGGGATCGCTACCTGGTGCTAGTGATGCTGATTGGGTTCTTTATCATCCTGGGCTGTTTTATGGACGCACTGTCGATGATCCTGTTGACGCTGCCGTTCGTCTATCCGCTGGTGCAGTCGCTGGGCTTCGATCCGATCTGGTTCGGGGTGATCATGGTGTCGGTGGTAGAGGTGGGTCTGATTACACCGCCGGTGGGGATGAATCTGTTCGTTATCCTGGCCACTACGCCGGGGCTGCAACTGCAGACCATCAGCCGGGGTATTGTCGCGTTTTTGCTCGCC